>JACJWW010000017.1 GCA_020636935.1 Nocardioidaceae bacterium
CCGTCACGGCGAGCACATGGCTGAGCGCCTTCCGTCGGTCAAGTTCACCGAGATCAAGGGCGAGTCGCACTTGGGTGGTCTGGGTTTGGCCACGGAGATCTTGAAGAAGACCTTGGTGCTTGGGCCCCGTCCAGCGAAGAAATCAGCAAAGAAATCGACCTGATCGGCACAGGGTCTTGGATTACGGGGCCCATTTGAGTCACAATGGGCACATAACTTCACATCAGTCACATCACTGACAACTCCTGACACCTCGTTGAGTCCGCTGGGGAAGGCGTAACTCACGCCGTAGGTAAAGAACCGGAGGTCAGCCGTGACTCAGTTTGCGACTCGTGGAGTTGTCTACATCCACTCAGCGCCGTCTGCGTTGTGCCCACATATCGAGTGGGCGATTGGCGGCGTACTTCATGCTGCGCCAAACCTTCAATGGACCGAGCAGTCAGCTCAGTCTGGGAGTTATCGCGCGGAGTTCTCCTATGTAGGCGATGCCGGCACAGCTGCCGCGATCACAAGTGCCCTGCGCGGCTGGGAGCACTTGCGATTCGAGGTAACCGAGGAGCCCACGCCCAGCACGGAGGGCGCGCGCTACTGCTATACCCCGCACCTGGGTGTCTTCCATGCCGTCACCGGACTCCACGGAGACATCATGATCCCTGAAGACCGACTTAAGGCTGCGGTGGTCAAGGCAGCTCTTGGTGAGACCACCTTGGAGTTGGAGATAGACCGACTGCTCGGACGAGCGTGGGATGACGAGCTTGAGACATTCCGTTATGCCGGCGATGGTGCCCCCGTCAGGTGGATGCACAAGGTCGTCTGAGGTCAACACCCCTGCGCTTTCGGGGTGTGTGGACCCATCTTGGGAGGGCCCACACACGCGTGGGGAGTGCTCAGCAACGCTCCACGATAAACCGCATCAGTTGGCTAACCCGCTTGACCTGCGCGACCTCTTGAGGAGTGAGCGTCAAACCCACTTCGTTTTGCAAGCCCTCCAACAACTCCACCATTGACAGCGAGTCAACGGCCAAATCAGCGACGAAGGCCTGGTCTGGCTGCACTGCGCTTGCGGGCGTGCCCACGATCAACTCAATGAGCTTTGCGATCTCGTCCAGTGCTGTTTCGGGTGACACGGCAGGGACTGTAGCGAACTTCGAAGGGCTGGTGGCAAGTAGGGCGCGACATTTGATCGCGGATGTGTTGATATTCATTCATGAAATTCCACGAGATCTATGAGTACAACGCCGATGTAGAGACGGTCTTCGCAATCTTTGCCGACCCTGCCTTCATCGAGGCAAAATATGAAGCCATTGGCTCTGCTGGCGCCGACGTGGAGAAGAACGACACCACCAATGGTGGGCAGCATCTCGTCGTACGTCGAGTTGTGGCCATGAATGTGCCAGGTTTCGCCAAGAAGGTCCTCAAGCCCGAAAACACGATTGTGCAGACGGAACAGTGGGGAACGGCCCGTGCAGACGGCTCCCGTGAAGGCACTTGGGAAGCCGATGCCGTTGGGGTACCTAGCACCACTGGAGGCACTTTGCGTCTTGAGCCCACCGAGTCAGGGTGTGCCCATCACGTCATCGGCGAAGTGAAGGTGAATATCCCGTTGATCGGCGGCAAGATCGCTGATTTTGCCGGTGGTCAGGCTCTTGATCAGGTGCGGGCTGAGGCGGAGTTCACCAAACAATGGATCGTCGACCACAGTTGAGTGGTCCCACAGATTTCCTCCTTGAGAGCCGGATGATCCGCTGATCAGCAATGTCAGTTCGGACGGGCGGCGATGAGTGGCTGAAGTCGTGAGAGCGACACTGCCCAGGCGCGGACGTCGGCATCGATCCAGTCGAGCAGCCGGTAGATGGTGAGCGTGTCGGCGGTCAGGTCTCGGCCGTGGACCGGCTCGTGGTGGGCGATCCTGTTCCTGACCGTGTGTAGCTCGTCTAGAGACCGGTAGACAACAGCGCGGCTCTGCGGCTGAAGGTTCGGGAAGGCGCCGCTTCCGCACCCGACGACGGGCGGCGGCGATGTCCTCGTGGGCGAGGCTGGAAAGTACGCCGAGCGGGTCGTCGTACCAGTGCCCGGAGAGGGTGCCGTGGTGCGTGGCGAGCTGTGCACCCAGGGCGTTACGGAGAATGACTTCAAGGATGCCGAGAGCTTCGTAGAGGCCACCCGATACGGCGAGGTTCCATTCGTAGAGGCGAAGCGCCTTGTCGAGCTCACCGTGCGCCGCTCGGAGTTAAGGCACAAGCCGCTCAGGCGAGAGCGCAACGGCGACGCGTGCCGGGTCCGCCTCGTTCACAATCACTGTTGTCTCTCCCGTGGTAACTTGAATATCGAAGACCCCGGAAGGCCTCTGCGAGAGCAAGTCTCCGGGGTTACTGCTTGCTCAGGCTAACCATCACCACCGACAAGGGCCGCCATGCATCGGGGGCGCCCGCAAAGTCGCTTTGGGCGCAGTGGTCTGAAGATCGGCAACGATCACGAACGCTATTGGACTTCGCCATCAACCCGAGATGAACGACCTACGCCTACACCGCGGCGGGCGGTCTCTGTTTAGTAATGCACTTTGGGTGGGCGCAGCAGGGATCGAACCTGCGACCGCTGGTTTGTAAGACCAGAGCTCTACCGCTGAGCTATACGCCCTCATCGGCCACACAATCAGTGGGCCGCAGACAGCCTAGGGGAGTGTATGCCGGGAATGGAAATCGCGACCGCTGGCGTCTCGGGTCACCAGCGATCGCGATAGATCGATGATTGCCGAACTTGCCTCAATCCGCCATAGGTTTAGTCATTAACGGACTTGGTGGACTAGACAGCTGCTGTCAAGGCTCGCGCTTGCTCATGAAGGTCACGGGCCACTCCCATGGGTGAGTGGACAGCCCAGCGCACCATGCCTTCGGCATCGATGACGTACGACGACCGTGTGCTGCACCCCTTGGCCTCGTCGAAGACGTCGTAGGTGCGTGAGACCTCACCGTGTGGCCAGAAGTCGCTCAACAGTGGGAAGAACAGCGCATCAGCATCGGCATAGGCTCGTAGCGAAAACATCGGATCACATGACACGGTCGCCAAAGTGGTGTGCTCGGTCTCGAACTTCTCCAGTTGGTCACGAAAGCCGGTTAGCTCTCCGGTGCACACGCCGGAGAAGGCGAAGGGATAGAAGACCAAGAGCAGGGCCTTCTTGCCGCGTAGGTCGGACAGAGAAAACTCAGCTCCATACTGGTCGGGCAACACGAGGTCGGGGGCGGGGCTGCCAATGGTGAGGCTCACGAGTGGTCGTATTCCTTGAGTTCGCGCTTGAGGATCTTGCCGGTGGCATTGCGGGGGAGTTCGTCCATGAAGATGATCTCTCGCGGCACCTTGTAGCGAGCCAGTTGTTGCTTGACCCAATCTTTCAGGTCGGATTCGCTGACCTCATCGATGGTCACCACGAACGCACGCAGCCGCTGCCCGAACTCTTCATCTGGTACGCCGATGGCTGCGGCCTCATGCACTGAGTCATGACGAGAGAGGGCGTTTTCGACCTCGGCCGGGAAGACATTCTCGCCACCGCTGACGATCATCTCGTCGTCGCGGCCTTCTACGAACAACAACCCGTGCTCGTCGAAGCTCCCTACATCACCGGTCGACATGAGCCCGTCAATGACTTCCTTGGTGCCTCCACTCTTGCCGGTGTAGCCGCCGAAGAGCATGGAGTTGCCTACGAAGATACGCCCGTGAGCACCCTTGGCAGAAGGGTTGCCCTGCTCGTCGTACAGCCGGACCACTGTGTTGTACGGCGGTCTGCCTGCAGTGCCGGGCGCCATGCGCAACTCATCTGGTCGCGCGATCGTGGCCCAGGCGACCTCGGTGGAGCCGTAGGTGTTGAAGAGATTGTCGCCGAAGTGATCCATCCACTCCAGACAGAGATTGCCCGGCAAGGCCGAGCCGGAGGCTGCCACGACTTTGAGGAAGGACCAGTCGCCGCGAAGCTTGTCTTCGGGGAGGGCCAGGATGCGCTGCAACATGACTGGGATGACTGCCAAGGTGTCACATTGATATCGGCGAAGTAGGTCTAGGCAGGTTTCGGGATCGAAGCGGCGCTGAAGCACGACCGTCGAGCTCAAGAGCATGGCGAGGTTGAGGTGGGCCCAGCCCCAAGTGTGGAATACGGGCGCGGCGATATGGGTGACGCCATTTGCGCGGAAGTCGATCTTTGACAGGAGTGCAACTGCGCCATCGAGGCCGGCTTCTGATCGGGGGGCGCCTTTGGGGGTGCCGGTCGTACCTGAGGTCAAGATGATCGGGCGCGACAGCCGCGGTGGCTTGGTCATGGCTCGGCTTGAACTGCGTTGGATCAGGTCTTCGATCGTGGGGAGAGTGACCTCTTGGGGGTTGTCAATGAAGGCCAAGATGCGCTCTTGGTTGATCTGTGAGCGCTCCATCAGGCCATTGAACTCCTGATCGTGGATGACGAATGAGGGCTCCTCGCGCGCGCACACGTCGGCCAGTTGCGGTGCCGCAAATGCGGTGTTGAGATAGAGGATGTCTGCGCCTAGTTTCGAAGCAGCAGTTGATGCTTCGATGAAATAACGGTGGTTGCGACAAAGTACGGAGATGCTGTCTCGCGAGGTGACGCCACGATCGGCCAAGGCACGGGCCAAGCGGGTGGAGCGTTTGTCGAGTTCATCCCAAGTCAGCGAGCCGAGCTCGTCGATCACCGCTACCCGATCAGGATTGAGTGCTGCTTGGGCGCCGATTCCGCCGGCGAAGCCAATGCCTTTATCGAGGATCGTCTTGGCTGCTGCCGCCAGCCGCACTGGATTGTGGGGCCGGATCACCCCTGCCTTGGCCATCGTCTTGACCATGCGCGTTTGACGCAGCACTTGATCGGCGGCTAGCTGGCTCAGCTGGCGCAGTGATGGGGGATTGTGGTCCGGCATGGATGCTCCCTTAGCGGCTCTTGGGTGCCACCAATCTAGTTGCCGCCCAGTCTTGACTCACCGGGAAGGTCGTCGTGGTGGCCAAACCAGCGATCGGGGCAGCCTCGGTGATGTCGGCCGCATCGACTGCTTCTGGCCTACCTACCTTGGGGGTGAGCAGCCAGACCGTGCCGCCGCCGACCAGATCAGTGAGGGTGTCCACCAAGGCGTCGACGAGGTCACCATCTCCCTCGCGCCACCACAAGATCACTGCTTCGACGACATCGCCGTAATCGCCGTCGACGAGGTCGGCATCGATTGCATTCTCGATGGCCTCGCGCACCGAGTCGTCAACGTCGTCGTCCCAGCCAAGCTCTTGGACAACCATCCCCTTGGACAAGCCAAGGCGGTTGCCTACCTGGTTATCCGCGCTTGCTGCGCTCGGAGTCACCGTGTTCCTCGCTTTCAGTCAGTGATGTCAAAGGTAGTCCACCGGAAATGGGGCCCACTTTGCAAGCAAGGCAAGACTACTGTCCAGTAGATACCGAACGTTGGCATTTGGTGACAACATGGGATGTGTGAGCGAGAACCAACCGATTTCAAGCGAACAAGACCCCCAACTCTCCCCTCGACCGGTGATTCATGCCGGTACGTCGCGACAACTGCCCGACATCGACCCGGACGAAACCAACGACTGGTTGGCCTCATTTGAGTCACTCGTTGATGAGCGGGGACAAGACCGAGCACGTTATGTGATGTTGCGGCTCTTGGAGCGAGCCCGCGAGAAGGCTGTGGGTCTGCCCGACCTGCGCAGTACCGACTTCATCAACACCATCCCGCCTGGTCAGGAGCCGTGGTTCCCCGGGGATGAAGACATTGAGCGGCAAGTGCGCAGCTACATCCGGTGGAATGCCGCCGTCATGGTGTCTGACGCCAACCGGCCAGGTCTTGAGGTCGGCGGCCACATCGCCACCTATCAGTCGGCCGCGAGCCTCTACGAAGTCGGCTTCAACCACTTCTTCAGAGGCAAGGATCACCCCGGCGGTGGCGACCAGATCTTCTTCCAAGGGCATGCCTCTCCGGGCATCTATGCCCGAGCGTTCTTGGAAGGACGCTTGAGCGAGGGTCAATTGCTCAACTTCCGTCAAGAGGTCCAGCACGGCCCACACCAGGGCCTCCCGTCGTATCCCCACCCGAGGCTGATGCCGGACTTCTGGGAGTTCCCCACGGTATCGATGGGCCTGGGGGCAATGAACGCCATCTACCAGGCGAGGTTCAATCGGTATTTGCACAACCGAGGCATCAAGGACACCAGCCAGCAACGGGTCTGGGCCTTCCTCGGTGACGGCGAGATGGGGGAGCCAGAGTCTCTGGGCGCGATCAATCTCCCGCCCCGTGAAGAGCTCGACAATCTCGTCTTCGTGATCAACTGCAATCTGCAACAACTCGATGGCCCGGTCAGGGGCAATGGCAAGATCATCCAAGAGCTCGAGACCCTCTATCGGGGGGCTGGTTGGAATGTGATCAAGGTGATCTGGGGCCGTGAGTGGGACGACCTGCTGGCGCGAGATGTCGACGGCGTGCTGGTCAACCAGATGAACCGCACCCCTGACGGTGCCTTCCAGAACTTCTCAGTGGAAGACGGCGCCTACAACCGCGAGCACTTCTTTGGTCCCGACCCCCGCTTGCGCAAGATGGTCGAGCACATGAGCGACCGTCAGATCGAGAAGCTCCCTCGAGGTGGCCATGACTATCGCAAGGTCTACGCCGCCTTCGACGCGGCAACCAAGCACGTGGGGCAGCCGACCGTGATCTTGGCGCACACCGTCAAGGGCTGGAGCATCGAGGCGCTTGAAGGTCGCAATGCCACCCACCAGATGAAAAAGCTCAATCTCGAGTCACTGCTCAAGTTCCGCGACCGGTTGCGCTTGCCGATGAGTGACCGCGACATCGAAGACCGCTTCCACTCCGACAAGACCGCGCCGTTCTTCCATCCGGGCGAAGACTCCGACGCCATCCAGTACATGCTCGAACGCCGCCGGGCTCTGGGTGGCCCCTTGCCCAAGCGCGAGGTCAAGGGCCGCCAACTCAAGGTGCCCGGCGATGAGATCTACGCCGACCTCAAGACCGGCTCCGGACAGACGAAGGTGGCCAGCACCATGGCTTTGGTGCGGCAACTGCGCGACTGGATGAAGGATGAGGAGATCGGCAAGCGGATCGTGCCGATTGCGCCTGATGAATATCGCACTTTCGGGATGGACTCGATGTTCCCGAGCGCCAAGATCTACAACCCAGGCGGTCAACAGTACGAGTCGGTCGATCGGCGCTTGCTGCTCAAGTGGCGTGAGGCGGTGGATGGCCAGATGTTGCATGAGGGCATCTCCGAAGCCGGCGCTCTTTGCTCGGCCACGGCAGCCGGATCGTCGTACGCCACGCACGGTGAGCCGATGATCCCGTTCTTCATCTTCTACTCGATGTTTGGTTTTCAGCGCATCGGGGACTTCATCTGGGCGATGACCGACCAGATGGCGCGGGGCTTCCTGATCGGGGCCACCGCTGGTCGCACGACCCTGACCGGTGAGGGATTGCAGCACGCCGATGGCCACTCGCCACTGTTGGCTGCCTCCAACCCGGGGATCATCCACTATGACCCAGCCTTTGCCTACGAAGTGGCGCACATCATGCAGTCCGGCTTGCAGCGGATGTATTCCTCGACGCCTGACCATCCGCAAGGCGAGAATGTCGTCTTCTATGTCACGGTCTACAACGAGCCAGTGCATCAGCCCGCCGAGCCAGCAGACCTCGATATTGCGGCCTTGCTGCAAGGTCTCTATCTCCACAAGTCCAGTGGGCCAGGCGACGGACGTCCACGAGTACAACTGATGTCTTCAGGTGTGGCGATGCCCTGGATCGATCAGGCTCAGCAGATGCTGGCTGAAGAGTGGGGTGTCGCGGCTGACTTGTGGTCGGTCACCTCTTGGAATGAGTTGGCCCGAGAGGCAATCGAGTGCGAGAGGAGCTGGCTCAACAACCCGAGTGATCCTCGGCCAACCCCATTCGTCACCAGACAACTCGCCTCCGCAACCGGTCCGGTCGTGGCCGTGACCGACTTCCAACGGGCCGTGCCACTCCAGATCGCCAAGTGGGTGCCAACTGACTTCCATGTCCTGGGCACCGATGGTTATGGCTTCGCTGACACCAGGGCAGCAGCACGACGCTACTTCCAAGTCGATGCCGAGAGCGTGGTCGTGGCGGCCCTTCAGGCATTGGCGGCTCGTGGTGAAGTGCAACCAGAAGTTGTCACGCAGGCCTTTGCGAAATATCGCATTGATGACCCGACAGCGGTACAGGGTGTGCTCCAGGAAGGGGCCGATGCATGAGCCGGGGCATGATCGCTGGCGCGGCACTCGGCCTGCGCAGAGCGATAATTCCAATGGTGATTGCGGCGGTCTGCTTCCTGGCCTCGTTTTGGGCGATTGACGACATGGTGGGTCTGATTCGCGGCATCGGCTGGATCTGTGTGGCGCTTTCATTGCTGTTGGTCGGCATAAATGCCTGGCATGCCAGATCAGGTCAGGCCGAGTTGAGTTTCAAACACCAGGGACACGACCGCACAAACTGAGTTGCGCGAGAAGTTCGTCAGCCCCAGTGCGTGCCTCCTGCAGCCTCCTGGATGCATAATGTGTTGTCCCTCACACTCCATCTTGAGGCAGGTGCTTGATGATCGTTCCATTTTCGGCCATGGACTTCTTGGCTCGTGCGCTGGCGGTGTACGGCGATCGCACGGGTGTGGTTGATGAGCCTGACCAGCCAGCACCATCTCTTGGGTCACCGACCTATCGTCGAGTCGCGGAGTTGGCCCGGGCCCAGGCGGCGAGGCTGGATCAACTCGGCATCGGTGTTGGTGATCGGGTCGCCTATGTCTCACAGAACTCCGGTCGATTGCTCACCGCCTTCTTCGGCGTGTGTGGATCTGGACGAGTGATCGTGCCGATCAACTTCCGGCTTTCAGCCGAAGAAGTGCGCTATATCATCGAGCACAGCGGAGCACGAGTGCTCTATGTCGACCCGGAGCTCAAAGACCACTTGGTCGATGTCGAGTGTGAGCACAAGTTCATCATCGGCGAGGACGACTCCCAGATGTATCTCGAAGGCGTGGAGCCCACGGCCTGGGAGGCCGACGAGAATGCCACCGCCGCGATCAACTACACCTCTGGCACGACTGCTCGTCCCAAGGGAGTCCAGATCACTCATCGCAATATCTGGACCAATGCGATCACCATGGCTTTGCACCTGGGTTGCACCGACCGCGATGTCTACCTGCACACGCTGCCGATGTTCCACTGCAATGGCTGGGGGATGCCTTTTGCGATGGCCGGCCTTGGGGTCAAGCAAGTTGTGCTGCGCAAGGTCGATGGTCACGAGATCCTCCGGCGGATCGACGAGCATGGGGTGACCCTGCTGTGCGGAGCACCCGCTGTGGTCGCGGCCATCCTTGACGCGGCCAAGTCCTGGGAGGGCGAGGTGCCTGGGCGAGATCGGGTGCGGATGGTGGTTGCCGGTGCGCCGCCGCCGAGCAAGACGATTGCCCGGATCGAGACCGAGCTCGGCTGGGAGTTCATCCAGATCTATGGCTTGACCGAGACGTCACCCTTGCTCACGGTCAATCGCTCACGTGCCGAATGGGATGACCTTGCTCCTGAGGAGCGCGCAGTGAAGCTGATGCGTGCCGGGCAGCCGTCGATCAGCACCACGGTGAAGATCTCCGAGTCCGGTGAAGTGCTGGCTCGGTCCAATGTCTGTCTCGAGGGCTACTGGAATCAACCCGAGGAGACCGAAGCCGCCCTGGGCGATGGTTGGTTCCACACTGGCGACGGCGGCGTGATCGGCGATGACGGCTACTTGTCGATCTCCGATCGGAAGAAAGACGTGATCATCACGGGTGGCGAAAATGTCTCCTCCGTCGAGGTCGAAGACGTGATCTTCTCCCACCCTGACGTCGAAGAGGTGGCGGTGATCGGCGTACCCGATGCCAAGTGGGGTGAGACGATCAAGGCGCTGGTGGTCAAGACTCCCGGCTCCTCACTCACCGAGGCCGAGTTGATCGCGCATTGCAAGTCAAAGGTCGCCGGCTACAAGGCCCCCACTACGGTGGAGTTCCGTGATGTATTGGCCCGTACCGCGACCGGCAAGCTGCAGAAGTTCAAGTTGCGGGCTCCCTATTGGGAGGGCCAGGAGCGTCAGGTCAACTGACCCGTACGACGCCACTTGCGGCTACGCTCACCGACATGACAACCGTTGGCGAGATCATCACCCTGCTGGATGAGTGGTATCCACCTGCGTTCGCTGACGACTGGGATCGGGTGGGACTCGTGCTGGGAGATCCCTCAGCAGAGGTCGATCGGCTGCTGCTGGCTGTTGACCCGGTGCAGGCAGTGGCCGACGAGGCCGTGGAAGCAGGGGCGGACATGATCATCTGTCACCATCCGCTCTTCCTGCGCGGCGTGCACTCGATGGCAGCCACTACTCCCAAGGGCCGACTGGCGCACTTGCTGGTGTCATCAGGGATCGCTCTGTTCACCGCTCACACCAATGCTGACGCGCCCGAAGGCGGCGTCTCTGATGCCATCGCTCGGGCACTTGGCTTGCGGGAGATTCGCCCACTCGAGGCAGACGCACGCTTGCCCATGGACAAGATCGTCGTGTTTGTGCCCGAAGACGCTGCCGAGTCGGTGCGGGCCGCTTTGGCGGGGGCAGGTGCCGGGGCCATCGGAAACTACGACTCATGCTCATTCCAGAGTGTGGGTATTGGCAGATTCCGACCGCTCTCGGGCGCCAACCCTGCCATCGGTGTGGTTGGGGAGCCGACTGATGTGCGCGAGGTCCGGCTGGAGGTGGTGAGTCCGCGAGGCATTCGAGATCAGGTGTTGGCTGCGATGCGATCAGCGCATCCTTATGAGGAGCCGGCCTTCGACGTCTTGGAGTTGGCAGCCTTAGCCGAAGCACACCGCGGATCAGGCCGGCTTGGGGAGTTGCCCGAGCGTCTGACCTTGACTGAATTCGCCAAACAACTGAGCGAGACATTGCCCGAGACTGCTCATGGGGTGCGGGTTGCCGGTGACCCGAATCAGCGCATCGGCAAGGTGGCTCTGTGTGGGGGTGCGGGTGACTTCTTGCTGAGTCAGGCCCGCAGAGCAGGAGCAGATGTGTACATCACCTCTGACTTGCGACATCACCCGGCTTCGGAGTTCTTGGAGGAAGGCGGGGTGGCCTTGATCGACATTGCCCACTATGCCGCTGAGTCGTTGTGGCTGCCCGTGCTCCAAGAACGATTGCGTGCCCGACTGCCCGATAGGGTGGAGGTCAATGTGAGCCAGGTCAACACCGACCCATGGACCCTGCGAGCCTAGGAGCTTCCACTGAAAGCCGACCCCTTCGTCCAGCTGCGATTGCTCGACCTGCAGGCGCTGGACACGTCTGGTGACAATCTGCGAAACAGGTTGGCCCGCCTCCCCGAGGCGCAGGTCGTGGCCGACCTCCTTCAACAGCACAAGGCAATCCAAGGTGAAGTGCGCGACCTCAGGGTGCAGGTCACAGACGTCACTGACGAGCAATCGCGGGCCGATGCCGACGTCGAACAGGTCAAGTCCCGCCAGCAACGAGACCAATCGATGGTTGATTCTGGAGCGATCTCTGACCCCAAGGCACTTGAGCGGATGCTTGGGGAGCTTGAGTCCTTGGCGAAGCGGATCAGCGACCTCGAAGATGTAGAGCTCGAAGTGATGGAGCGCCTTGAGCAGTTGCAAGGTTCGCTCGACGCAGGTGAGGCGCAGCTCGTCGTACTCGAGGGGCAGATCGACCAGGCCAAGGCGGCATTGGCCACGCAACAAGCCGAGTTGAAGACGGAGTTCACCCAGGTGCAGGGCGAGCGCGCGCAACTCGCGAGCGCGATCCCTGAAGATTTGATGGCTCTCTATGAGCGCATCCGGGAGCACAAGGGGGGCGTGGCGGCTGCCGCTTTGCGCCGCAAGGAATGCCTGGGTTGTGGCCTGGTGCTCAACACCGCGGAGTTGGCGATGGTGGCCAGTGCGCCAGCAGACGACGTACTCCGCTGTGAGGAATGCAGTCGCATCCTGGTGCGCACCTCAGAGTCAGGCCTGTGAGCACGAAGCTGATCCTGGTCCGCCACGGTGTCAGCGCGGACACCACTGCCAAACGTTTTTCCGGCGGTCTCGATGGCTCGAACCCACCCTTGGCGAGTGCAGGTGAAGCTCAGATCAACGCCGCCATGGAGTTCATCGGCGAAGTTGATGTCATCGTGTCTTCGCCAGTACGGCGAGCCCGCCAGTCTGCTGACCTCCTGGCCGCCAGGGTCGGACTCCCTGTCCTCGAGGAGCCGGGGCTGGCCGAGATGAGCTTCGGGTCTTGGGAAGGTCGCGAAATGGCCGAGGTGATGAAGACTGATCCTGAAGGCTTCATGGGCTTCTTTTCCTCGATTGACCAGGTGGCCGGTGCGACCGGTGAGTCGCTGATCGAAGTCCAGGCCAGGGTCCGCCACGCCTGTGCGGATGTCGTCGCGGCCCACGAAGGCAAACGGGTCGCCGTGTTCAGCCATGTGACCCCGATCAAGGTGATCGTGGCCGATGCCCTTGGCGCGCCGTTGCTGTCGGTCTATCGATCGCAACTGGATCCTGGGGGAGTCAGCCTGATTGAGTTCGGCAAGCGTGGCCAACGAGTGCTCGGCTTCAATCTGAGGTACGTCGGATAGCAGGAGTGGCTAGACTCGTCGTGGATGAGTTGGCCGGGCGGCCGCGTTGACCTGCGGGTCACCGAGGAAGGTCCGGGCTCCGAAGGACGAGGTGGTGGGTAACACCCACCCGGGGTGACCCGCGGGAAAGTGCCACAGAAAACAGACCGCCCGTGCAAGCGGGTAAGGGTGAAACGGTGGTGTAAGAGACCACCAGCGTTGATGGTGACATCGACGGCTCGGTAAACCCCACCTGGAGCAAGACCAGACAGCGTGCGTTTGAGGGCGGTCCGTCCGAGCGCGCGGGTAGGTCGCTTGAGGGTGTCGGCAACGGCACCCCTAGATGGATGGTCGCCAACCAATGGCCCGCAAGGGCCCTGGAGACAGAACCCGGCCTACAGGCCAACTCATCCCTCGGCCTGATTCACTGGGCGCGGTCAGGCCAGGGTCAAGATCTCGGCGCCGGTGTCAGTGACCAGCAAAGTGTGCTCGAACTGAGCGCTGAATTTGCGATCCTTGGTGACCACCGTCCAGCCGTCCTCCCACATGTCCCATTCGTGAGTGCCGAGGTTGAGCATCGGCTCGATGGTGAAGGTCATCCCTGCCTGGATGGTGTCGTTGTAATGCGGGTCGTCGTAGTGCGGGATGACCAGGCCGCTGTGGAATGACGTGCCGATCCCATGCCCGGTGAACTCCCGCACCACCCCATAGCCGAAGCGTTTGGCATAAGACTCGATCACCCGCCCGATCACATTGATCTGTCGACCGGGGCGCACGGCCTTGATGCCGCGATGCAGAGCTTCTTCAGTGCGCTCCACGAGCAGGCGTACCTCTGTGGAGACACCGGGAGTCATGAAGGTGGCATTTGTGTCTCCATGCACCCCGTGGATGAAGGCGGTGATGTCGATGTTGACGATGTCACCATCTTCGACCACGCGGCTGTCGGGGATGCCATGGCAGATCACCTCGTTGGCACTGGAGCACAGTGACTTGGGGAAGCCCTTGTAGCCAAGCGTTGAGGGATAGGCGCCGTGATCGCACAAGAACTCATGGCCAATCCGATCGAGTTCGTCGTGGGTGATCCCAGGCACGATCGCCGCGCCAACCAGGTCGCGGGCCTGTGCAGCCAGCCGCCCGGCGATCCGCATCTTCTCGATGGTCTCGGAGTCCTTGACCTCGGTGCCGGTGTACGGCGCGGGGTTGGGCTGATCGACGTACTCCGGTCGGGCGATGTCAGCGGGCACTGGGCGACGAGGGGAGATCGTTGCGGCAATCACGGGATTCACCTGCCCGAGTGTAGTTTCTCCTCATGAGCGAGTTTTGGTACTGCCTCAAGCATGGTCAGGTCGAGGGCACCGAGGGTTGCAAGAATGCCGACCGGCTGGGGCCCTATCCGACCCAGGCTGATGCGGCTCGGGCGTTGGAGAAGGTCAAAGAGCGCAACCAGCAGTGGGACGAGGACCCCAACTGGAATGACCAAGTAGGCGAAGAAGACGCCGACTGATTTGCTCAATCCGCACTGATCAGAAGGTGTGCTCGGGCCCGGGGAAGTTACCGCTGCGGACATCCTGCGCGTAGTCCCTCGCTGCGCCCAGCAGGGTGCCGCGCAGATCGGCGTACTGCTTGACGAATCTGGCCATCTTGCCGCCTCTGAGACCAAAGGCGTCTTGCCAGACCAAGACCTGGCCGTCGCACTGGTTGCCGGCGCCAATCCCGATCGTGGGGATGCCGCACTCGGCGGTGACCTGCCCAGCGACATCACCGGGCACCATCTCCATCACCAGGGCGAAGGCGCCTGCCTCGGCGAGGGCTCGGGCATCGGCGAGGATGCGCTGAGCGGTCTCCCCTCTGCCCTGCACGCGATAGCCACCAAGGGCATGCTCGCTTTGTGGGGTGAAGCCGATGTGGCCGATCACGGGGATGCCGCCCCTGGTGAGCTTCTCGACCTGCGGCACCATCTCCACCCCGCCCTCGAGTTTCACGCAGTGCGCCCCACCCTCCTTCATGAAACGGGTCGCGGTGTCATAGGCCTGCTCGGCGCTGCGTTGGTAGGAGCCGAAGGGAAGGTCGCCAACCACCATCGCTCGCTTGACGCTCCTGGCGACAGCCCGGGTCAGTGGCAGCATCTCATCGACCGTCACCGGGATTGAGGTCTCGTTGCCGTAGACATTGTTGGAGGCGCTGTCGCCGACGAGGAGAAGCTCAATGCCGGCCTCGTCAAAGATCTGGGCGGTGTACATGTCATAGGCAGTGAGCATGGTGAACCGCTCACCCCTGCTCTTCATCTCTTGCAGGTGGTGGGTGCGCACTTTGCGGATCGCAGGATTGCTTGAGGATCCACTGCCGTAGGGGGCGGGCTCTTCACTCATCTGATCGCATCCTTCACATTGGGCCTGGGTGTACAGAAGCAGGCAAGCTGTCCTTAAGTCTGCGAGACTACTGCCGTGGACTTCAACTCCGCCTATACCCACGGTTTCGCCCGCGTGGCTGCCTGCACCACCCAGGTGCGGGTAGCCGATCCAACCGCCAATCTCCCCGGGATCGTCGAGGCAGTCAGACAAGCACACGCAGAGGCCGCCGCGATTGCGGTCTTCCCAGAGTTGTGCGTGAGTGGTTATGCGATCGACGACCTCCTCCTCCAAGACGCGCTGCTCGGCGCCACCCTTGAAGCATTGAGCCAACTCGCTGACGCCACGAAGGGGCTGCTGCCCGTCGTTGTCGTCGGCGCGCCCATCGCGGTGGCCAATCGGGTCTACAACTGCGCAGTCGTCATCCATGACGGCTGCATCTTGGGTGTGGTGCCGAAGTCCTATCTCCCCAGCCACCGAGAGTTCTACGAGCGCCGCCACTTCGGGCCAGGCGATGACCAACACAGAGCCTGCATCGAGTTGGCTGGACAGCAGGTGCCCTTCGGCACTGATCTGTTGTTTGCCGCCTCCGATCTCCCAGATCTGGTGTTGCATGTCGAGATCTGCGAAGACATGTGGGTGCCGGTGCCGCCCAGTTCACGAGCTGCCCTTGCCGGGGCCACAGTGCTGGCCAATCTGTCCAGTTCGCCAATCACGATCGGGCGCGCCGAAGATCGCCGACTCCTGGTGCGCTCGGCCAGTGCTCGCTGCTCGGCTGCCTATGTCTACGCAGCCGCAGGTTTGGGTGAGTCGACGACCGACTTGGCCTGGGACGGCCAAACGATGATCTATGAGTGCGGTGACTTGCTGGGGGAGAGCGATCGCTTCCCGCACGGGGCTCGTCGTACGACGGTCGACGTCGACCTCGGCCGGATCCGACAGGAGCGGCTCAGGCAGGGCACCTTCGACGACAATCGTCGTACTCTCGCCGACTGGTCGGCCCCGGATTATCGCAAGATCACCTTCGAGCTGCGCCCGCCGACGGGTCCGATTGGGTTGCTGCGCAAGGTCGATCGATTCCCATTCGTGCCCGACGACGAAGCCAGATTGGCCCAAGACTGCTTCGAGGCCTACAACATCCAGGTGAGCGGGCTGGAGCAACGGCTCAATGCCATTGGCGAGCCGAAGGTCGTGATCGGGGTCTCGGGCGGCCTCGACTCCACCCATGCCCTCATGGTGGCGGCCAAGGCGATGGATCGCCTGGAGCGGCCACGCTCACAGATCCTTGCCTTCACGATGCCGGGCTTTGCGACAGGAGAAACGACGCGCCACAATGCTGAGCGCCTTTGCCGAGCGCTTGGAGTGAGTTTCGCCGAGTTGGACATCAAACCTGCCGCGCGGCAGATGCTGGCTGACATCGGGCACGCTGCAGCGCAAGGCGGCGAGGTCTATGACGTCGTCTTCGAGAATGTGCAGGCGGGCCTGCGCACTGACTATCTCTTCCGCTTGGCCAACCAACACGGCGGCATCGTGCTCGGCACCGGTGATCTCTCGGAGTTGGCGCTGGGCTGGTGCACCTACGGCGTGGGCGATCAGATGTCTCACTACAACGTCAACGGTGGGGTGCCAAAGACTCTCATCCAGCATTTGATCCGTTGGGTGAGCACGACCGGGCAGTTGGGTGCCGACCCGGAGTTGATCGGCGTACTCGCTGAAATCCTTGACCAGGAAATTACCCCTGAGTTGGTGCCCACGAAACCAGGTCAGGCCCCTCAGCGCACCGAAGACAATGTGGGGCCCTATTCGCTGGCGGATTTTGCTCTCTTCCATGTGCTTCGTCACGGAGCCAGCCCTAGCAAGATCGCCTTCATGGCGATGCATGCCTGGGGAGACGCCACGACCGGTGACTGGCCCGCGCACTACCCGGAGGACTGGCGGGTCTCTCATGACCTGGCCACAATCACCAAATGGCTGCGCGTCTTCGTGGAGCGCTTCTTCGTCAATCAGTTCAAGCGATCGGCGTTGCCCAATGGGCCCAAAGTGAGTGCGGGTGGCACCATGTCGCCACGCGGAGACTGGCGGATGCCCAGTGATGCATCGGCGGCAGCATGGCTGGCTGATCTAGATCAGATTCCACAAAACTAGTTGATATAGTCTACTATTCTCGTGCTGGCATCGCCTAGCCCTTCTTGCCTCCCAAACACAGGATCCAATTTTGAGAACCCCTGAAGCGACCGAAGAACATCCAGGTCAAGAGCCTGATTTCCACGAGGGTGAATACACCCATGCGCAGATCATGCGCATCCTTGCCGGCCTGATGATGGGCATGTTTTTGGGGTCTTTGGATCAAACGATCGTGTCGACCTCGATCCGCACTATCGCTGATGATCTTCACGGCCTGTCGGTCCAGGCGTGGGTGACCACGGCGTATCTGATCACCTCGACAATCGCCACGCCGATCTACGGCAAGCTCGGTGACATGTGGGGGCGCAAGAAGCTCTTCATGTTTGCGATCACGGTCTTCATCATTGGTTCGGCGCTGTGTGCCTTTGCCAACTCCATGCACACACTGGCTGCATTCAGAGCCATCCAAGGCATCGGTGCGGGAGGACTCTTCACCTTGTCGTTGGCGATCATCGGTGACATCGTCGCTCCGCGCGAGCGCGCGAAGTACAGCGGCTACATGATGGCGATGTTTGGCTCTTCGAGTGTGCTGGGGCCCGTGATCGGTGGGGTCCTGGCTGGCACAACCACCATCTTGGGCATTGCCGGCTGGCGTTGGGTCTTCCTAGTCAACGTGCCGCTGGGCATCATCGCTCTGTATGTCGTGTGGCGCACCTTGCACTTGCAGAGCACCCGCCGTCACGCCCGGGTTGACTGGATGGGCGCCACCGCGCTGATCGTCGCGCTCGTGCCCTTGTTGACGGTCTTGGAGCAGGGCCGTGAATGGGGCTGGGGCTCCACCCTGTCGGTGTTGTGCTTTGCTACCGCGGTGATGGGCGTGATCGCCTTCGTGATCATTGAGTCCAAGATGCAGGCCGATGCGCTGATCCCGTTGTCAATCTTCAAGATCCGCGCAGCGAGCGTGACGATCCTGGCCAGCGTGATCGTCGGGATGGCGATGTTCGGCGGCATGATGGTGCTGCCGCTCTACATGCAGATCGTGCATGATGCCACCCCGATGGAGTCGGGCTTCATGATGCTGCCGATGGTGCTCGGCTTGATGATCGCCTCAACCATGTCTGGTCTGGTCACCTCGAAGACCGGCAAGATCCGGATCTTCCCGGTGTTCGGCTCGCTGATCATGGCGGGATCGCTCCTGTTGCTGTCCACGATCAATGCCGACACTGAGTTGCTGCACGTCATGTTGATCATGGCGCTTCTGGGCTTCGGCATCGGCAACTGCATGCAGCCACTGTTGATCATCTTGCAAAACGCGGTGGCCCCACAGCAGATTGGTGTGGCCACGAGCTCGGCCACCTTCTTCAGGCAGATCGGTGGCACCATCGGTGTGGCGATCTTCTTGTCGGTGCTCTTCTCCACGGTCGGTGGCAATATTGCTGGGGAGTTCAAGCAGGCCGCACATGAGCCCGCCTTCCAGTCTGCGTTGAAGGATCCCAAGGTCATGGCAGACCCGGTCAATCGTGAGGTCGCTGAGTCCATCAGTGGTCAGGCCAAAGATGGTGGCATCTTCGCCAAGATCGAAGACGACTCCTCGATCCTGATCAATATGGATCCCACCTTGGCCCATCCGTTCAAAGCAGGATTCGCCAAGTCGATGTCATCGGTGTTCCTCTATGCCGGGTTCATCGGGTTGTTCTCGTTCCTGATCTTGTTGTTCTTGCCAAAGGTGGTCTTGCGAGCCCAGTCGGCGGCTGCGGCGGCACGTAGTGGGACAGGTGGGGCAGCAGGGCACTAGGCTCCTGCGCATGACCGACGTACCCTCCTTTGCGCTGACCGAAGATCACCTGACCCTCAAGCAATGGGTCCACGACTTTGCCGCCGACGTGATTCGTCCCAAGGCCGCGGAGTACGACGAGCGTGAGGAGTTTCCTTGGGAGGTGCTCGAGGAAGCCGCCAAGATCGGCCTCTACTCCTTCGACTTCATCGCCACCCAGGCCTTCGACACCACCGGTCTGGGGATCCCGGTCTACATGGAAGAGCTCTTCTGGGGTGACGCTGGCATTGCCTTGTCGTTGGTGGGCTCATCGCTTGCAGCGGCCGGCGTACGCGCCAATGGCACAGACGAGCAGGTCATGGAGTGGGTGCCACAGATGTTCGGCTCGCCCGGTGACATCAAGGTGGCGGCCTTCTGCTCATCCGAGCCCGATGCGGGTTCCGATGTCGGGGCAATGCGCACCCGCGCGGAGTACGACGAAGCAAAGGACGAGTGGGTGCTCAATGGCACCAAGACTTGGGCCACCAACGGCGGGATCGCGAATGTGCATGTGGTCACCGCGGTGGTCGACCCGGAGTTGAAGACGCGCGGGCAGGCATCATTTGTGATCGGCCCCAACACTCCCGGCCTCAGCCAGGGGCAAAAGTTCGCCAAGCACGGGATCCGGGCCTCACACACGGCTGAGGTCGTGCTCGACAACTGCCGGATCCCCGGCAGCCAGTTGCTCGGCGGCAAGGAGAAATTGGATGCCCGCCTGGCGAAGGCCCGTGAAGGGGTGAAGTCGGGTCGCACCCAGCCTTCGATGGCGACCTTCGAGCGCACCCGTCCAGCGGTTGGGGCCCAGGCGCTGGGCGTAGCTCGGGCTGCCTATGAATATGCCTTGGACTATGCCAAGACCCGGGTGCAGTTCGGCAAGCCGATCATCGAAAACCAAGGCGTGGCCTTCCAACTGGCTGACATGGCAACGCAGATTGATGCCTCCAGGCTGCTGGTTTGGCGGGCGGCATGGTTGGGCGCTCAGGGGTTGCCCTTCGAGCACGCCGAAGGCTCGATGTCGAAGCTTTTTGCCTCCGAGACCTGCAAGCGGGTCACTGACCAGGCGATCCAGATCCTGGGTGGCAACGGCTTCACGCGGGAATATCCCGTTGAGCGGATGGCCCGAGACGCCCGGATCTTCACGATTTACGAAGGCACCTCGGAGATTCAACGATTGGTGATCGCGCGCGCAGAGTCGGGAGCGCCCATTCGCGGTTGAGATCAGAAGTTGAGCAGGTAGACCGCTAGCACCACCATCAACACCCCGATCAGCGAGTCGATGATCCGCCAGGTCTTGGGATCAGACAGTGGATCAGCGAGTTTGTGGGCGCCGAAGCCCAAAGCACTGAACCACAAGATGCTGGCGATGGCGGCACCTCCGGCAAACCACCATCGAGCCTCACCACGCTGCACGGCCAGATTGCCCAACATCAAGACCGTGTCCAGATAGACATGAGGGTTGAGGAAGGTGAGCGCCAAGGTGGTGGCCACCACTGACCCGCGTGCCAAATCGCCCTGTTCGGGGCGCAGCCCGTTGGTCGACTCGATCGCTGCCCGAAATGACTTCGTGGCAAACCAGAACAGATATGCAGCACCGACCCACTTCAAGGTATTGAGCAGTTCAGGGCTTCGCTGAACCAGCACGCCCAGGCCTGCAGTGCCAGCAGCGATCAAGACGATGTCGGCCACGATGCAGATCGCCACGACTTCGAGCACATGATTGCGGCGGATGCCTTGGCGTAGTACCCAGGCATTTTGGGCGCCGATCGCCACGATCAGACCCAACCCTGCAAACAACCCTGCCAAAACACTCTGTGTCACTCGCCGGACCTTACTGTGCGTCTTGAGTCCATGCGCCCACTAGGCTGCGATCATGGGCAAACAAGAAGATTTTGTGCTGCGTGCTTTGGAAGAGCGAGATGTTCGCTTCGTGCGTCTGTGGTTCACCGATGTGCTCGGTTTCTTGAAATCTGTCTCGATCGCGCCAGCCGAGCTTGAAGGGGCCTTCGAAGAAGGCATCGGTTTTGACGGATCAGCCATTGAAGGCTTCACGAGAGTCACCGAGGCTGACATGCTGGCCCACCCCGACCCGGCCACCTTCCAACTGCTGCCTTGGCGCGGCGAGAGCCCCTCAACGGCACGGATGTTCTGCGATATCGCGATGCCAGATGGCTCACCGTCGTACGCCGATCCGCGCCATGTGCTCAAGCGGACCCTGCAACGGGCGGGGGAGAAGGGGTTCACCTTCTACACCCACCCAGAGATCGAGTTCTATCTCTTCAAGGGCAAACCAGAAGGCGGAGGTGACCTCGAACCAGTCGATCGCAGCGGCTACTTCGACCACACTGCCCAGTCACGAGGGTCAGATTTTCGTCGCGAGACGATCAACATGCTCGAGTCGATGGGGATCTCGGTTGAGTTCAGCCACCATGAGGCCGGTCCGGGGCAACAGGAGATCGATCTGCGTTATGCCGACGCCTTGTCGACCGCAGACAACATCATGACCTTCCGCACTGTGGTGCGCGAGGTGGCCCTGAGCCAGGGCATCTGGGCGAGTTTCATGCCCAAGCCGTTCACCGAGCATCCGGGCTCTGGCATGCATACGCATGTCTCACTCTTCGAAGGCGACACCAACTCCTTCTTCGAGGCAGGCGCGGAATACCAACTCTCCAAAACCGCGCGACACTTCATCGCTGGCATCTTGCGGCATGCAGGAGAGATCACCTGCGTCACCAACCAGTGGGTCAACTCCTACAAGCGGCTGATCGGGGGCGGGGAGGCTCCGTCGTACATCTGCTGGGGACACAACAACCGCTCGGCCATGGTGAGGGTGCCGATGTACAAGCCCAACAAGGGGCAGTCGGCCCGGATCGAGTTGCGCAGCATCGATGCCGCCAGCAATCCCTATCTGGCCTTCGCGACGGTGCTGGCGGCGGGCATGAAGGGATTGGAGGAAGAATACGAACTTCCTCGCGAGGCCGAGGACGATGTCTGGTCGCTGACCGACCGCGAACGTCAAGCACTGGGTCTTCAGCAACTCCCCAAGAACCTCCATGACGCGATCAAACTCGCCGAAGAGTCGGAGTTGTTGGCCGAGACCTTGGGGGAGCATGTCTATGAGTTCTTCTTGCGCAACAAGCGCAAGGAATGGGAGGAATACCGAGGCCAGGTCTCCGCGCATGAGCGAGACACCATGCTGCCTGTGTTGTGATGTTTTCTCGGACCCAGTTGCTGAGCTTGGGCTTTGCTGACTCCCAGCAAGCTACCGAGGCGGTGGCTCGACTGGGGTTGAGTGCACCAGAGCTCCTGCCAATGATCGGCCGGACTGCTGAGCCTCAGCGAGCTCTCGATGGGCTGCTTGCCTTGCTCGATATCGCGCCCGATGCCCAAGAGCTCTTGGCGACGTTGGCTGCTGACCAAGCGACTGCCATGCGGATCTTGTCGGTCTTGGGAGCCAGCGAAGCACTCGGAGCCCACCTGTTGCGCCACCCCGCTCACTGGCGAGAGCTGGTTGGCGAAGAACAGGCAGTCACCAGGCCGACGGCCGCAGCCATGAGGGCTGGCTTGGTGGCGGCAGTCCGGGGGAAAGACCCCGTGGCAGGTGCCGATGCTCTGCGCGTGGAATATCGAAGACAGTTGCTCCGGCTGGCTGCCCGGGATCTGGCGGACGATCTGGCACTAGATGATGCGGCAGCCGAACTCTCCGATCTGGCTGCGGGCACGCTCGAGGCCGCACTGGTGCTTGCCAGAGCAAAGGTCAGGTGAGGCTGCTGAAGGCTGCCGCCTGGCCGTGATCGCCATGGGCAAGTGCGGTGGGCAGGCTCAACTACGTCAGTGATGTTGACGTGCTCTTCATCGCCCAAGCCGTCGAGGGCACAGTGAGCAGGCCGCGCTCAAGGCGGCAACTCAGGTGGCATCGGCCATGATGCAGATCTGCTCTGATCAGACTGCCGAAGGCTGATTTAGCCCGTCGATCCAAATCTGCGCCCAGAAGGTCGCAGCGGTCCTTTGGTGCGCACTTTGGCCAGCTATTGCGGCTACTACGAGCGCTGGGCCAAGACTTGGGAGTTCAAGCCCTTCTCAAGGCACGTCCGGTTGCCGGAGACATTGATCTGGGCCGCGAGTTCATTGCGATGACCAATCCAATGGTCTGGACGGCAGTCGAGCGTGATGGCTTCGTCGAGGAAGTCCAAGCCATGCGGCGTCGGGTCCTGGACAACATCCTGCTGATGAGATGTCGCGACAATGAAGCTGGGTCCCGGTGGCCTGCGCGATGTGGAGTTCGCAGTCAATTGCTCCAGATGGTGCACGGGCGCACTGACGAGACGGTGCGACCACCCACCACCTTGAGCGCGCTGGCTCGCTTGACCGAGGGCGGATATGTGGGGCGTGCCGACGGTCAGGCCCTGCACGAGGCCTATGCCTTCTTGCGCACCATGGAGCATCGCATCCAGATGTTCCAGCTGCGGCGCACACACGTCGTACCCTCTGACGAGGAGTCGCTGCGTCGGCTTGGGCGCTCAATGGGCTTCCTGCGAGATCCCGTAGCCGAGCTCGACCGACAATGGGCACATCATCGTCGGGAGGTACGCCGACTCCACGAGCGGCTCTTCTATCGGCCATTGCTCACTGCTGTCGCCCAGATCAGCAGTGATGAAGCCCGGCTGAGCCCAGGTGCTGCCAAGGAACGGCTTGCGGCCTTGGGATATCTCGATCCGGCTGCTGCCTTGCGTCACTTGGAGGAGCTAACTGCGGGGGTGAGTCGTACGGCGGCCATCCAGCGCACGCTCCTGCCAGCAATGTTGGGTTGGTTTGCCGATGCCCCCGACCCTGATGCTGGCCTCCTTGGCTTTCGGTGGATCAGCGAAACCTTGGGAGCTACACATTGGTATTTGCGATTGCTCCGGGATGAGGGGGAGGCGGCTCACCGGATGGCCCGGATGCTGGCCACGAGCCGCTATGCCACCGACCTGCTTCGACGTGAGCCTGAAGGTGTGGCCCTGCTTGGTGAGGAAGGTCTGGCTCCGCTGTCTGGGGAGTTGATCGCGCGCGAGATGCACTCGAGCCGCGGCACGAAGGAAGGACGCGCAGGATGCAGTGGTTGCGATCCGGGCGATCAGGAGACGAGAGTTGCTGCGGATCAGTGTGGTGGATCTTTGCGAGTCTGAAGACGTCTCGGTGATCGCCGATGCCTTGACCGACCTGACCACTGCCTCGCTTGATGCCGCGCTTGCCGCAGTGACCAGGAGTCGAGCATGAGCGCGGAGTGGGCTTCCCAGCCCGCATGGCGCTCGTGGCAATGGGCCGCTATGGCGGACATGAGCTTGGTTATGGCTCTGATGCTGACCTGATGTATGTCTACGATCCGACCGGCGACCCGCAGATCGCCGCATCTATGGCCAAGGAGATCACAACCAGACTCGCGCAGCTTCTCGCCGTACCTGGTAGTGATCCGGTCTTGGAGATCGATGCCTCGCTGCGCCCAGAAGGGCGGCAGGGGCCGATGGTGCGCACTTTGGCTTCCTATTCGGCCTATTACGCCAAGTGGTCACAGGTCTGGGAAGCGCAGGCGCTGCTTCGGGCTGACCCGTTGATCGGTGATCCTGGATTGCGTGCGGAGTTCAGGGAACTCATCGATCCGTTGAGATATCCAGACTCGGGCCTGGAGGCAAAGGAAATCACCGAGATCCGGAGGATCAAGGCGCGTGTCGACGAGGAGCGCCTGCCGCGCGGAGCTGACCCTGCCACGCATTTCAAGCTCGGTCGAGGTGGCCTTTCTGACATCGAATGGACCATCCAGTTGCTCCAAATGCAGTACGCCGGCCAGTTCCCGCAGTTGCAGACCACCAAGACCCTTGAGGCGCTGGCTGCCGCAGTCGAAGTTGAGTTGATCGATGCAGAGGATGCTGCCCAACTCGGACTCGCTTGGCGGCTGGCGAGCCGGGCCCGCAACGCGACGGTGCAGGTGCGTGGCAAGCCCAGCGACCAGTTGCCCCGTGATGCCCGCGAGCGGGCTGCAGTGGCGACCATCTTGGGCTATGGGCCCGGCTCAACTGATGAGATGCTCAACGACTATCTGCGCACCGCCCGTCAAGCCAGAGGCGTAGTGGACAAGATCTTCTGGGGTGACTGACCCAGTCGCCAACTGAGTGGTTTATACCATTATCAGCGATTTGTCAGATATCGTGGCAGGATGCCGGTCTTCATGAATCGATTTGCTCGGATCGCCATGATCATCATGGCCTCACTGCTCTTGGTAGCCACCTCGTGTTTGCTCAATCAGGGTGCAAATGCCGTCACCGGTGCCAAGTCGAGCCAGTCGATCCACTCACCCAGCGGGCACTCTGTCAATGCCAAGCAGACAAAGCGCAAGCAGCCCAAGAAGGCCAAGAAGGCCAAAGAAAGCCAAAAAGGCCAAGAAGTGCCGCAAGGGCAAGAAGGGCAAGAGATGCCGCTCAGGGCAGACCCGACACAATATCGATCCGGCAAGGTGCCCGTTGGTTGCTTCACCCACATCGGCCAACCCGATCGTGCGAGATGAAATGCCGATCTACGATGGGCCTCAAGATCCGGTCAACTCTCACTACAAGGCGGCCACAGGTGCCAACAAGGCCTTGCTTGGCAAGATTGCGCTCACTCCCAAAGTGATGTGGATCGGCCCGAAGATCACGCCAGCCCAAATCGAGCTCAGATCAATTTCTACATCCAAGACAGTCAGAAGGGCGACCCCAACAAGCGCATCCAGTTGGCCCTGTTCGGGCTCTTCCCACGAGGTGAGGATGCTCGACACATCCCGTTGACTGATGCTGAGGTCAACAACTACCGAGCCTGGATTGATGCGGCGGCCAATGCGCTGGGCCAGACGAAGGCGCTGATCGTCTTGGAGCCTGACCTTGCGGTCAACTTCAAGGGCCAATCCGCGCTCAAGATGCAGTTAGCCAGATATGCCGCTCAGCGACTGTCCCAAAATCAAATGCCGCCATCTATCTCGACGGCAGTGATGGTGACTGGCTGACCGTGCCCGAGGCGACTTCCATGCTCATCCAAGCTGGAGTCCAATATGTCCGCGGCTTTGCACTTGGTGCCACCCACTATGCAGATGTTGGTCAAAATCTTGCTTTTGGTGAGCAGGTGTCGGCGATGCTCGCTGGATGTGGCTATCCAGGCAAGCACTATGTAGTAGACACATCTGACACTGGCGCCCCCTTCACTTGGAAGCAGTACTACGCCGCGCACCCACGTGGGGTCTTCGACAATGCCGAAGTGTGCACCTCACGAGGACAGACGCGCTGCATCACTCTGGGTCAGCAGCCGACCACAGCTACAGGTGCGGCACATGCCGACGCGCTCTTGTGGTTTGGTCGACCATGGCTCTTCATGCAGGCCTGGCCATTCGACATGGGGCGGGCCTTGGCTGTGGCATCGACCACGCCGTACTGACGCACCAAGGCCGAATATCGGGCGGGCCGTAGGCTTTGCCCGTGAATACTTCAGTTGATAACGACGCGGTCTATGTGACCAAGCAGGGCGGCGTGGCCACCTTGTGGCTCAATCGACCAGCAAAGCGCAATGCGATCACCAACCAGATGTGGCAGGCGATCGGCGATCGGGTCAACGGTCTTCGTGAAGACACAGATGTACGGCTCCTAATCTTGCGTGGCGTCGGGGATCACTTCTGTGCTGGTGCTGATATCCATGGCCTCGCCGAGATGTCCTTGCGTGAATATCACGAAGCCAACCAATACGCCGATCAGTCACTCGCGACCTTCCCAATGCCGACGATCGCTTTCATCACCGGATCGTGCATTGGTGGTGGTGCTGAGCTGGCGAGTTGTTGTGACCTGCGGATTGCGGCAGAAGGGTCGAAGTATGGCATCACCCCAGCGCGCTTAGGGATTATTTATCCGGCCTATGCGCTTGAGCGCGTGACCCGACTGATCGGGCCTTCAGCCACCAAACAACTGCTCTTTACTGGTGACATCATCGAGGCCAATGAGGCCTTGCGAATGGGATTGATCAATGAACTCTTGCCCCTTGATGCAGCCGAGAATCGCCTGGAAGGGTTGGTGTCCACCTTGCTGGAGCGTTCGCTATTGACTCAAGTCGGCACGAAAGAGATGGTCGAGCAAATTGCCGATGCGGGTCAGGTGTCAGACAGTCTCAACGAACGCTGGCATGACATCATCGACACGGCTGCGGACATGCATGAAGGCATTGCGGCCTTTGCTGACAAGCGCAAACCGAGTTTTTCTTGGCGTCCGACACAAGCAGGAGCGAGTGACCGATGAAAGCCCCCAGCCCATGGCGCCCAGACAAGCTGCCGCTCCTACCTGCATTCGGGGCGCTGACTTGGGCATGGTTGGCCTTGACACCTTCGTTGTTGCCTCGCCCAGGCTTGTTTCAAGGGCTGCTCTGCGCCGTTGCCGGGCTGATTGGCTACGCCTTGGGGGCACTCTTCGACTGGGCGATTTCTTCAATTGGCGTGAAGCTCACTGATCGTCAACGCCGGATCGCCCGGCAATCCCTTGCGGGTCTGGCCGTCGTCGGCACCGTGTTGATGCTGATCTTCAATGTGCTTTGGCAACGTAAGTTGCGCTCCTCGATCGGGCACGAGGCTTTGACGTGGAGTTATGTGCCGCTGCTCTTGTTGACGGCAGTCGTGCTTTTCGCCCTGCTGATGATCCTGATCAGGTTGGTGCGTGCCTTCGGGCGCCGCACCAGTCGATTGATCAACCGAATCATGCCTCCCAGGATGGCTGCAGTCGTGGCACTGGTACTGGTCACCCTGGTCACCTATGGCACCTTCAACCGAGTGGTCTTCGACAATGTGGTTGAGGGCTTGGATGCCAGTTTCATGGCTATCAATCAGGAGTTCAGCACCGACCTCCCAGCACCAACCAGCCCCAACCTGTCTGCCGGACCTGACTCATCGATGAAGTGGAAGGAACTGGGTCGCCAAGGTCGCTTGTTCATCCACAGTGCCCCCAGTGCCGATGACATCACGGCCTTCGCTGGCAAGCCTGGCTTGCAGCCAGTCCGGGCCTATGTGGGCGTGGGTACTGATGGCGAGATCGACCTGCGCCAGGAGGCTCAACTTGCCGTCACTGAGTTGGAGCAGATCGGCGGCTTTGACCGGGCCGTACTCAACGTCGCCACCGGTACCGGTCGAGGCTGGGTCAACGAAAACCAAGCCCAAGCCCTGGAGTACATGTGGGGCGGAGACACCGCCACGGTCAGTATGCAGTATTCCTACCTACCAAGCTGGATGTCCTTCTTGGCTGACGGTGACCGCTCCCAAGAGGCTGGCCGGATGCTCTTCGAGGCCGTCTATGCACACTGGCTGGAGCTCCCTGAGGATGCCCGCCCGAAACTGGTGGTCAGCGGTGAGAGCCTGGGGTCCTTCGGGGGAGAGGCGGCCTTCTCAGGAGCTCAAGACATGGCTGAGCGCACATCGGGTGCACTCTTCGTTGGACCCACTGCAAACAACACCTTGTGGCAGCAGTTCACAGACGAGCGCGACAAAGGCACCTTGGAGATCGCCCCGATCTACCAAGGAGGCCAGACTGTCCGATTCTCAGATGGCGGCAAAGACTGGCCTGGCACGAGCGACGAGTGGGCTCAGCCTCGAATCGGCTATCTGCAACATCCCAATGACCCCGTCACCTGGTGGGACTTTGCCTTGGCCTTCAACAAACCGGACTGGTTGTCCGAAGACCGTGGTCGCGATGTCACGCCGTACATGACCTGGCTGCCGATCGTGACCATGCTGCAGGTTGGCGCCGACCAAGCGATGGCGAACTCTGTCCCGATTGGGCAGGGCCATTTGTTTGGTCAGGCACCTGTCTATGCCTGGGCGCAGATCCTGCCACCAACGGGTTGGACCGATGTCGACAGCGTCCGGTTGGCCCCAGTGATCAAGGAGCGCGTGGACAAGTTGCCCAGCTGAGGTGACCGCAGATATGACAATGGTGGCGGAGCGTCTAGAAGGGTGCTCCGCCACCATTGTCGCTTGGTGCTGCTAGTCAGTGGCGCGGCGCTTCAACTCGCCGATCTTCTTGCCATCGGGACCCTTGATGATCAGTAGGTCACCGTCGATGGTGGCGCCCTGCATGGCAGAGAGCCAAGTGTCGACACCCTCACAGGCCATCAACGTGCCAGCAACCACGGTGAACTTCACCTGATCGCCATCTTGCTTCCAGGTCGACATCAACCGGTTGCATCCATCAGAACCGGAGACCTTGCCATCTTTGGCCAAGTGGAGATTTGGTTCTCCTCTTTGGTCAACACCCCAGTCGCCGCTGGCATCAGCGGCCTTGGTGTTGGCCCCGCCACATGCGCTCAAGGTCAACGCAAGAACCCCGAGCAGAGCCGCGATTCGGATACGCATCATCGCCGACTCACTTGCCCTGAGCCAAAGCCTTGGCCTTGAGAGCGTCGTACTCGCTCTGGCTGATGGCACCTGAGTCGAGCAACGACTTGGCCTGGGCAATCTCGCCAGCAGGCCCGCCAGCAACAGAGCGGATGTAGTCATCAGCTGCCTGCTGAGCGGCGCGCTGCTGTCCAATGGAACGCTCGGCCATGCCCGGACCGCGGAAGACCAGATAGGCCAGAGCAGTCAGGAAGGGCAGGAAGATCAAGAAGACCAACCAGATCGCCTTGGCGACCCCTGAGAGCTTGCGGTCACGAAAGAGGTCGGTGATGATGCTGAACAACGCCAACAGGTAGGCGATGAAGACGAAGAGTGTCAGGGCCCACCAGACGGTGTCCCAGATGGATGACCAGAAGTCTGGCACGGAAATGCTCCTTGATTTGGGGCGGCACATCCCTGGCCTTGCGATACGCAAGCAATCGGTGCCTTGAAGGTGAAGCTATCAAGGCGCTCAACCCTGCAGGGGATGGCACACCACCTCTCACCAACGCAGCTTTTGATATACGGCTCGCACAATCTTCTGGGTGCGCTCGGAATGATCGCTCGCCCGCATCCCCTGCTCTGGCATTGACTGATAGGCGAGATTGAGCAATCGCAGAGACCCAGTCGGCACCATCTGGTGGACCAGCGCCATCGCCTGTCCGGTCATGGTGTTGATTTCTCGTGGGCGGTGCACCAAGCCTTGGATGACCTTGGCAGCTGCTTGGCCGGGGCTGATCGTGCTGAAGGCACGGTAGGCCTTGGTCGGACTGATCATCGGGGTGCGCACCAAAGGCATGTGGATGGTGGTGAAGGTGATCTTGTCTCGGATCGCTTCGCTTGCAGTGATATCGGTCCAGGCATCGAGTGCGGCCTTCGAGGCGATGTACGCCGAAAACCGAGGTGGCTTGGCCAGCACACCAACCGAAGAAACATTTACGACGTGGCCACCACCTTGAGCCCGCATCCGGGGGAGGAGGCCCATCACGAGTCGGATGGTGCCGAAATAGTTGAGCTGCATCGTGCGCTCGAAATCATGGAATCGGTCACCGCTGAGCTCGATCGAGCGTCGGATCGAGCGACCCGCATTGTTGACCAGGAAGTCGATCTGCGGCAGATCATCGAGGAGTCTGGGGATGAGTTGATCAATCGCGTCAAGATCGCTGAGATCGCAGACATAAGTGACGGCCTCACCACCTGAGCGGCGGATGGTGTCGCGCAGCTCCTTGAGTTTGTCTGCGCTGCGGGCGATCAACACCACCTTGGCTCCGCACTTGGCGATCTGGGCGGCCGTTGCAAACCCAATCCCCGAAGACGCGCCCGTGATGATGACCGTCTTGCCGCGCAAGGCCCTCAGCGCCTGTTTGTCATGCCGCACTGCATCGTCGAGGACCTCTTCCCAATAGGTCCAGAGTGTCTCGGCGTAGTCAGAAAGCAATGGCACCTCAAGACCTGACCCGGTCAAGGCCCGTTGAGTGTGTCGGGTTGCGATCACTGGGCTGAGCACGGCATTGGTCAGGATCTGAGCTGGGACGCCCAGGCGTCCGATGGACTGGCCCAATGCCAGGCTCGCTGCTGGCTGGCGGAGGAGTTTGTTGAGCAGAGCCGTGGGGCGCATTCCACTGCCCAATGCACCAGTCGGCAGGCGGGCGGCGACTCGTCGATCCACGGGTACGGCGAACTTCGGCGCGCGTGCGGCGTCGGCGAAGACATTGGCCACCTCGACGAGGGGCTGGGGTTGTGGACTGGCCAGGTGGAATACTTCGCAGTCGTCTGCATCCTTGTGGGCCAGGTGATCCATTGCCCGTACGACATAGTCGACCGGCACTAGGTTGGTGTCGCCGAAGTCGAGTCCGACCAAGGGCGTCCACTCCGGCAGGGTGTCGCGCAGTCGCTTGAGGGCCGGGAAGAAGTAATAGGGGCCATTGCTGTTGTCCATCACCCCGGTCTCGGAGTGACCGACCACTATGGACGGTCGATAGATCCGCCGCCTGAGGCTCTCGTGTGAGCGCACCAACGCCTCAGCGTCGTACTTGCTCACGTGATAGAGGCTGGGGAGAGCTTGGCCCTCGTCGAACATGGTCTCGTCAAAGACCCCGGTGAAGTCACCGGCAACGGCGATAGAGGACATGTGATGAAAATTTCGTATCCGCAGGCGCTCAGCCACTGCCAACGCGGTCTTGGTGCCGGCAACATTGGTGGCTTGGAGGATCTCGGATCCGGCTGCCAGGTCGTGATGGGCGCCCAGATGGAAGAAGTGGTCGATGGACCCTGCGTGCTCTGAGATCCAGTTTGGATGGAGTCCGAGCCGGGGCAGGGTGAGGTCTCCGACAACGGGGACGATCTTGCTGGTGGCTGGGAGGTCAGCGCTGAGCGACTCAATGAGCAGTTGCATCGCTTGCGCTGAGCTCTCGCGGTGAAGAGCGTAGATCTCGGTCTCGTCGCGTTTGATCAGCTCAGCGACCAGATGTCGTCCGATGAAGCCCGTGGCTCCAGTGATGAAATAGCGCACTCAATCAGGCTTTCACGGTGGATTGTCTGGAAGGAAGGGCTATTCCTGTTGCCCGCCGCCAAACATTATTTCGTCCCAAGACGGCACCGAAGCTCTGCCGCGGCGCTTCTTGGGCTTGGCGGTTGGTTCTGGATCAACCGGATCAGCAGTGGGCGACTCTTCTTGGGTCAACGGAAGCCCCGGCTGTGGCTCGGTGATCTCTTCGTCGGCTTCTGGCACAGGGTCTGGCTCTCGCACCAGATCGAGGGTGTCGGCTCCGAGCGGCAACTCCTCGACAGGAGGTACGGCGCTCAGCGGGCGCAGTCGGGCCGTCTCCGGTGGCGCCAGCCCCTGACTGACCTGCCCTTCCGGCTGGAGCTCGCCCGTCAGAAGGCGAGCCGCGTCATTTTCAGCAACCACATAGCGACCGCGTAGATCGTGAGTGAACTGTGCAGTGGTGTCGTTGCCGTCGAGACAATATGTGGCCACCAACAACCAGACGCCGTCTGGGCGGCGCCAAGCATCCCAAGAGACGTCTTCCTCGTGCAGGCCGTGGGTCTGGAGATAGACCTGGGCATTGTCGAGAAGGGTGCCAGCGGCCGTGGAGTTGCCAGAGCCGCGTCGGCGTACGGATGCGATCATCGCGCTCTGGGCCACGTGCGCTCGCTCGTCGAGGACGGGCTGGGCGAAGGGCATGATTGCCTCGACCGTGGTCTGCGCAGCCGTGGCGACCTTTTCGGGGGTCTCGCCAGCGCGGATGCGAGCTTGGATGTCTCGAGGGCGGAGCATGCTTTCCATCTTCATCTCCAACTGCGCGGACCTGTGGTTGCCACCACGGATGGCGGCACGTAAACCAGAGTCGAGGATCACGGCAAACTCCTCTCCGGATTGACTCACCAAGATGAGCTTCTTGCCATCCTTGGTCAGCCCCACCGGGGTGAGGTCTTGCATTGTCTGCGAGCTCCTTTGAATCTGCTTTTGCCTGAGACTACTTCAGGTGGCGCGGGTGCGCAGGTAGGCGCGGCGAGATCGTTGTGGCCACACGAGCGATTGTCCAGCCAAGATCACTGCCCGAGCACGGTCTCCAGGTAGTCGTTGGTGAAGACGCGCTGGGGGTCGAGTCGCTCTCGCATGGCCAAGAAGTCATCCCAGCGCGGATAGGCGGGGGCCAGGTCTGCAGCCGTGCGCGTGTGCAACTTGCCCCAGTGCGGGCGGCCGTCATAGTCCCGCATGATCGCCTCGACACCGCCAAAATACTCACGATGATCGGTGTCCATAGGCACATGGAAGGCCAAGTAGACGGTGTCGCGGCCAGCAGCTGAAGACAAGGGGATGTCGTCGGCAGGGGCATGGCGGACCTCAATCGGGAAGCCGATCCGCCAGCCAGACCGATCGATCAACTTCTTGGCCTCGGTCAGGGCTTCGATGCCGACCTCTCGTGGTACGGCGTATTCCATCTCGCGGAAGCGCACCAGACGTGGGGAGGTGAAGACCTTCCAGGGCACGTCGCTGTAGGTGCGCTCGGACAGAGCCTTGCCACAGATCCTGTTGATCGCAGGGATGCTTCGCGGAGCCAGACTGCCCACCTTCACAAGGGCGCCGAAGAGGTTGTTGCTGAGCAAGTCATCATCGATCTTGCTGCGCACCTTGCTCAGCGGCTCGGGTGCGTCGAGGGTGCGGTTGTTGAATTTGGCTTGGCAACTGTTGGTGTGGGGCCAGTAGTAGAACTCGAAGTGGTTGTTTTCGTCGGCATACTGGTCGAAGTTCTGGGTCACTTCATCCCATGACATGGGTTGTTCGTGGGCCTGCAAGGTGAAGAGCGGCTCCACCTTGAAGGTCAAAGAAGTCAAGATGCCCAAGGCCCCGAGCCCGACCCGGGCGATGTCGAAGACGTCGGCATTCTGGGTCGCATCACACTGGAGGATCTCGCCGGTGCCGGTCACGATCTCCAAGCCCGCGATCTGTGCCGACAGGCCAGCGGCGACACCCCCGGTGCCGTGGGTGCCGGTCGAGGTGGCACCGGCAATGGTCTGCTCGGCGATGTCACCCATGTTGTGCAGCGAATAGCCGAGCCTCTCCAGACCGCTGTTGAGGTCTTTGAGACGGGTGCCGGCCCGAGCCGTGACCGTGAGGTTGTCTGGATCGACGCCGATGACTCCCTGGAGGCCTTGGGAGCGCACCAAGATGTCGTCAGACGCCGCGATCGAGGTGAATGAATGGCCAGTGCCGGGCATCTTCATCCGCCGACCCGATGATGCGGCCTGTGCTATTGCCTCAGCGAGCTCGCTTGCCGAGGTCGGGGTCGTGATCTCGTTGGGGGTCACCTGAGTCAGCCCACACCAGTTGTTCCAGTTGGTCATCTCCACTGCCATGCGCGGAGCTTATCGAGACCGCTCTTTGTCGCGAAGGAAGAGGCTGGCACTTGCGGCGAGGAAGGCAGACACAGTGCACACCATGAACGGCACGTTGCCGCCGAAGTCATCGGCCAGAAGGCCCGCCAGCCAAGCGCCGGGAGCCACGCCACCGCTGACTCCAGTCTGGATCACGCCGAGTGCTTCGTTGAGACGACGCTGTGGGGTGGTGGCCTCGACCAGAGAGAACAATGCGATCAAGGTGGGAGCCAGAGCCAGGCCGATGAACACCAAGACCAAACCCATCACCCACAGATTGGTGACAAAGGGCAGTGCCAAAGTGCCGCAGGCAAGGGTCCACATCCCGCGACGACTCCGCGTGAATGGGCTGGACTGAGCCACGATTGCGCCCGTCACCACGCCAGCGAGCAGGCTGCCGAAGGAAAACAGTGCCAGAAGAATCCCTGAGCCAGCTTTGTGCCCGGCGTGGTCGGCGAAGGACACCGCGCCCACCTCGAGTGCTCCGAAGAGAGCGCCATAGGCGATGGCTCCAATGGCGATCGGTGCCAGCGAACCCCAGTGCATCGGCTGCTGCTTCTCGCCGGCGTCGTGGTCTGAGCCCTTCGGAGGCTCAGTACGACGCTGGGCCGCCAACAACAGGGTGCCGATCGTGCCAGCGATCACCGAGATGACCAGACCTGACGCAGGATTGATCGCGGTTGCGGTGACCGCGACCAGAACCGGCCCGATCACGAAGACCATCTCGTCGACCACCGCCTCAACCGAAAATGCGGTGTGACGATCGGATTCGTTGGTGACCAGATTGCTCCACCGAGAGCGAATCATTGCGCCGATCTGCGGGATCGACATGCCGCTCAGGACGGCAAAAAGCAGGGTTGGGCCCAGCGCCCAATGGGAGTTGATCGCGACCATCAAAAGGATCGTGGTCATGGCAAAGGCGACCGTGTCGATCAGGAGCACGAGCCTTTGGCCGAAGTGGTCGATCAAGCGGCCGTGGATGATTGCGAAGCCAGCGTTGCCGACGACATATGCAGCAGACACTTGTCCGGCCCGGGTGTAGGAGCCGCTGAGCTCACTGACCATCACCACGATCGACAAGGTCATCATGGAGATTGGCAGCCGGGCGATCACTCCGGTTGCGGAGAATTGCCAAGCGCCCGGATAGGCGAAGACTTTGCGATATGGCTCAAACATCAACCGCAATCCTAGGGCTTCTACGATGGGCACATGAGCCCATCCGGAGAGATCGAGCGGCCCGATGTGACGCCGTACGACGCGATCTTGATCGTCGCCTTTGGCGGCCCTGAAAGCATCGACGATGTCGTGCCATTCCTGCGCAATGTGACCAAGGGCAAGGGCATCCCTGATGAGCGGCTGGCGGAGGTGGGGGAGCACTACTACAAATTCGGCGGAAGCCCGATCAACGAGCAGACCCGGCAACTGGTTGCTCAGATCAAGGGCGACCTAGCGGCGCATGATGTGTCGATCCCGGTCTACTGGGGTTGTCGCAACTGGGACCCCTATCTCGCAGACACGCTGGCCCGAATGCGTGACGACGGCATCGAGCGGGCACTTGCGATCACCACCTCGGCATTTTCGTCGTACAGCGGTTGTCGGCAGTATCGCGAGAATCTCTACGATGCCGCCGAATCGATTGTGGGAGCCCCCCAGCTCGATCGGGCCCGGGCATATTTCAATCATCCCGGATATGTCGAGGCC
>JACJWW010000018.1 GCA_020636935.1 Nocardioidaceae bacterium
CAGACCAAATAGCTGGTGAACGCGCCGGGGTGCTGGAGCTTCCGTGAGCCATCGGTGACCAGGAAGCAAAGCCAGGGGAGCGCCAGCGACATGGCGGCTAGGAGGAGGCCTCTCACCCGCATTTCGATCATGATGAACCTTTCATTTGCTTATGTTTGCTTATGGAAGCGGATATTAGAATAGATTGTCAACAGGTTGTTTGCGCATGTGGCCTGATTGTGGAAAAGTCGGGTCTGCGGGGAGATGACGACCCGATTCCCCGTGTCAGGAGGTGAAGATGGGTTGGGAACAGCAGTTGTTGGCGTTCTTCGATGACCTTGAGCAACAGGCATCAGGGTTGGCACTGGCCAATCGCGAATCAGAGGTTGCCGAGCTCGCAGTCGCCGAATACGCCACCGTCTCTTTTGCTTCACGTCTGCATGCTTCGGTGGGGAGCAGAGTCAGCGTGCGCGTTGCTGGTGGTCAACTCCTGGTCGGTGACTTGGCCCGGGTCGGTGCTGACTGGATCCTCTTGCAGGGGGCTCCCGAGGAGTGGATCGTGCCGCACTGGGCGATTGCCAGTGCCGTGGGCCTGTCAAGGCATGCTGATGCCGTGACCGGTGCTTCTCCATTGGCAAAGCTCTCGCTCAACTCGGTACTTCGCGGGTTGGCCGCGAGTCGCGAGGAGTGCGTGCTCTTCTGGGCAGATCAACAACAGTTGACCGGTGTCTTTGAGCGGGTTGGCCGCGATTTCGTCGAGCTTGCTGCCGGCGATAGAGGGCAAGTGCACGTGTTGCCCTTGGGATTGCTCAGCTCATTGAGAGGCCGCTCATGAAACTCAGATCACTCGAACTCACTGAGCGCGGGCTCTTTGGCCTCCACGAATGGATGACTGCTGGTGAAGTCCTTCGTCTGCTGGTATGCCTTGGCGATATAGGCCTCAAGGGCAGCATTTTCGACACGCCACTGCCCGCGTCCGCCGATCTTGATCGCTGCGAGCTCTTCGCGGCGTACGAGTGCATAGACCTGAGAGCTGGAGATGTTGAGGACTTCGGCCACATCGGCGAGGGTCAAGAAGCGTTGTTCAGCGGCCATATGGCCAACTTTGCCATGGGATGCCTGAGTTTTCGATCATTGGACGGTCATCTTGTGGATTTGGAAGGAGTCTGAGATGTCAAAGAGGTCAGCGTCGGTGACGCCGACGGGCCCCCAGGGCTCCGCGCCCGCCATTCGAAACAAGCGGCCCAGTTGGCGTGATCCGCGGATCATTGCCGGGGTCGTACTCATCGCGGCTTCGGTCTTGATCGGAGCCAAGTTGATGGCCTCGCTAGATGACACCGTGGGGGTCTGGGCCCTGCGCACAGACCTGTCCAAGGGCAGCAAGATCGCCGACTCGGAGTTAACCGTGACCCAGATCAGATTCACCGATGCGGCGACGGCAGACCTGTATGTCAGCGCAGATGACGAGATCGCCTCTGACACCAGCATCAACCGAGACCTGCAAGCCGGCGAGTTGTTGCCACGGTCAGCTATTGATGCTGAGCCACGCCAAGAGTTGATTGAGGTCCCGATCAGTGTGGAGAGCGCCAACTTGCCCGCCACCGTGAGGCAGGGCTCGACTGTTGACGTGTGGGTGACGTCAAAGTCCGCTGGTGCTTCACGACCCGACACTGCCGCGACCTTGGTCTTGCCCGAAGCGCTGGTGATCGCGGTGCCAACCCGGTCTGATTCATTTGCGCCTGAGTCGAGCAAACAGGTCATCCTTGGAGTCCCAGCCAAGGACTCCCAAGAGCTTGCCGATGCCCTAGGAGTGATGTCTGAGGGCAGCATTGTCATCACCAGGAGACGCTGAGATGGCAGCTACGCCGATCCTGCTGGCAGCCTCTGGGCAACCGTGGGAGAGCCAGGTCTTGGAAATGCTCGAGGCTGCCAGGATGCCCGTGCTCAAACGCTGCGTTGATCTCACCGATCTCTTGGCATCTGCAGCCACGGGGCAGTCGCAGCTAGCTGTGCTCTCTGACCAGTTGATGGGCCTGGACGCCGATGCGGTCATGCGCTTGCTGCGTTGTGATGTGCGTCCAATTGTGATCGGTGATCAGGACTTGAGCGGCATCGGGATCCAAGACTCACTTTCGGTCGAACGGATTGAAAAGTTGGTCGAAGTGATCTTGTCGACCCAAACAGTCAAACTGATAGCTGATCCCGATCGCCCTGACGTGTTGCCCGCGCAAGAGGCATTGGGGCGCGTGGTTGTGGTTCATGGGCCAAATGGTGCTCCAGGGCGCAGCCTGATCGCGACCACATTGGCCGCCATGCAAGCGCGTGAGCACCCCACCGTCCTGATTGACGCTGATCCTCAAGCAGGGTCACTTGCTCAGTCGCTCGGGATCCTCGATGAAGTCTCAGGGCTGCTGGCCGCAGCCCGCTTGGCCAATACCGGCGGGCTCGACGAGGAGTCGTTTGCCAGGTGTCGACGGAGGTTGGGAGCCAAACTGGACGTGCTTACCGGTCTCCCTCGAGCCGATCGCTGGACCGAGCTTCGAGCGGGAGCCATGGAGAGCATCATCGGCCTGTCCCAAGCGGTTGGTGACGTGGTGGTTGACTCTGGGTTCTCTTTGGAGGCTGACCAAGACTATTCAAGGACCGCCGGCCGCAATCAAGCCACGATTGATTCTGTTGCGTGTGCTGACCAGTTGGTCCTCGTCGGTAGTGCAGAGCCTGTCGGGTTGTCCCGACTGACCCGTTGCCTCGTGGGCCTGTCCGAGCAAACCTCAGCTCCGGTGCATGTGGTGGTCAATCGGATGCGAGACTCCTTGGGATGGCACAGACGTGACATCCAAGACCTCATTTACACCTACGCTGCGCCTGCCTCGGTGACCTTTGTGCCCATGGATCTCAGTGGCGTCGACAGGTCTGTGGTGGCTGGTAGGTCGCTGGTAGAGGCAGGCAAGAGCCCGGTCGTCAAGGCTCTGGAGCCGCTGCTGCAGCAAATCATGAGCTGAACAACAAGAACAGCCCCACAGTCGTATAACCGACCATGGTCGCCATCATTGCCAACTGCCCTGTCAGTCGATGGGGCTTCGGGATCGTCGAAACGGCGCGGTCGTGAGCCATCACCGCTCCCAAGATGTGCCCCACCACGATCGCTGCGACCTTCGTGATGGCCAGTGGGGTAGGGAAGTTCGACAAGCCATAGTGCAGTTGCCACGACGCAGTCCCCAACAAGTTCGATCCCTGAGCCAACGGATCGCTCAACTGAATCAGGGTCTGTTGGCTCATTTGGTAGAAGTACGTCAGATAGTGCGCCACGAAGTAGCCCACGATGATCGGTATGACCGATGAGGCATACAGGTTGGGCAAAGCTTGCTTCGTGGTCTGGGCGCTCGGTGTGGCACGGGCAGCCATCGTGAAGGTGACGGCGACGAAGACGCAGAAGCCAATCAATCCAAGGGTGTTCATCGCTTGTTCATGACCTGCCAGTGGGGAGGTCATTGCGTACCACCTGCTGGTTGCCTTGAACGAGTCAAATGCCGTTGACCCCAGCAGCACCGAGACCACAGCGACGAGACCGGGTGCAATCTCCACATGAGCCAAGTTGGCCAGCGGACTCCGCACGAGTGGTCTTCCTTTGGGGTCGCGGCCCCAGATGGAGAGTTTGCCGATCAACGTGGCGAATACCTCGAAAGGATCAGCGCGAGCAAACCAAATGTCCCCGAAGGCAGCGGCACCGACCAGCATGGCGCCTGCATAGATCGCCAACCAGAGCTGCACCGATGAGACATAGGTGCTGTTGGGGTTCACGAGCTCTTGCCAGACGAATCCGAAGAGCCCCAGAGCCGCAGGCCAGTAGCCGAGTCTGCCTGGATAGGACGCCAAGCCTTTGTCAGCCTTGATCCCGATCATCTTGGTCGCCAGCAGGTGCAGGGTGCGCAAAGGGCTGAGCAGGCGCACGATCGGCCCGAACAACAACGATGCCGGCACCAGACCCACCCACACCAATACGTAAAAGATTCCCAAGGTGGGGTTTGTGATCAGATCGGGCCCGAAGATCATGGCCCAAGTTGCATAGCCGAAGAAGACGAGCCCAAGGCCACGAATGCTCCATCGGAAGCCAGGACTGTCCAGGGCGGCGCCCATGGCCGTGGGCAGCAGTTTGCCGTGTTGGTGCCCGTAGTACCTCGGTTCGCGCCAGGCGACCACCAAGATTGCGAATGAAGCCACCAGTGCGGTGACTCCGGCGATTATGGCTGCTGGGAGTGGGATCGGTAGGTCGGTGGCACCGCCGATGCCGTGCGTGGGCGCAAGCAAAGACTTGACCAGGCCGGTCAGCGGACCTGGAGCTTGAAGACGAGTGCTCCTGAGTGGTGATCCTCGATCTCGACCACTCCTGGGCGAGGGATTTCCAACTCCCAACTCGACTGACCCTTGGGATAGGAGATGGTCCGCTCAGGGGTGCTGTGCACGTGCAGCTCGCCTGGTTGATCTGCGGAGATCTCCAGTGTGAGTGGCTGATTGACCTTTAGCTGCACGATCTTGCCCTCGGGCGTGATCTTTCCGGACACGACTTTGACCTGCTCCACCCTGTGCGTGGGCGTGGCGGTGGGACTGGGCTTGAGGGTGGGACTGGCTGAGTTGCCGTTGTCGCCACATGCAGTCAGAGTCGCGGCCAGAGCGAGTCCAACCAGTGACGTGGTGACCAGTCGATTGCGGGGGATCATCAGGCTTCCTTGCGGTATCGGTGTGTGGCGCTGCAGGGTCGTCATGTCAGAATCGCACACGTCGACAAGTTGCAATCCTGAAGGGGTGACTCAGATGGTCGAACGCCTGCGCCCAGCAGACGTGCGGATCTTGAATGCGGACTCTCGAGAGACGCCCATGCACAACGCCACCTTGGAGATCTTCGAGCCAGGTGAACGACCCTTCACCTATGAGTCGCTCATTGAGCATGTGACTGACCGGATCACCTACGCGCCGCGTTATCGGCAGCGAGTCCTCCGCTTTGCCAACTTGGCCACACCAGTCTGGATTGACGACGAAGACTTCGATGTCTCCTTCCACATTCATCGCTCCGCGCTGCCCAAGCCCGGCACGCTCGATCAGTTGCGTGGCATGACAGCACGCACCATGACGCGCCGCCTGGATCCTGACCGACCGTTGTGGGAAATGTTCTTCATCGAGGGGCTGGAGGGCGGCCGGGTGGCGATCTTGTCCAAGACCCACCACCTGTTGGTTGACGGGGTTCGCTCCATCGATCTGGGCCAGGCGCTATTCGATACTGACCCCGGGCCACACGATCGGGTGCCCGATGAATGGCAGCCACGGCCTAGGCCAAGTCAGGCCAAGTTGTTGGGCGAAGTCGTCAGCGGGAGTCTGATCAGGCCCTGGGAGGCCACCAAGCACGCGCTTGAGGAGATGGAACGTTCGGTCTCCTCGGTCTTCGACATCGGGGGCACCGTGAATTCATTGGCCACCGTGATGCTCTATCGCGCTGATCGCCAGGACTCTCCCTTCAACCACGACCCGTCCACGCAGCGACGCGTGGAGTTCGTGCGCACTGACCTGAGCGACTACAACAAGATCAGACATGCTCACGGTGGCACGGTCCATGACGTGATCTTGGGCGTGCTCACGGGCGCGATCCGTGCGTGGTACATGACCCGGGCCGAGTCGGTAGCCAACGGGAGACGAGTGCGTGCGCTGGTGCCGATGAGCGTTGAGTCTGAGACAGAGGCCAGCCAGATCGGTGCAGAAGTGGTCGGTCATCTCGTGGACCTTCCGATTGGCGAAGTCTCACCCGTGGTGCGGCTCCACCAGGTGTCCTATGCGGTGCGCGCCAATGTCGAGCGCGGCAAGGCAATTGCAGCTTCGAGCATGGCTCGACTGCCTGGTTTTGCGCCCACGACCTTCCATGCGTTGGGGGCCCGAGTGGCGGCGAGCAATGCCACGGCTGGTGTCAACCTGGTGATCACCAATGTGCCCGGTCCGCAGTTCCCGATGTACCTCGCTGGCGCGAAGATGACTGAGACCTTCCCGGTGCCCACCTTGCATCCTGGTTTTTCGTTGAGCATTGGAGTCACCTCCTACGACGGGCAGGTCAGCTATGGGCTCACCGGAGATCGTGAAGTCCTTGCTGATCTCCACCTGCTCGGCCAATGCATCCAAGAGGCTCTGGAGGAGTTGCTGGAGTCCACCAGCGGCCTGCGCACGAGGGCTGCCCGGGGTCGCAAACGACCATGACCCGCTGCTATCTGCCAGTGGACTTGAGCGACTTCGAAGCAACGGTGACCCAACATGAGGTCCGGGCTTCTCACGGCCACGCAGTGACCCCTTGGCTTCGCGCGGCTTGGCCTGAGGCAGATGATGATGACCTTGAGTATGCCGCGCTGATGGCTGCTGCCGCAGAGTCCGCGAGCCGCATGACAGTGACTGCGTTGGACCACTTCGGGCATCGCGTTGTCTTGGTGGTCGATGCGGATGTGCTTGATGAAGCCGATGATTCCACTTCTGTGGAGATCGCCACTCCGGTGGCATGGGCGCGACTGGCCGCAGTCCAGGCAGACCCTGATCCGATTGCCTTGGACGATGGTGATGATGCCGACTTGGGCTGGTTTGCCAATCAGGAAGCGGAGTGGTTGCTGGAGCGGATAAAGGGCGATCCATCGACCTGAGTGCGTCCTTCGTGGCAACATCGCCAATATGGATGCGATCTCCCAGCCCCCAGCGCCGGTCAATGAGCCCAATCTCAACTACGCGCCAAATAGCCCCGAGCGAGCGGCGATCGAAGTCGAGTTGGCGAGCCTCCAAAGACGACCGCTGAAGCTCACCGCCACGATCGGCGGACGCAAACGTCTAGGAGGCGGGCCGGAGCTAGCTGTGGTCCAGCCACACAACCATGCCCACGTGCTAGGCACCATGAGAGGCTGCGTAGAGGCTGATGCGGAGGCTGCGGTCAAGGCTGCTGCCAAGGCCGCACCCATGTGGCGGGCCATGTCGTACGACGATCGGGCCGCGATCCTGCTCAAGGCTGCTGATCTGTTGGCTGGGCCATGGCGCGCCAAGCTCAATGCCGCGACGATGCTGGGGCAGTCCAAGACCGTCTGGCAGGCAGAGATTGACAGTGCCTGTGAGCTGATCGACTTTTGGCGATTCAATGTGCACTATGGCCGCCAGATCTTGGAGGAGCAGCCAATCGCCAATGCCCCTGGGGTCTGGAATCGCAGTGACCACAGGCCCCTTGAAGGCTTTGTCTATGCGATCACACCGTTCAACTTCACTGCGATTGCCGGCAACCTGCCCACGGCACCGGCCTTGATGGGCAATGTCGTGATCTGGAAGCCAGCAACGACCCAGCAGTTTTCAGCTCACCTCCTCATGCAATTGCTTGAGGAGGCGGGAATGCCGCCGGGAGTGATCAACATGCTGCCCGGGCACGGTGCGGAGATCTCAAATGTGTTGCTTCACCATCGTGACTTGGCGGGCATTCACTTCACCGGATCGACCCCTACATTCCAGTATTTGTGGGGAGCCGTGGGTGAGCGGCTCGCCTCGTATCGTTCTTACCCGCGCATCGTCGGAGAGACCGGCGGGAAGGACTTCATCGTGGCGCATCCCTCTGCGGATGTGGACGTGCTTCGGGTCGCCATGATCCGGGGCGCGTTCGAATACCAAGGTCAGAAATGCTCGGCCGCATCCAGGGCTTATGTGCCCAAGTCGTTGTGGAGCAAGCTGAAGGAAAGACTCATCGCGGACACCGAGTCCTTGAGCATGGGTGACGTGACTGATCTTTCCAATTTCATGGGCGCGGTCATTGATGATCGTGCCTTCGCCAAGCACAAGGCTGCGATCGCACGAGCCAAGCGATCCCCGAAGTTGACGGTGATTGCGGGAGGCCAGACCGACGACAAGGTTGGCTATTTCGTGCGACCCACCATCATCGAGTCGGCTGACCCAACCGATCAGATCTTCACCGAGGAATACTTCGGTCCGATTCTGGCCGTACATGTCTATGACGATGCGAGATTTGAGAAGGTCGTCGATCAGATGGAGTCGATTGCTCCCTACGCGCTGACCGGTGCGATCATCGCCCAAGACCGTGAAGCGATTGCTTGGGCCAGCGAACGCCTTCGCTTTGCTGCTGGGAACTTCTATGTCAACGATAAGCCGACCGGTGCCGTCGTTGGGCAGCAACCATTCGGAGGTGCCCGTGCTTCGGGAACCAACGACAAGGCTGGTGCAGCCGCAAACCTGTGGCGCTGGACCAGCCCCAGGTCGATCAAGGAGACCTTCAACCCTCCCAAGCATCACCATTATCCGCACATGGACACTCCTGAGTGAGCCTGCATGAGGTAGGGCTGGGAGCTGAGAGGCAGGTTCTTCTGGCCCAGTTGGATCAACTTCGAGGAGTTGTCCTAACGAAGGTTGCCGGTCTTGATGATGACCAGCTCAAGTTGTGCTGGGCGCCTTCGACTATGTCCTTGGGTGGGCTGCTTTCCCACTTGGCAAATGTCGAGGACTGGTGGATGAACCAAGTGATTGCGCAGGAGCGGCCACGCCAGCCCTGGCGTGATGCGCCATGGCATGAAGACCGTGATTGGGATTGGCATCGAGCTCACGGGCTGACCGCCGAACAGTTGATTGCTGAGTTCGAAGACGCAGTGGCCATGAGCAGACAGATCCTTGGGAATGAGCCTTCGTTGGACACGACTGTTGCACTGCGGCATGGCGGACAGAGCGAGATGGTCTCAGTCAGGTGGGTAGTCGTACATTTGCTGGCGGAGTATGCCCGCCACTGCGGGCATGCCGACTTGATGCGTGAAGCCATCGATGGCGCCACCGGCTGACTGCTGCCAAGTGATCAATTCGTGACCTCGGCTGCTTTGCCAATTCGATTGTCGGAAACCCTGCCGAGGCCTAGTGTCAGAGGGGTGACGACACTCGAAGAGAAGTCTGACACCCTCGACCGTCTGGCAGACTACGCCCAGGTGCATTCGGTCGGGCATGAGCAGGGTGAGCCGAAGGTCGATCTCAATGAGTTTGCCCGGGCCTTCTACAAGAATGTCGACCCCGAAGACCTCGCCGAGCGCACGGTGGAGGAGCTCTATGGTGCGGTGCAGACGCAGCTGAAGCTTGCGCAGCACTTACCTCAGGGCAAGGCACAGATTCGGGTCTTCACCCCGACTGTGGCCGCCAATGGTTGGTCTGCTGGTGGGCACACCGTGGTCGGTGTGATCACCAGCGACATGCCGTTCCTGGTCGACTCCGTCACGATGGCGATCAATGCTGCCAACCACGCCATCCATCTGCTCGTGCATCCGGTGTTCGTCGTACGTCGTGATGTGTCAGGTGAGTTGCTCGAAGTGGTCAGCCCTGATGGCAATGAACAACGCCCAGAGCACCAGCGTGAGTCTTGGATGTATGTCGAGATTGATCGAGTGCCCGCTGCGCAGGAAGAGCTTCTGGCCACGCGTTTACGCAAGGTGCTCAGTGATGTGCGTGAGTCCGTCGAGGACTGGTCACGGATGCACCAGCAGATCGATTTGATCATCACGGACTTGCGTGAGAATCCACCGCCAGTGCCCACCGACGAGTTGGACAGGGGCATCGCGTTGCTTGAGTGGCTCAGTGATGACCATTTCGCCTTCTTGGGATTTCGCGAATATGACCTTGAAGGTGTTGGTGATGAAGAGCATCTGATTGCTGTCCCAGGCACCGGCTATGGCATCTTGCGGGCTGACCCGTCCGGTCCGAAGGTGTTGCCAGCGATGGCTGCCAAGCATGCCAGAGACAACGAACTCTTGGTGCTCTCCAAGGCAAACTCCCGCTCCACCGTGCATCGCCCGGTGCACCTGGACTACGTGGGAGTCAAACGTTTCGACAAAGACGGCAATGTAGATGGCGAGCGACGCTTCTTGGGCTTGCTCAGCTCTGCGGCCTACACCGAGTCGATCACTCGGATCCCGCTCTTGCGTGAGAAGGCGCAGACGCTCCTGGACACTGCTGGCTTCGACCTGGGCAGCCATGACGGCAAGGCCTTGCTCGACGTCTTGGAGACTTACCCGCGCGACGAGCTCTTCCAGACCCCGGTTGCCCAGTTGTTGCCGATCGTCTCTCAAGTTGTGCACTCGCGAGATCGGCGGCAGTTGCGGTTGTTCATCCGTCGAGACCGCTATGGGAGGTTCTTCTCCTGCTTGATCTATCTGCCTCGTGATCGCTACAACACCGTCGTACGCGAGCGGATCGCTGCCATCCTCAAACATGAGTTGTCGGGAGACACCGTTGACTACACCGCCCATGTCGGTGAGTCGTCTGCTGCTCAGTTGCATTTTGTGATCCGACCACTCGCGGGTGTAGAGGTGCCCGAACCCAATGTTGTTGATCTGGAGCGCAAGTGCGCGCAAGCGGCACGGTCGTGGCGTGATGACTTCGTGGGCGCCGTCGTCGCGGCGTACGGCGAAGAGCGCGGCAGCCAGTTGGCCAGGGTTTATGGCGGCTGCTTCCCCGAGGCCTACAAGGAGGCCTTTCCCGCGGCCATCGGCGCTGATGATCTTGGCCAGATTGAGTTGATTGAAGGGGATTCCGGGATCCGCCTCTCGCTCTATGAGCAGCCTGAGGCGCCTCCTGGTTTAGTGCGTTTGAAGATCTTCAGAGTGGGTAGCCCGCTGTCCCTGTCTGAAGTGCTCCCGATCCTGTCCACCACTGGAGTAGAGGTCACCGACGAGCGTCCATTCCCGTTGGAAGGGCTCGAGCGACCGACCTACATCTACGACTTCGGACTTCGCTGTCCCAGCGAGTTTCCACCAGGGGCGCGGACCCGCTTTCAAGACACGATTGCCGCAGTGTGGGATGGGCGCAATGAGGCTGATGGGTTCAATGCACTGGTGTTGGGCGCGGGATTGGCCTGGCGGCAAGCAGCGATCTTGCGTGCCTATGCGAAGTACATGCGGCAGGGAGGTACTCCCTTTGCCCAGGACTACATCGAGGGTGCCCTCAGCGGCAATGTCGAGATCACCAAGCTTCTGGTCGCCTTCTTCGAAGCGAGATTTGACCCTGATCGGGGGCCAGGTGACGATCCGGGGCGCCAGTCGGAGTGCGATCGCATCCTCGGCGAGATCAAGACGCTGCTCGATGGGGTGTCTTCTCTCGACCAGGACCGGATCCTGCGTTCCTACCTGACGGCCATGACGGCCACGCTGAGGACGAGCTTCTTCCAACTCAACGCAGACGGTGCCCCATTCGATCGGGTGTCCTTCAAGATCGACCCCTTGCAGATCCCCGATCTTCCTGCACCTCGACCAAAATTCGAGATCTTCGTCTACAGCCCCAGAGTCGAGGGCGTGCACCTGCGCTTTGGCAAGGTAGCCCGCGGCGGGTTGCGTTGGAGCGACCGACGAGATGACTTCCGCACCGAAGTCCTGGGTTTGGTCAAGGCTCAGATGGTGAAAAACACCGTGATCGTGCCGGGTGGCGCCAAGGGTGGCTTCTTTGCCAAGCAGTTGCCTGATCCGAGTGATCGCGAAGCATGGATGAATGAAGGTATTGCTTGCTACAAATCCTTCATCTCGGGTCTGCTCGACATCACCGACAACCTGGTTGATGGAGCTGTCGTCCCACCGGAGCGAGTGTGTCGCCACGACGGAGACGATCCCTATCTGGTGGTTGCCGCTGACAAAGGCACCGCGTCGTTCAGTGATATCGCCAATGGCGTGTCTGCCGACTACGGCTTCTGGATGGGTGACGCCTTTGCCTCGGGTGGTTCGGTTGGCTATGACCACAAGGGCATGGGCATCACGGCCAGGGGAGCGTGGGTGTCGGTACGCCGGCACTTCCGGGAGATGGGCATCGATTGTCAGAAGGAGGAGTTCACTTGCGTCGGCATCGGCGACATGTCAGGTGATGTCTTCGGCAACGGCATGCTCTGCTCAGAGACGACCAAGTTGGTGGCGGCCTTTGACCACAGAGACATCTTCATTGACCCCACCCCCAAGGTGGCGGAGTCCTATCGCGAGCGCCGCCGACTCTTTGAATTACCGCGCTCGAGCTGGCAGGACTATGACAAGTCATTGCTCTCAGCGGGTGGAGGAGTCTTCCCACGCAGCGCCAAGTCGATCCCGATCAGCCCGGAGATCAAGCAAGTGCTGGGCATTGATGCCGATCAGTTGGCGCCCAATGACCTGATGCGGGCGATCCTGATGGCACCGGTCGACCTGCTCTGGAATGGCGGCATCGGCACCTATGTGAAGGGCGAGGCCGAGACCAATGCCGATGTCGGCGACAAGGCCAATGACCCGATCCGAGTCAACGGTGGCGATCTCCGAGCCAGTTGTGTCGGCGAGGGCGGCAACCTGGGCTTCACCCAACGAGGTCGCATTGAATATGCCTTGCATGGTGGGCTTCCAGACCCGGGCGAGGAAGGCGGGCGCCAAGGTGGTCGGATCAACACTGACTTCATTGACAACTCCGCGGGTGTGGACACCTCCGATCACGAAGTGAATATCAAGATCCTGCTCAATGGCGTGGTCGCTGATGGAGATCTGACCGTCAAGCAACGCAACAATCTCTTGGCCGAGATGACCAATGAGGTTGGCAACCTGGTCTTGATCGACAACTACGAGCAGAACTTGGCCTTGGCCTGTGCCCAGACTCAGTCGCCCCCGCTGCTCCACGTGCACGAAGACTGGATGCGCAGGCTGGAGCGCGATGGCATTCTCGATCGGGAGTTGGAGGCACTGCCTTCCCGAAGAGAGGTCGCGAGGCGCTTGGAGCGCGGCGAAGGTCTCACCACTCCAGAGTTGGCGGTGCTCTTCGCCTACACAAAGATCGCCTTGGAAGAGAAGCTTCTGGAGTCTGATATCGCTGATGACGACTTCCTTCGCGGGCTGTTGATCTCCTATTTCCCGGTGCAGATGCGCCAGGACTACCGATCAGCGATGGAAAAGCACCGATTGCGCCGCGAGATCATCGTGTGTCAGGTGGTCAACAAGCTGATCAACAGAGCCGGCATTTCCTACTACCACCGCCTCGTGGGCGAGACCTCGGCCTCAGCTGCTGACATCACTCGGGCCAACTTCGTGGCTCGTGAGCTGTATGGCGCTGAGCGCCTCTACCGCGACATCGCCGCCTATGACAACCAGATCAGCGCTGCCGCGCAAACCCGGATGCGTCTAGATGTGCGCACCTTGGTCGAACGCGCGTCGCGCTGGTTCCTCAACAACCGAGTGCTCGAGGAGGGTACCGAGGAGGTTGTTGGCCGCTACGAAGTGGTTGTCGAGCGAGTGACCGCGGCCCTGCCCGAGCTCATGATTGGCGCGGAATTGGCCGCATATGAGAAGCGCTTGGAGACCCTCGTGGGTCGAGGTGTCACACGTTCCCTAGCTCAAGAGATTGCGGTGTGCCCTCCGGCGTACATGGTCTTGGGCATCGTCACCACGGCTGCTCGGGTCGAACTCGACCCCATCGAGGTTGCTCGCAGGCATTTTGAGGTCGGTGAGCAACTCGGCTTGCCTGCGCTGGTCAATCGCATCCTGACTCTGCCCAGGGATGACCGTTGGCAGACGATGGCTCGCGCGGCACTTCGTGATGACTTGCATGCCGTGCACGCCCAGATCACCGCCCAGACCCTGGAGGATGAGCCGCTGAGTGGCGCTCATGTCGACAAGGCGATCGCGACCTTGGCCGAGATCTGCTCAGACGACGAAGCTGATCTGGCCAGGTTGTCTGTCGGCCTGCGGATCGTGCGGTCGTTGCTGACCTCTGGCAGCTAGCAGCCAAATAGACTCGGTCTGGCGTCACTTCCCTATTGTATTCGAACAAATGTTCGAGTAATATTGAAGTATTGGTTCTTCCTGGTTCGGGGTCAATAAGTAGGTAACGGGGTGGCGTAGGTGTTGTATTCGGCTCCGGTCTCTGCGCGGCAAGCTTCGCGCGAGCGGTATTTGGCGAAGTTGGATCGGATTACTCCCGCTGGTGACAAGGCTTTGATTGGCCTGGCTGCCTTGGAGCAAGAACGGGTGGTCTTGGCGGCGGGAGTGCTGTCATTGGCTGCTGACTTCGCGGAGGCTCATCCGGCGGTGGGTTTGGATGACTTTGAGGCGGCTCTGGATTTAGCGGGTCCGGGTGCCCCAGTAGTGGCCGAATATGCAGTTGCGGTGTTGTCGGCGTCTTTGTCGATGACTGATTTCGCGACCCGGAAGTTGTTGGGCGATGCGATTGAGTTGAAGCATCGATTGCCATTGTTGTGGGGGCTGATCCAAGAGTTCCGGGTGCCCGCCTGGAAGGTGCGTGGGGTGTGTGATCTGACCCAAGGGCTGGGTGTGGAGGCCTGCGGCTGGGTTGATGAGCAGTTGGCGGCGGTGCCTGATCGGGTGAACTTGTGTCGAATTGAGCGGTTGGCTGCGACTGCCTGTGCCTTGTTCGACCCTGAAGCCCTGGCTGAGGCTGAGGCCGAAGGCGCGCTGGGCCGAGGCGTGTTTGTGCATCACCCGGGTAGTCGGTGCGGTGCTCCAGTGGCGTCGGTGTCTCGGGTGGAGGTGGTCCTGGACACCCCTGATGCGGTGGCCTTCGAAGAGATGGTCAAGGCGCTGGCTCAGAGTCTGGCTGATCAGGGGTGCACTGATGGGCTGGATGTACGTCGAGCCAGGGCGGTTGGCCTGTTGGCTGACCCGCAGGCGGCGTTGGGGGTGCTGGCCGGAGCGGGTATGCCTGCCCGGGTGGAGACACCGCTGAGCCTGGTGGTCCATTTCGATCCCAGTAGTGTCGAGGACTCCCAGAGCCTGGTCGGGGTTGATGAGCGCCTTGGCGTGATCAGTTCTGACTTGGTCAGACGCTGGACAGGTAGCGCTCGAGTCACTGTGCGGCCGGTGTTGCACCTGGGTAGAGAGATCGAGACTGATGCTCATGACCCCAACGACAATCTCCGTGAACAGGTCATCCAACGCAACGCCGTGTGTGTCTTTCCGGGTTGCAATCGAGATTCTCGTCGCTGCGACCTCGACCATGTGACCCCGTATTTACCCATAGATCAAGGTGGCGGGCCCGGACAGACCAGGTCAAGCAATCTCGCGCCGCTGTGTCGCTTTCACCACAGAGTCAAAACGCACGCCGGGTGGCGCTACCGACTTCTCGAAGACGGCACCACGATCTGGCGAGGCCCAGGGCAAGCGACCTATCGCAAACCAGCCATCACCCGAAGACCCTGACAAGATCACCTGCTCCGGTGCTCGGCTCGGCTCAAGGCATCAACTGCCCGGACCAGAGCAAGATGGGAAAACGCCTGAGGCATGTTGCCTACCTGCCTGCTGTTTGTCAGGTCGTACTCCTCTGAGAGCAGGCCGACGTCGTTGGTCAGCGCGCACAATCGATCGAGCAAGGCCTCAGCATCTGTGGCCCGCCCAGTCGCGGCATATTGCTCGACCAGCCAGAAGGAGCAGGCCAGGAATGGATTCTCAGTGCCACTGAGCCCGTCCACTCCAGACTCGGTGCGATATCGATTGACCAGTCCGTCTTGCATGAGAGTCTCCTCGATCTGGGTGACTGTGGCCAGCATGCGGGGGTCATCTGCTTCGCAGAAGCCGACTTGGGGGAGCAGCAGCAATGATGCATCGACTTCGGCCGAGCCATAGGACTGAGTGAAAAAGCCGGCGGCAGACACAGCCGACGTCTCGATCTCGGTGCGTAGCGAATCCCTTGCGGCAATCCAGGTCTCACAGTCTTCTCCGAGCGTCTGGGCTCCTTGGATCGCTCGATCGAGGGCCGCCCAGATCATGACTCGTGAATGGGTGAACATCTGTGGTTCGCCGCGGATCTCCCAGATGCCGTGGTCTGGCTCATCGAGCGCGATCAGGGCACGCTTGACCAAGGTCTTCTGCAGTGACCACGAAAAGGTGCTCTCCTTGAGTCCTGCTCTCCGGGCAGCGCAAAGAGCCACCATGACTTCACCGATCACGTCGGCTTGGTATTGCGTATAGGCACCGTTGCCGATCCGCACCGGTGTCGAGTCCAGATAACCGGGGAGGCTGTTGAGCGTGCGTTCGTGGAGATCGCGCTCACCACCAACGCCGTACATGATCTGAAGTTGAGCCGGGTCTCCGGCGACGGCCCGCAAGAGCCACTCCCGCCAATGATGAGCGATTGACAAGAACCCGTGGTCAATCAGGGCTTCGAGGGTCAAGGCTGCGTCACGCAGCCACACATAGCGGTAGTCCCAGTTGCGGACTCCGCCGATCTCTTCGGGTAGCGAAGTGGTTGGTGCCGCCACAATGCCCCCGGTGTCGTGGTGGGACAAGGCGCGTAGCACGAGCAGAGACCTGACTAGTTCGGCGTGAAGGAGTCCATGGTGTGCGATCCGGTCAGCCCATCGTTGCCACCAATCTCGGGTGCGGGCCAAGGCGGTGTCGGCATCCAAGGCCGTTGGTGGACTGTGGTGTGAGGGAAACCAGGTCAGTGAGAGGTCGATGCTCTCGTGTGCCCGGCAGCTGAAGCTGCCCGCATGTGTGTGGTCGGTTGCGCTCAAGGTGGTGCCCCGCACGATCACCGCATCCGGGCCAGCAATGGCCAACACTGCGGGGGAGTCGCCGGTGCCCACTTGACGCACCCATGGCATTGCCCTGGCGTAGTCGAAACGCATTACGAGATGTTGCTCGAAATCCACATGGCCGCTGATCCCAATTACTCTTCGGATCAGGTCGATGCGGCGTACGACATCCAGATGTCGGTGGTCCATGGGCATGAAGTCGTGCACTTCAGCCACGCCTGTGTTGGTCTCCCAGCGGGTGATGAGCACAAAGGTGTCGCCGTCATATCTACGACTGGCCGAGGCCTCGCTGTCTTTTGGCCTCAGGCTCCAGCATCCATGAGAATCAGAGCCCAACAGGCCTCCGAAAATTGACGAAGAGTCAAAGCGTGGCAGACACAGCCAGTCGATGCTGCCCTCTCGTGACACGAGCGCCGCTGTGCGGCAGTCGCTCAGGAGGGCATAGTCCTCGATCTTCGCGGGCACGTCTTTCAGTTTTGCATGTTTCACTGAGGACTGGATGCACTGATTGCTCAGCCGTAGCTCACCAGGCTGATCTGGGTCAGCCGAATCGATCCGATGGTCGAGGCGTGGCTCAGGGCGTCCGTGGCGCGCTGGGTAGGCTGCCGAGATCTGCATGACCGTGGGTAGGCTTGAGTATTTGGATCTAGCCAGCAACTAATGTCTCGCGACCCGACTCGTAGAGCAATGGCACGACCAATATGGGCAGGTGCCGGATCAGGAGTTGGCGCCTACTCGAACGACACGGATCCGGAGGTCACCCGGTCACATTGTCGGTGGGGGTGGTGGGCTTCGAACCTGCTTTTGGCTCATGCACAAGCAGGAACCACAGCAGGAGCCCGAGCGCGAGGTAGCCGAGGTATACGCCCGCCCACACAGCGAGTGGTCCGTCGACGTTTGTCCACGACTGGGGCATCGGCATCACCACCAGGAAGAACGCGAACAGGCTGATGACGTATCCGGCCCCCCAGGCCGCCCGGTTCCAGTCCAGGATCTTGCGTCCCGCGCCCTTCCCTAGAGGTAGTAGGACGATTGGGAGGCTCGCGATGCCTCCTACGGTGAGGGCGGCGAGACATTCGGCGACAAAGAGTCCAAACGGCTTGCCTGTCTGGTCCCCCAGCAGCGAGAAGCCAATCCACGCAGCGAGCCCCAGAGCCAGGCCGTAGCCTAGATGGACTGCCTCTTTGCGGGCCTCGTCGTGTTTGCCACGCAGGTTGCTGAAGCTGAGCCCGGCTACGAGTCCGAAGACAATGCCAGGCTCAAAGGCTGTGAGGCGCGAGAAGAGAACGGTCGCGATGACGATCAGCAGCGAGAGCCACTTGACGTCGTAGGACCTGGTGGCGTCGGGTACGGCACGCTTGACTAGCCAGGCGACGAGCAGCCATCCGACGGCGACCTCAAAGAAGAATCCCACGCTGATCGATGCGAGTGTCCGCAGTGACCCGAGATTCACGCCGAACCTGGGGTCGACAAATCCGGACATGACCGCTGCGAGCCCGACCGCGAGGGCTGCCGCCGGTGCGGTGGCCTTGCGTGGCGTTCGTTGGTCCTTGCGTGGCGTTCGTCGTTTACGGCGCTTTTCAGCCCGCTCGAATAGCGCCTCTGCTGATTGGCTCAAGAGCTTTGCTGGAGCGATCAGCATGAATCCCAGGAGCACCGAAGCCATGCCCGCGAGGCCGGCGTCGCGCGCGGTGACATCGCCGACCTTCTTCAAGCTCGAGAGCACAGACGGTGTGTCGAGTGATAGTCCCCATTTGCCAATAATGCGCTTCCACAGAGTCGGGCTGACGGTCCCTTCCCACACGGTGTCCGATGTAGTGGCGCCATCTAAGTCACCCAGTGAGCCGCGTACGACGGTGGGGCTAAACGTCCACACGATCCTGTCGCCGTCGAGGGACCACGTTGACTTGTAGCGGCCGGTCGACTGCAGGTCGGTTTCGGTCAACTGCAGGTCGGTGATTGGTTCTCCCTCTCCTCCGGGCTCCTGGGTGACGCAGCCGTTGCGGAAGCATCGAATGGTCAACTCGTTGATCGTGTGCCCACCATCGTCACCAACGGTGCGCACGGGAATGCTGTAAGTCTCGAACTCCAGATCGTCAGCCTGTGCAGGTAGCGGGAGCGCGATCATGGCGAGCAGCAGGAACAGAAGAATTGCTCCCGTCCACCGCACGAGGGCTATCACGGTTAGGCCTTCTTCAGCGCGTCCTGGATGGCCAGCACGATCGGCTTCACGTCGACCTCGGGCTCATAACCGGACGGGCCCGAGGACGAGGACCATGCCAAGCCGTCGAGAACTGCCGAAAAGCGTCCCGCGTCGATATACACGTAGTGGTCGGTGAGGTCTTTCTTGACGTTGGTCGAGCTGTAGACGACCGCGTCGGTGCCGGGGATCTGTTTCAGCTTGGCGGACTTCGCACTCTTGTCTTCTGTGTCTTCTGACACGCGCGGCAGCGCACCGTCGGGTGCATCGACGAATACTCTCACTTCGAGGAAACGCGACTGGCCCGCGGCATTGGCAGGCCCCGAGAACTGGCACACCTCGTAGGTGTGTTGGTAGTAATCTTGAGTGTCGAGCCAAAAGGCGTCTTCGGAACCTGCCTCTGCGACGCGCATCTCGATCATCAGATCGATCTGCTTGTCGGGTAACTTCAGGCCCTGATCCTTGGCCCACGTGCGGTATAGGTCCTTGTACATGTCGAAGTCCTCGGCCGCCGCAGCTTCCCTGAAAGCCTGCATGGTCTGCGGGCTGGTGTGTCGGAAGGTCGGCTCGGCCGGGCCGTTCAGATGCTCCTCGAGTGCCGTGGTGTCGACGGCCTCGCACACCGAGATCAGTTTGCTGGGCGGCGAGTCCTTCGCGTCGGTAGCGGACTTGTCGTCTCCACCCGAGGAGGCGGAGTCGCCGTCACCACTGCAAGCCCCGAAGAGCAGCGTGGACGACATGAGGATTGCGGCTAGAGCCGGAGTGAGCGATCGTGACATGGAAACCACCATTAGATGAATCCAAGTACCTGATAGCGACGCTCCCAGACCATCACCGGATCAACAAGGCTGGTCTAGACCATACTGTGCCCGCCTGTCGGTCGCCCCAATGTGGTTCGGTTCTGCGACGATGAATTCGACATCTTGACGGAGGTGGCTGCTGCCCAATCAGTGGATGCTCCGTTGATCAAGCGAGCAATATGGGCAGGTGCCGGATCAGGAGCGGGCGGCCATTTCTAGGGTCTGCGTGCCTACCTCGAACGTGCTCTAGGTCACAAATAGGCCGTCGAACTGCCCTATCTGCCGGCTCTTGACAGGGTTTGTCCCGCGAGAGATATCCACAGTCTGAGAACCAGTCATCGCGCTCCGCGGCAAGATGGTTGAGAGTTCCAGATGTGAGCTTGCACGTGGAGGGCCAACATACATCGACACCGATGCGGATCGGCGATGCCCTGCTGCGTGATCTGGATCGGCAACTGCGCGAGGCCGTGCGTCGAGAGAATGTCGACCCGCAAGCCGAAACCCACAGAGTCCGTCGCCTCGCTCAGAACCTGATCGCGGCCCACGACGAGCGCTCCTTGACCGGGGCCGTCGAGTCGATTCCAGACGCCGCGGCCACTCTCGACGAGCTCGTCTCCAGAGTCGCTGGCTTCGGGCCGCTGCAGCCACTTCTGGACGACCCAGAAGTTGAGGAGATCTGGATCAACGAACCCAGCCGGGTCTTTGCTGCACGGGCTGGCAAGCATGAGCTCACCAACGTGATCCTCGACCGCGAGACTGTGGATGAGTTGGTTGAGCGAATGCTCAAGCTCAGCGGCCGCCGCATCGACTTGAGTACACCCTTTGTCGATGCGATGTTGCCGGGCGGGCATCGCCTGCACGTCGTACTCAATGGGATCAGTCGTGAGTTCACGGCTGTGAACATCCGCAAGTTCGTGCTCAAGGCTGCCACCCTCAATGACCTGGTGCGCCTTGAATCGCTGAACGCGCAGGCGGCTGCATTCCTTGAGTCCAGCGTGGTTGCCGGACTGAATGTGTTGGTGGCTGGAGCCACCCAAGCCGGCAAGACGACGATGCTGAATTGTTTGGCGGCGGCGATTCCAGGTGGGGACCGGGTGATTTCGGTCGAAGAGGTCTTTGAGTTGCGCTTCCCGCATCCTGACCATGTGGCCATGCAGACCAGACAGTCCGGTCTCGAGGGCACTGGAGAGGTCACTCTGCGCGATCTGGTCAGGGAGTCGTTGCGGATGCGACCCACAAGGATGATCGTGGGTGAAGTCCGCTCGGCGGAGTGTCTGGATCTGTTGCTCGCGCTCAACTCGGGCCTTCCAGGTATGGCAACTCTCCATGCCAACAGTGCGCGTGAGGCTCTGGTGAAAATGTGCACCCTGCCGCTGCTGGCCGGTGACAATGTGTCGGCGCGGTTCGTTGTGCCAACAGTCGCCTCTTCATTGGACCTAGTTGTCCATCTGGGCGTTGATCGACATGGCCATCGGCAGGTCAACGAGATTGTTGCGGTGCCGGGCAGAGTCGAGAATGACATCGTCGAGATCGAGCCCATCTTCTTGCGCCGCGCTGGTGAGCTGGTCCGTGTCGGTGGGATGCCTCCACGCGTGGATGCATTCGAGCGCGCTGGCATCGATATCGCACGCGTGTTGGGGATGCCAAGCTGATGGGCGGCCTGCTAGGGCTCAGTTTCGGGGCCGGGGTCCTACTTGTCTGGTCGGCTTTTGTGGCTCCTGCGCCTCCGGTTGTCAAGAGCCCTTCACGGGTCCGGCCATTGTTGGCCCGAGCTGGGTTGAGTGAAGTTCGCCCAAGTAGTTTCATCGGGCTTTGTGCAGGGCTGGGGCTGTTCTCCTTCGTACTCGTCTTCTTGGCCTCAAGAGTGATTCCAATCGCCTTGATCTTCGGCCTCATGGGTGCTTACGCCCCGATCGCCATCCTGAGAGGTCGTGCGCACAAGAGGCAGCGGGAGTTTGCCGAAGTCTGGCCTGAAGCAGTGGACAATCTTGCATCAGCCGTCAGGGCCGGTCTTTCGCTGCCAGAGGCAGTCTCTGGCTTGGGTCAAAGAGGCCCGGAGTCACTCCGGCCCGCATTCACGGCGTTTGCTCTGGACTACCAGGTGTCAGGGCGATTCGGTGACTCCCTGGACCGGCTCAAGGATCGACTGGCAGATCCCGTTGGAGATCGGGTGGTCGAGGCGCTTCGGATTGCCCGTGAAGTCGGTGGTGGAGATCTGGGCAGGTTGTTGCGCAACCTGTCGGGCTATCTCCGTGATGATGCCCGCACCAGATCTGAGCTTGAGGCGCGACAGTCATGGGCAGTCAACGGTGCCAGGGTGGCAGTCGCAGCGCCGTGGCTGGTGCTCCTGTTGCTGTGCTTCCAGCCCGAAGTGATCGCTCGCTATTCCTCGATGGGCGGGGTCGTCGTGCTCACTGGTGGGGCAGCGATGTGCGTGCTGGCCTACCGGTTGATGATGCATCTGGGCAGGTTGCCACACGAGCGCAGGATCTTGTCATGACAATCCAAGGAGCTCTGCTGGGGCTGACCATGGCGACTGGGCTGATCTTGGTGGTGGCCGGCCTGAGTCGGCTTCGCCATACTCCGATGGACAACAGAGTCCTGCCCTACTTGAGAGACCTTCCCGGCCCGCGACTGGCATCCCCGTCGGCGAGACAGGACCGGGTCGTGGTCGGAGTCTTTGCTCCATTGCTGGCATCCCTGGCTCACACGGTGGGCAGGATCATGGGCGGTGAGGAGTCGATCAGGAGTCGATTGCGACGAGCCAATCTCGACATGGAAGTGGCCGACTTCAGGATCGAACAGGTGGTTTGGGGTGCGGTTGCCTTTGTCTGTGCCGCGATTCCGTCTGCTTTCATCGCTGCGGCCTCACCTTCGCGCACAGTGCCCTTGTTGATCTTGTGCCTGGTGCTCATGGTGTTGGGCGTGATGTTGCGGGAAAACTGTCTGACCTCAGGTGCAAGACGTGAGAGCCAGGTGCCGGAGTTTCCTCACCAGCGGTGAGATGTTGGCGCTGTCAGTTGCCGCCAGAAAGCTCGGTGTCTGCACTCAAAAAGAGTGGTGTCGAAGTCTCAAGGGGAGTTGTCGGCTGAGCTGCAAAAGCAGTGCTTGGGCGCATCCAGACAGGCAACTTCGATCACCAGGCCTTCGACGAGATGGTAGGCAGCACGTACTGGCCTGTCTGTGGTGGCATCGATTTGCCGAAGCCATCGCGATTGCCACCGAGAGAGGCAGATGCCGCTGGCGGAGGTCTTGCATGCCCAAGCAGCTGATGTGCAGCGTCGAGCCTTGATCGAGACGGTGCCTGGAAAGAAATCGCGATGATGCTGCCGGTCGTCTTCTTTGGTCCTACCAGTGGTGATCATTCGCCTCTACCCCGGCGTGGTCGGGCTGAATCTAGGCAGTGAACTGAGCAGTTGAGAAAGGTGGATCAAATGAATCGACTGACCCATCGCATGGTGACTCGTGGTCATCGCCCAAATGGGGTTGGCTACGGCCCTTTCCGTGCGATTGCACGAGCGCTCCAAGGAGTGCGGTGATGTGCCTGGCTGGGGTGATGATCAGCTTGTCATGACCGCAGGTGCGAGTCGTCACCTTGCGCGGGGTGGGATTCCGCCTGGAAATGAGCCCGGCCAACAAGAGGTAACCTTTCCCTCTGTGGCCACCACTGATTTTGACGCAGAGATCAAGGAACTTCGAGCAACCCTGACCACGATTGGGTCGGTGCTTGATCTCGACAAGCTCCGCAGCGACATTGCGACCCTTGAGGAGCAGGTGGCCGCCCCGGACCTCTGGGATGACCAAGCCAACGCCCAGAAGGTCACTGGCAAGCTCAGCGAACTGCAAGGCACTCTCGAGCGATTCTCTTCGCTGGACAATCGTGTGGATGACCTCGACGTGCTCGTTGAGCTCGCTGTCGAGGAGGGTGACGCCGACTCATTGGCCGAGGCAGATGCCGAGCTGGGCCGGCTGCGCCAAGCTGTCGAGCAACTCGAAGTGCGCACCCTGTTGTCGGGGGAGTACGACGCACGCGAGGCCCTTGTGACCATCCGCTCGGGGGCCGGGGGAGTTGACGCCGCCGACTTCGCTGAGATGCTGATGCGGATGTACACCCGCTGGGCTGAGCGCAACAAGTTCCCAGTCGAGGTCTTTGACACGTCGTACGCCGAAGAAGCCGGCCTGAAGTCGGCGACATTCGCCATCCACGCTCCCTATGCCTATGGCACCCTCAGCGTCGAAGCAGGCACCCACCGTCTGGTGCGGATCAGCCCCTTCGACAACCAAGGGCGCCGTCAGACGAGCTTTGCGGCCGTCGAGGTGGTGCCGGTGTTGGAGCAGACTGACGAGATCGACCTTCCCGAAGATGACGTCAGGGTTGATGTCTATCGCTCCAGTGGGCCAGGCGGACAGTCGGTCAACACGACTGACTCGGCCGTGCGACTGACGCACATCCCGACCGGCACTGTGGTGTCGTGTCAGAACGAGAAGTCGCAGTTGCAGAACAAGGCCAGCGCCATGGTCATCTTGAAGGCCAAGTTGTTGGCCTTGAAGAAGGCCGAGGAGAAGGCTCAGCTTGATGAGCTGCGAGGAGATGTGCAGGCCAGTTGGGGTGACCAGATGCGTTCCTACGTGCTCAACCCCTATCAGATGGTCAAGGACTTGCGCACTGAGCAGGAGTCCGGCAACCCGCAGGCGGTTCTCGACGGTGACATTGACGCCTTCTTGGAGGCCGGGATCCGTTGGCGTCGGGGCGCGGAGACGGCCAGCTAGTTTGTCTTCAACTCGTTGACCAGAGAAGAACACCAAAGGTCGGCCCGTTCGACGGCATCGGTGGCGCTGGAGATCTCGCAGGTGAACCACGTCTGGCCAATCAGGCTCGCGTGTCGGATCCGGGTGCCGCCGTCCGCATTGGGGCAGGTCTGCGAATAGCTGATCGGTCCGAAGCCGCCGGTATTCGTCGTACAGGCCTTGCGCTGTTGGGCTGCGGAAATCACGGTTTGGGCAAATGCTTCATCAACGGGTCTGGCGAAGATCCATGCGGAGGCCGAGTCAGTGTCGGACTTCCAGGTGCAGCCCAGTTCTTGCAGGCGTTGGGGTGCTGCTCCATCGATCGACAGTTCGTCACCATTGCCATTGGCCGTGTGCTCGACGTCGCTGGGCAGCTCTGCCCCGGGGAGCCCGAGTGCTGCAGACACGGTCTTGGGATGGACGAACTTGCAGAAATCGATGATCGGCACGATGACTTGGTCCACCTTGAGATCAGCCAAGGGTGTCGGCTCTGGTGCTGCCTTGGGTGGTTTGGGATCCCCGCATGACACCAGCATGGACAGGCAACCGATGACCACCACCAAGATCCACGGTCGCCACTTCGACACGCCGCCAAGTCTTGCCACGTTCATACGCTCAACCCTAGGGGGTGTCCCCTATCGTGGAGTGGCGGTCGGAGATGTTCAGAACATCTGCGTCATGATCCCCGAGCCCGGCCGCTGCAAACGACTTGTGATTACTTTTCAAAATGTCACCGCGATCTATCCCAATCAGGATCGTCCCGCCCTCGATCAGATCAATGCCGACATCGAGAAGGGCGAGTTCGTCTTCCTCGTGGGAGAGTCAGGCTCGGGCAAATCGACCTTCCTGCGCCTGATCCTGCGCGAAACCCGGCCAGTGAAGGGCAAGGTCTTCGTCGCCGGCAAGGAGATCGAGCGACTGCCCAACTGGAAGGTGCCGCAGTTGCGTCGGCAGATCGGCACGGTCTTCCAGGACTTCCGACTGTTGCCCAACAAGACCGTGGCCGAGAATGTCGCCTTTGCTCTCCAAGTGATCGGCAAGAGCAAGGCGCACATCAACAAGGTCGTGCCCGAGACGCTCGAGATGGTGGGTCTGGAGGGTAAGGGCCAGCGGATGACCGATGAATTGTCCGGCGGTGAGCAGCAGCGTGTCGCCATTGCTCGGGCCTTCGTAAATCGGCCCCAGATCCTGATCGCCGACGAGCCCACCGGCAACCTGGACCCAAACACCAGCGTCGACATCATGAAGCTGCTCGACCGCATCAATCGCACGGGTACGACGGTGCTGATGGCCACCCACGATGCAAATATCGTCGATCAGATGCGCAAGCGGGTCATCGAGTTGGTCGATGGCAAGGTGGTCCGTGACCACGCTCGCGGCGTCTACGGCTCACAGGCCTGAGCGGCCGAGGAGGAAAACCAGTGCAACTGAGATATGTCTTCTCTGAGACCGGCACCGGCCTGCGGCGCAATGTGTCGATGTCGATCGCCTTGATCGTGACGATCTTCGTGTCCTTGACCCTGGTTGGGATGGGCCTGCTGCTCAATGCCCAGGCTGACAAGGCACAAAAATACTGGGGCAGCAAGCTGCAGATCACGGTCTTCTTGTGCAACCAGAACTCCAAGTCTGAGCACTGCACGGCGGGTGAGGTCACCGATGAGCAGCGCAGCGCCATTGAGCATGTCTTGAAGACCCACCCAGACGTGGCCAGCTTCTACAGCCAGAGCAAGGAGCAGGCCTTCAACACTTGGAAAGAGATCTACGTCAAGCAGGACAAGGCCAACCAAGCGGTGTACTCCGCGATCACTGCAGCGGACATGCAGGAGTCCTACTGGATCACTTTGAAAAATCCCAAGGAGTTGCCGGAGGTCGAGTCGGCCCTCCAAGGCATGGACGGCGTGTCCTATGTGCGCGACCTGCGCGGCGTACTCAAGCCGATCTACTTCTGGTTTACCACGATGAAGTGGGGAGCCTACGCAATCGCGGTCTTTCTCCTCATCGCAGCTATCGCCCAAGTGGGCAACACGATCAGGCTCGCGGTGTTTGCCCGGCGCAAGGAGATCGCGATCATGCGGCTTGTGGGTGCCTCAAGCACCTATATTGCGCTTCCATTCCTGATGGAGACCTTGGTGGCTGCCCTGATCGGCGTGGGCTTGGCGGCGTTGGCCTTGCTGGCCTTCATGCAATTCATCATCTACGACCGACTCCGGCCCAACTCTCAGGTCGTGCAGTGGATCAACTGGAGTGACGCCTTCGCCTCAATCGCAGTGATTGCTGTGCTCGGCGTGTTGTTGACCTTGATCCCGACACTCTTCATGACGCGCAAATACCTCAAAGTGTGACTTTCCTCGGCTAACGTGGCTAGCGTTCACTTCCCCAAATGAACAGGCAAACCGGTGTCTCGTACTTCCCCACGGACAATCCGACGCGCAACCGCAGCGTTGGCCTGCACGATCCTCTTCGCTGGTGCCGCGCCAGCAGCAATCGCTGATGATCTCCACGACCAACAAAAAGCGGTTCAGAAGCAGTTGGCCAGCGCTCGGGGCGAGTTCCACGACAGCAGCAAGACCTATGCAGCTGCCCTCACCCGGTTGACCAATGCCAAGGCTCAGCTCACCCAGGCGCAGGCGAAACTGGCCAGGACCCAAGGCGATCTGGCGTCGGCAACTGCCTACGCTGCCGTGGTCAAGCAAAAGCTCGTCGCGGCTCAACAGGCGGTCAAGGTGGGCCAGGCCAAGGTGGCTGCTGCCAAGGTCGAGGTGGCCAACCAACGCGCCGCGGTCGGACAGACAGCTGCCGACAACTACCGCTATGGCGACCCGACCTTGCTGCGGCTCAGCGTGATCCTGCTCAACAAGAATCCAAACCTGATCACCACCCAGGATCAGGCGATGGTCAATGTCATGGAGCGCCAAAACGTCATGCTGGAGGCCTTGCGTCAAGCGCAGGCCCTCTTGGAGGCCGAGGAGAAACGGCTCCGCGCAGCAGAAGCTCAGGTGCAGGTGGAGCAGAAGGCCGCGGCGGCCAATGTCGCCACGACCCAGCGTCTGACGGCTCAGGCGGCCAGCGAGGAGTCTGCGGTCGAGGGCTTGGTCACTGAACGCAAAGACGCCGAGTCCGCAGCGGCTGACGAGAAGGCAGCCGATCTGGAGAAGCTCAAGGAGTTGCAGGCCGAGGACGCTCGGATCAGGTCGATGATCATGCGGCAAGCCGGCGGCAACACCACGACGTACAACGGTGACACGGGTGGCTTCCTCTATCGTCCGGTGCCTGGGGGCATCACTTCGGCCTATGGCTATCGCATCCACCCGATCTACAAGTACTACGGATTGCACGACGGCAATGACTATTCGGCCTCATGTGGCTCGCCGATGGCGGCGGCAGGGACGGGCAAGGTCACCTCGCAGTACTACTCCTCGATCTGGGGCAACCGCCTGTTCTTGAACTTGGGCACGGTCAATGGCAAGAACATGACCGTGATCTACAACCACATCTCGCGTTATGCAGTCTCCACCGGAGCAGTCGTGAAGCGCGGCCAGACCGTCGCGTACGCCGGCACCACCGGTTGGTCGACCGGCTGCCACCTGCACTTCACCGTGATGGTCAACGGCAGCCCGGTGAATCCCAACAACTACATGTGAGGGCCAGACTGATTGGCCTTGCTGGGAGGATTGCCTCATGGCCAATCTGAACCAAGGCACCGGACGCAAGATGATCGCCCAAAACCGCAAAGCGCGTCACGACTATCACATCGATGACACCTTGGAGGCTGGCCTTGTGCTCCAAGGCACTGAGGTCAAGTCACTGCGGGCGGGTCGAGCCACGCTGGTTGACGGTTTCGGGGAGATCCACAATGGCGAGGCGTTTCTGCACGGCGTGCACATCCCGGAATACACCGAAGGCACCTGGACCAATCATGAGCCCCGCAGGGTGCGCAAGATGCTGCTCAATCGCACCGAGATCGACAAATGGGAGCGCAAGGTAAACGAGCGCGGCTACACAATCGTGCCGCTCGCGCTCTACTTCAAGGACGGGCGCGCGAAAGTCGAGATCGCCTTGGCCAGAGGCAAGAAGACCTATGACAAGCGCCAGTCTTTGGCTGCCAAGCAGGCTGATCGCGAAAAGCAGCAAGCGCTCGGTCGCCGCCTCAAGGGCATGGATTAAGTGGTGGAGCTGGCGGGAATCGAACCCGCGTCCTAAGGCGTAGTACCAGGTCTTCTCCGGGTGCAGTCTGTGTGACGCTTTTCTCGGCCCCGGAGCTTGCACAGACACGTGCTCCGACGGGCTCAGTCAGGAAAAAGTCCCGATCAAATGGCCTGACGCCAGTTGTTCAGCAAGCCTTCTTGATGAGGCCAGGGTCCGGGACGAAGGCGATGCCCGGTCTGACCCTTCGATCACTGCAATCAGGCAGCGAGAGCGAAGTCAGTGCGCTTAGCGTTGGCACTTATGGTTTCCAGCGAACGTTCACGAGATGACGCTGGCTTCTCGACCCGCTTCTCCTGGGACGAAACGTCCCCAGTCGAAACCAATCAGCCCCTCTTGAGTTGTACGACGAACAGTCTAGGGGTAAACGCCAACAAACTCGATTTCATTTCGGTCAGTGCCTGCTGGGCAATGCAGGAGTCCCCACCGAGTACGCTTCACGCATGCTCGCTTACATCGTTGTCGGGATCATCATGGGTTGGTTGGCGTGGCAGTTGAAGCACGGCAACGGCAAGGAAATGGCCAAACTCCCAGCACTGATCCTCTTCGGCATTGTCGGTGCCGTGGTGGGTGGGGTCGGCATGAATCTGCTCATCTTCAATGAGAACATCTTCGCAGTGGAGGCTTGGAGCTTTGCTGCCGCCGCCATCGTCTCGCTGGTGGTGCTGGGGGTCCTTCAAGCTGGTGTGGGGCGCAAGCGGTAGTTGGCCTGAGTCAATGCCTGATCAATTCATCTAACTAAGGACGGATCTCAATGGGTCGTTTCGATCAGCGAGTAGCAGTGATCACCGGAGCAGCACGCGGTATCGGAGCCGGAATTGCGGCCCGATTCGCCGAAGAGGGAGCTGCGATCGCGATCTTGGACCTGGACGAGGGCCAGGCCCAGGAAACCGCCGCCGGATTGGGCGCGGCAAAGGCCATTGGCGTGGGTTGCAATGTGGCAGATGCTGCGTCGGTCGATCAGGCGATCTCCCGTGTGCTCGAAGACTTGGGTGGGCTGCATGTGCTGGTCAACAACGCTGGCATCACTCGCGACAACTTGTTGTTCAAGATGACCGAGGATGACTGGGACTCCGTGATGGCGGTCCATCTCAAGGGCCCGTTCTTGATGTGCAAGGCGGCGCAGAAGACCTTCGTCGATCAGAAGTACGGCAAGATCCTCAATCTTTCCAGCATCTCGGCCAATGGCAATGCCGGTCAGGCCAACTACAGCGCCGCCAAGAATGGCATCCAAGCCTTCACCAAGACCCTGGCTTTGGAGTTGGGCAAGTTCGGGGTCAACGTCAATGCGATTGCACCCGGATTCGTCGCCACCGAGATGACTGATGCCACCGCTGCGCGATTGAAGATGGATGTCGCTGAGTTCCGTGAGCTCAATGCCCAGGCCAATCCGATCAAGCGGATCGGCTTCCCCGAAGACATCGCGGCCGCAGCGGCCTTCCTGTGCAGTGACGAGGCCTCCTATATCACCGGTCAGACGTTGTACGTCGACGGTGGCGCCAAGATCTGACCCAAAACACACCCACCGGATTAACCCGATTGGAGCCTGACCCCCGTCATGCTTGAGCACATGTCTTCCTCTCGCCGCACGCGCACGAAGGTTCTGTCCGTCTTGGTCGTCGCCCTGTTGGGCCTGAGTCTGCTCGGATGCGGCAAGAAGTCTGATGACGGTGGCGAGCCTGCTGCTCAGGCCTCTGAGTCTCCGGCTCCAGTGCCAGTTTGGCCGATGACCGGGCTGCCGATGCCGGTCGAGCCCAATCATCCGGTTGTGATCGTCAAGGTCCCAAATACCCCAGAGGCCAGGCCCCAGATGGGGCTCAACAAGGCGGACCTGGTGACCGAAGAATTGGTCGAGGGCGGGATCACTCGATTGGCGGTGGTCTTCGATGCCAAGATCCCAAGCGAAGTGGGGCCGGTGCGATCGATGCGAAGCTCAGACATCGGGATTGCCAAGCCTGCCAATGCAGTCGTGGTGTCCAGCGGGGCGGCTCCTCCGACGATCGCGAAGTTCAATCGTGAGCGCGTGAAGTTCTACGACGAGGGTGACCCTGGCATGTATCGCACGAGCAGTCGCAGTGCGCCGTACAACCTGATGCTTGACCTCAAGGAGTTCATCAAAGAGACCAAGTTGCGCAGAGGCCACCCCACGGCATACTTGCCTTGGGGGGAGTCGACGGATTTCCAAGGCACTGGGCCAGCGACCAAGATCCAGGCTCAGATGAGCTCCTATCGCACCTCGGACTTTGAGTTCCAAGGCGGCAAATACATCAACACCAACTCCTACACCAATGACGGCGAAAACTTCCGTGCCGACAATGTCTTGGTGCTGCGTGTGCGAGTTGGTGACGCTGGCTATCGAGACCCATCAGGCGCTCCAGTGCCGGAGACCATCTACAAGGGCACCGGCAACATGACGCTGTTTCACAATGGTCAGGTGCTGACCGGCAAGTGGAACAAGGACACTTTGGAGTCCATGCCCCAGTTGACGGATGCGGCGGGTCAAGAGGTCAAGGTGCCTGCTGGGCGGACGTTCGTCTTGTTGGTGCCGGTGCAGCCAAAGGGTGGCAACCTCAGCTTCCAGCCCTGAGGGGGCTCACGACTCACAATTCGTCGTCGATTGACGGGAGTTCGGCGCCTGAATCTGCCAAACCGCGGAGTC
>JACJWW010000019.1 GCA_020636935.1 Nocardioidaceae bacterium
GTCCGAAGCCAAAATCCTTGGCCACGTCGATCAAGGGGTCCTTCGCATCTACGTCGGTTGGATCAGATCCATATTTCTCCCAGAAATGCAGACCCACCCGATAGAAGAAGGTGTCACAAGACAATTCGAGCGCTCGAGCAAACCCGATTGGTCCGTAGGCTGCGGACTCGTAGTTCTTGAACCACCGGTTGCCCACCTGCAGCCCAGATGAGCAGTCCAACTTGGTGTCGGGCTCGAATCCGTTGTTCAGGGCCCCAACCGTCATGATCGGCTTCCAGGTCGAGCCGGGCGCCAACTGGCCTTGTGTTGCACGTGACAACAAGGGCGTACCGGCCGACTTGGCATAGAGGCCCCGTAAGGCTCGTTTGCTGATCCCACCAACCCAGACATTGGGGTCATAGGTCGGTTGGCTGGCCATTGCCACGATCCGGCCGGTGCGGGCCTGCATCACAACGGCAGCTCCAGTGTCTGCGACGTAGTTCTTGCCAGTCACCTTGTCGAAGGTGCCGCGAGCTGTGGTCAGTGCTTCGTGAAGTTGGCGCTCCACGAAGCTTTGCAATTTTGCGTCTATCGAGGTGACCAGAGTCTCTCCTGGTTGCGCCTCCACACGCTCGCCCTCATCGATCACCCGACCACGTGCGTCCACCGTGAGGGTCTGCTGCCCAGGCATCCCGCGGAGATAGCGGTCATAGGTCTTCTCCATGCCCGCCCTGCCCACCACGCTTGCTCCGTTGAGTGAGCGATCTTGCTTGACCTTGGCCTGGTCAAACTCACCCTTGGTGATCGAGCTCAGGTAGCCGAGCAGTTGCGCGGCGTTGACGCCGTACGGCTGGGGATAGGCGCGCACGCTGTCTTGCTGAGCAAGGATCGCGGGATAGTCCTCGGTCTGCTCCAAGATCTGCACCGCCACGTGCTGCGGCACATCTGAGGCCAATGGGATCGGTTGGATGCTGGAGCCATTCCAACACCTTTCCGCCTTTGCTGTCGGCTCGCTGCACAACTGAGAACGCTGCTCGAGCTCTGTCTTGGCGCGCCCCAACACCGAAGCCAACCTGCCAAGCACTTGATCTTGCGCCTGTGCGGTGAGTTTGTCGAATAGATTGCGATCAAGAGCGATCACCCAACTCGTGCGATTTGCCACTAGCGGACGGCCCATGTCATCGACGATCAGACCGCGTGCCGGCTGGATGATCAACTCCCGCTTTGCCTGTGCCTGAGCTGCCGCGCGGTAGTCCTGCCCACTGGCGACTTGCAAGAACCACAGCCTGGACAACAGCGTGATGAACAGTGAGATCATCAGGACCCTGACAACGATCAGCCGCAGCCTGGCCTTCGTCGCATTGCTTGTTGTCGCGCTCATCTGCGGATTGGTTCGGGTTGAAGAAGCTTGGGCAACAACTTTGTGAATGATGGCAGCAACCAGGGCGCCAAGGCGACATCCCAGAGTACGGCGATCAGGATGACCCCCAGCACTTGGCCAACCCCAAGGCCGGGGGCCCCTGACACAAGCGCAATGAAGGCGTAGACCGAAGTGGCCACAAACGAACAGGCAGCAACCGTCAGGAGGCCTTGAATGGGCGAGTCAGCGGCGTCATCACGTTGGCGCGCAGCCAACAAGGCCACGATCACCATGGCCAACGCCCAGCCTCCGACAGGGTGCATTGCAGGCGGCGCCAGATCCATGAGTAGGCCGCCACAAAAGGCGAGCACCACAGCAACGGGTAGGTCCATCGACAAACCAGCCGCCACGGTCAGCAACAAAACCAGGTTTGGCACCACTCCATGGACTGCGATCAGGTCAAGTGCGGCGTACTGCACACTGACCAAGGCGATCAGCAAGATCGCCAAGACACCAGCTCGGACCCCGCTGCTCACCGAACTGACCCTGCCTTGGGCACCACGACACCAACCACGTCAAGGGCCGAAAAATCTGCCAGCGGCTTGATTACGGCGTGTTTGCCTAGCTGGCCCGGAGTTGCGTAGACCGACTCCACCTTGCCGATGGGCACTCCAGCCACATAGGGCCCTTTGCCGTTGGATCCCCAGGTGACGACCAGATCATCAATGCTCGGCGTGACTGAGTCATCGAGCATGTCGAGGTCAAGTCGTCCAGAGTCATTGAATGATCCTCGCCCTCGCAAGAAGCCGATTTCGTTGTTGGAACCAAGCCGGCCACCGACCACGGAGTTCGTGTCAACGATCAGGAGCACAGTGGAGGATGAGTCACTGACTGCGATCACCCGGCCGACCAATCCATCCTTGTTGACCACAGTCATGTCTTTGCCGATGCCTTGGCGCGAGCCAATGTCAAGCGACACGGTCCGGGAGAATGACTGCACTGGCCCCATCGCAACGACTCGGGCAGGGATCAGCCGCAGGCCGGTCTGATTGGTCATCTTGTTGAGGCCTTCAAACTCAACAAGTCGCGCCCGATCGAGGTCAGCTTGGTCTGCTTCGCGTTGCAGTTGGGCGTTTTGGCTGCTCAATCTGGCTACGTCATCGCGCAACTGAGAATTGCTTTCGGTGTATTCACTCAGTTTGCGCACGGGTTGGGTGGCAGCATGGACCAAGGCCTCCGCCGGCCCCAACACGGTGCCGGCGCCATCACGCAGCGCCGATGTCCAACTACTTGTGGCAGGGATGAGGCTTAGCCCGATCAACAAGACTGCCACCGACAACAACGCCCCCACCAGTCGCCGAGAATGGAAGTGGGGTCTGCGCCCGAATCTGAGTCTCGCCATCAACGCCTCCGGTCGGCGACGAGCACCTGACTCAAGGCATCGAACTCCTCAACACAGCGGCCTGCTCCGATGGCAACCGAACGAAGCGGATCAGGCGAAATGTGCACGGGGATCCCCGTCTCATGCCGCAGCCGGTCATCCAGGCCACCGAGAAGAGCGCCACCGCCAGTCAGGACAATGCCCCGATCCATGATGTCTCCGGCAAGCTCAGGTGGGGTTTGATCAAGCGTGGAGCGCACTGCATCGATGATCGAATGCACCTGCTCCTCAATCGCCCTTCGGATCTCGGCCTCACTCACCTTGACTGTGCGCGGTAGTCCAGAAACCAGGTCGCGGCCGCGGACATCTCCTGACTTCTCCTCCGCACGTGGATAGGCCGTGCCAAGTTGGATCTTGATCTCCTCAGCCGTGCGATCACCGAGCAGGAGCGAATGCTCCTTCTTCATCCAGTTGATGATCGCCTGGTCGATCTCATCGCCTGCGGTGCGCGCCGAAAGAGTCGTCACCACCCCGCCCAGCGAAATGACCGCGACTTCAGTAGTGCCTCCACCAATGTCGACAACCATATTGCCGGTGGCCTCATGGATCGGGAGCCCGGCTCCGATCGCTGCGGCCATTGGTTCCTCGATGATGTGCACCTGGCGTCCACCCGCTTGAAAGCCGGCTTCCTTCACCGCTCTTTGCTCCACCACCGTGCACCCACTCGGCACACAAATGATCATCCGGGGCTTGGCGAAATAGCGCCTGCGATGCACCCTTTGGATGAAGGCGCGCAGCATCAACTCGGTGGCATCCAGATCGGCAATCACGCCGTCCTTGAGCGGACGGACTGCGATCACTCCGTCAGGAGTGCGGCCCAGCATCTGTTTGGCTTCGTGGCCAACCGCCTTCAGTTGGAAGGCTTCTTCATCGAGGGCTACCACCGAAGGCTCGTCCACGAGCACTCCACGGCCACGCACGTAGACCAAAGTGTTGGCCGTGCCGAGATCTACGGCGATGTCGCGGCCGATGAGACTGTTGGCCATCAGATGCCTCGCAGGTGCGTGTGGGAAGGCGAAGTAGTACGACGCACCTCGTCGTACCCACGATCAGGTTATGGGTCGACGGAGCTCAATCAGGTCACGACACGCTCAGGTCGGGGAACCACAAGTTGAGCTCGTAAGTGGCCGATTCGACCCCATCGGATCCGTGCACGAGGTTTTCGCGATTGGACAGGGACCAATCTCCGCGGATCGTGCCCGGGGCTGCCTTGCGTCCGTCGGTGGCGCCGTTGATCGCCCGGACCACCGCAATCGCCTCTTCGCCCTCGAGCGCCACGGCTACGAGCGGCCCACTGGTCACGAAGTCACGCAATGGCGGATAGAAGTCACGCTCAACGTGCTCGTGATAGTGGGCATCTGCAACCTTGGCGTCAATGTGGCGTTGTTCCATGGCCAAGATCCGCAGACCCTTGGCCTCGTAACGGGCCAAGATCGGGCCGACCAACCCACGGCGTACGGCATCTGGCTTGAGCAGGACGAGTGTGCGCTCTGACATGAGCCCAGCTTAGGGCTAGACGGAGAGTTGTTCGCGCTCGGCCACTTCACGCTCGATCTTGGCACCCAAGAAATAGGCTGTGGCCCACAGCGCCAAGAAGATGGCGCCCAGGACAAACATCACCCCGACCTTGAATCCCATCGCAAGCGCCGCAAACTGGATGGCCCATCCGACCAAGTAGGCGAGCTTGAAGCGCAACAGGCCAGCAATGACGATGCACGCCACGCACAAACCTAGGCCGATCCACAAGGCAACGGCCGGCTCCACCTGACTCACACTGATCAACACCGGTGTGGTCAGGCCCAGCATTATTGCTTCGAGCAACAGGATCGCAGCACACAAACGTCGTTGCATCACAACTCCTTCGGATTGATCAAGGCCCGCGCCTCACCGACCGTGATCACGGAGCCGGTCACCAACACTCCCCCGGAGCCCAGGCCCTCACCGAAGACACCGCCCGCCTCAGCCAATGTCGTGGCCTGGTCAATCGCATCAACAAGGTTGGTAGCGACCGCCACTCGGTCACCGCCGAAGATCCCCCGAGCAATCTCAGCCAACTCGGTGGCCGGCAGTGCGCGTGCGGTTGAGTTCTGGGTGCAAACGACATGGGCGAAAACCGGCTCAAATGCTGCTAGAAGACCCTCAACATCCTTGTCGCCCATCACACCGATCACTCCGATCAGTGGCGAGAATGAGAACGAGTCACTCAATGCGTCGACCACGGCCGTGGCGCCGTGTGGATTGTGGGCGGCATCCAAGACGATCGTGGGTGATCGTCGCACGATCTCCAACCTGCCGGGCGAGGTCATCTCCGCAAATCCCTCGGACACGACCTGCTCACCGAGAGCCTGCCCACCGAGGAAGGCCTCGACCGCAGCAAGCGCCAGGGAGACGTTTTGTGCTTGGTGAGCGCCGTACAACGGAAGGAAGAGATCGGAGTAGTGCCCCCACGGACCAGCGATCTCGAGCACTTGGCCACCCACAGCCGCGACCCGAGACTCCACCCGAAAGTCGATGCCCTCGACTCGGAGGGTGGCGCCGACCTCAGTACAACGCTCAGCAATGACATCTAGAACTTCGGGCAATTGGGCTGCCGAGATGACTTCAGCCCCGGGCTTGATGATGCCGACCTTCTCACGGGCGATGGTGACCGGATCAGACCCCAGATAGGCGGCATGATCGACTGCGATTGGAGTCAGTACGGCTACCTGGCCGTCGGCAATATTGGTCGCATCCCAGGCTCCACCCATGCCAACCTCAACCACGGCCACGTCGACTGGCGCATCGGAGAAGGCCGCGTAGGCCATCGCGACGATGGTTTCAAAAAACGACAACGGATGTGCATTGCTCGCGTCGACCATGTGGGTGAACGGAGCAATGTCATTGAAGGCGTCGACGAATGCCTGCTCGTCAATTGGCTGGCCATCGATCACGATGCGTTCATTCATCGATTGCAGATGCGGGCTCGTGAACCGTCCGGTACGCAGCCCCACTGAGATCAGCAGGCTCTCGATCATCCTCGCGGTCGAGGTCTTGCCGTTGGTTCCGGTCAGGTGGATCACTGGGTAATTCCTCTGCGGCTCACCGAGCAATTGCACGAACTCAACAATCCGATCCAAGGTCGGATCAAGGCGGTGTTCGGGCCACCGGGAGAGCAGTGCGTCCTCAGCTTCGGCAAAGGTGACTGCCGGTCGGGCACCGTCGGGATATTCAGACATTGCCGAAGAGTCTATAGAGTGCCCTCATCCCACAGGAGGCCAGATGATCACCCAGGCAGCAGTAGTCACCGAGCCCGGTGCAGCGTTCAACTTCAGAGACGTGCAACTTGACGATCCCAGACCTGACGAGATCATCGTCAAGATGGTCTCCACCGGCATCTGTCATACCGACATCTCCGTGCGCGACACCTTGCCTGCAGACATGTTCCCCAGGGTGTTGGGTCACGAAGGTGCTGGCATCGTCGAGCAGGTCGGCTCCGCGGTGACCAAGGTAGCCGTCGGTGATCCGGTGATCTTGTCGCTGGATGCCTGTGGGCAGTGTGCCAACTGCACCAGCAAGGGTCCGGGCTACTGCGAGAACACCCTGATCCTCAACTACATGGGCTTCCGGATGGATGGCTCGACCACCTACACGATGGATGAGGCACCACTGCACGGGCAATTCCTCGGTCAATCCAGCTTCTCGGCATATGCCCTGGCCACCGAGCGCAATGCAGTCAAGGTCGCGCCCGGCACCGACCTGAGCAGACTCGGACCCTATGGCTGCTCATTCATGACTGGAGCCGGGACTGTCTTGAACATCTTGGACCCCAAGCGCGGCAGTGACACCGACACTCTGGTGGTGTACGGCGTGGGTGCGGTCGGGTTGGCAGCCCTTGCGGCTGCTCGCGGCCGCTACCAGACCTTCGCCGTCGACTTGCAAGCCAGTCGTCTCGAAGCGGCTGTTCGGCTCGGAGCCACCGCGATCAACCCTGCAGAGTCAGAAGACCTCGTGGCGCAGATCAAGGAACTCACCAACGGACACGGAGCAAATTTCGCCATCGACACCACTGGCAAGACTGCTGTTGTGAAGCAGATGGTGCAGGCCCTGGCAATCAAAGGCACCGCTGTGATCCTTGCCCTGGGCGACGCGACTGCTGAGCTCGATGCCGTCGACGTGATGATGAATGGCAAGCAGATCGTCGGGGCAATCATGGGCGATTCTGACCCGCATCAGACCATCCCCGAACTACTCAGGATGGCTGCAGCCGGGGAGTTCATGGTCGATGACTTGATCACCGCCTACCCGGTCGCCCAGATCAACGAGGCGATTGCAGATGCTGAGAGCGGCAAGGTGATCAAGCCGGTCCTCGTTTGGTGAGCAGACGCAAGGTTCCGTAGCATCTAGGCCCATGACCACCAGCGCACCTGACCCAACCGGAGCGAGCCCATCGACGACACCAGGCGGCGTACCTGAGCGGCCGGCTCTTGAGGGCTTGGAGGGCAAGTGGTCGGCCATCTGGAAGGCCAATGACACCTATCGCTTCGACCGCACCAAGTCACGCGCCGAGGTCTACTCGATCGACACCCCTCCGCCGACGGTCAGCGGCAGCCTGCACGTAGGCCATGTCTTCTCTTACACCCACACGGATCTGATCGCCCGTTACCAGCGGATGACTGGCAAGAGCGTCTTCTATCCGATGGGATGGGATGACAACGGCCTGCCAACCGAGCGGAGGGTGCAGAACTATTTCGGCGTCAGGTGCGACCCCTCCCTGCATTACGATCCGGACTTCACCCCGCCGACCAAGCCGGACCCCAAGAAGCAGATCGCAATCAGCCGGCCGAACTTCATCGAGTTGTGCGAACAACTCGTCGAAGAAGACGAGAAGGCCTTCGAAGCCCTGTGGCGCACGCTCGGCCTCTCAGTCGATTGGACCCAGACCTACACCACGATTGGCGACAAGTCCCGCAAGGTCAGCCAGACTGCGTTCCTGCGCAATCTCGCTCGAGGCGAGGCCTACCTCCAAGAAGCCCCCACGCTATGGGATATCACCTTCCAGACCGCCGTGGCCCAAGCAGAGTTGGAGGCCCGGGAGTACCCCGGTGCCTATCACAAGGTCGCCTTCCACAAGCCTGACGGAGAGCCGGTCCATATCGAGACCACTCGCCCCGAACTCATCCCTGCCGTCGTTGCCCTGATTGCCCACCCCGATGATGAGCGCTACCAGTCGCTCTTCGGCCACACTGTGACCAGCCCGGTTTTCGGCGTGGAGGTGCCGGTCTTGGCGCACGAGGCTGCCGAGCCCGACAAGGGCGCGGGGATCGCCATGTGTTGTACCTTCGGTGACCTCACCGATGTGCAATGGTGGCGCGAACTCAACCTACCGGTGCGGACCGTGATCGGGCGCGATGGAAGGTTGCACCGTGAGCGCCCCGATTGGCTGAGCAATGAGGCAACCACGGGGGCATACGACCAGCTCGCAGGCAAGACCACCTTCTCTGCACGAGAGGCGATGGTCAACCTGCTCCGGGAGTCCGGCGATCTAGCTGGTGACCCCACCCCGACCCAGCGGATGACCAACTTCTATGAAAAGGGCGACAAGCCCTTGGAAATCGTCTCGACCCGCCAGTGGTACATCAAGAACGGCGGTCGTGACGAGCAACTTCGCCAGGCACTGATCCGCCGTGGTGATGAGATCACCTGGATCCCCACCCACATGTTGCATCGCTATGACAACTGGGTCGGGGGCCTCAACGGTGACTGGTTGATCTCACGCCAGCGATTCTTCGGGATCCCGTTCCCGGTCTGGTACGCACTCGATGATGAAGGCGAACCCGACTACGATCACCCGATCCTGCCCTCACAAGCTGAGCTTCCGGTCGATCCGTCAAGTGATGCGCCAAAGGGGTACGACGAAGCTCAACGAGGCCAACCCAAGGGCTTCATCGGCGATCCTGACGTGATGGACACCTGGGCAACCTCATCACTGACCCCGCACATCGCTGGGGGTTGGGAGACCGACCCCGACCTGTGGCAGCGTGTTTATCCGATGGATCTGTGCACTCACGCGCATGACATCATCCGCACCTGGTTGTTCAGCCGCGTCGTACGCGCCAACTTCGAAGACAACACCGTGCCCTGGACTCATGCGATGATCTCCGGCTTCATCGTGGATCCAGATCGCAAGAAGATGAGCAAGTCCAAGGGCAATGTGGTCGTGCCCACAGAGATCCTGGACAAGTTCGGCGCCGATGCGGTGCGTTGGCGAGCAGCAATCGCCCGCTCTGGTCTTGACTCGCCCTTCGATGAGACGCAAATGAAGGTCGGTCGCAGACTGGCCCTCAAGGTGCTCAACGTGGCCAAATTCGCGCTCGGCAATGTCGGAGCCCGCAGCCTGGATCCGGCAGACGTGGCCCACCGTGTCGATTGCGCGTTGATGGGTCGCCTGGCCAACACCATCAATGACGCAACTGCAGCGTTCGATGCCTACGACTACACCAGCGCCCTGGAGGTCACCGAGAAATTCTTCTGGGACTTCTGTGATGACTATGTCGAGCTGGTGAAGGAGCGCGCATACGGCGACGATCCGCTCGGAGCGGCATCGGCCAAGGCTGCGCTGGCGATCTCCCTGCACAACGTGTTGCGCCTGCTGGCCCCCTTCCTCCCCTATGCCACTGAAGAAGCTTGGTCTTGGGTCTGGGAAGGATCGGTGCATCAGCAGGAGTGGCCGCTGGCGACCTCCCTGGGCGCGGCCGCAGCCACTGACCCGGCCATCCTTACCGCTGTTGGCGAAGTACTGGCCGGCATCCGTGGCGCCAAGTCGACCGCAAAGGTGACGCAGCGCACCCCCGTTGTAGCCATCAAGGTGAGCGCCTCTGCTGCAGTCTTGGACGCTGTCAAGAGCGCCGCCGATGATCTGAATGCGGTCGGCACGATCACCGGAGAGTGGGAGTTGGTCGAAGCCGAAGGACCGATTGAGGTCAGGGCAACCCTGGGTGAGCCGCCGGTGAAGAAGCCGCGCGCTTAAGCGCTCTTCTTCTTCGGCTGCCGACTCTCCAAGATCGGAGAAGCCCCTTCGGACACCGTCTCGCGGGACACGATCACCTTGGCGACGTCTGGCTGCGAGGGCACGTCATACATCACATTCAGGAGTGCTTCCTCGATGATGGCCCGCAGGCCGCGGGCGCCGGTACCTCGATCCAGAGCCTTCTCGGCGATGGCCTCGATGGACTCTGCTGTGAACTCCAGCTCAATGTCGTCAAGCTCGAAAAGACGCTGGTATTGCTTGACCAAAGCATTCTTGGGCTCGGTGAGGATCTGAATCAACGCTTCGCGATCGAGCTTGTTGACGCTGGCGATCAAAGGAAGCCGCCCGATGAACTCGGGGATCAAGCCGAACTTCACCAGATCTTCTGGTCTGACCTTGCTGAACATCTCATCGGCATCAGCATCGGCGGACTCTTGCACCTCAGCGGTGAAGCCCAGGGTCTTCTTGCCGATCCGCTGCTCCACGATGTGTTCCAAACCGGCAAAGGCACCGCCAACCACGAACAACACATTGGTGGTGTCGATCTGGATGAATTCCTGATGCGGATGCTTGCGACCACCTTGAGGTGGCACTGAGGCTTGGGTGCCTTCAAGGATCTTGAGCAGCGCCTGCTGCACTCCCTCACCGGAGACATCCCTGGTGATCGATGGGTTCTCGGCCTTGCGCGCGACCTTGTCGATCTCATCGATATAGATGATGCCGGTCTCTGCGCGCTTGACGTCGTAGTCAGCTGCCTGGATCAGCTTCAAGAGGATGTTCTCGACATCCTCGCCGACATAGCCTGCCTCAGTGAGCGCAGTGGCATCGGCCATCGCGAAGGGCACATTCAACATCCTGGCCAGAGTCTGGGCCAGATAGGTCTTGCCGCACCCGGTCGGGCCGATCAACAAGATATTGGACTTGGCGACCTCGACACCTTCGTCTCGCCCCTTCGAGGTGGAAGCACTGCCGCTGACACCTGCTTGGACGCGCTTGTAGTGGTTGTAGACCGCGACCGCGAGCGACTTCTTGGCGGTGGACTGCCCAATCACATAGGAGTTGAGGAAGTCGAAGATCTCCCGAGGCTTGGGCAGCTCATCGAGGGAGACCTCTTCGTTTTCGTTGAGCTCCTCCTCAATGATCTCATTGCACAGGTCAATGCATTCGTCACAGATGTAGACACCTGGGCCAGCAATCAACTTCTTGACTTGCTTTTGACTCTTCCCGCAAAAGGAACATTTGAGGAGGTCGCCTCCGTCACCGATTCTCGCCACGGACAGCTACTCCTTTCTGTGTCGAAGGATTTTCAATCGCCTGTTTCACCTGACCGTACCCCGCAATCATGGATTTCGCTGCTGTTGACACGACACCACGTGCTGGGTCAGTCAGGTGCCCGGACTCGTCAGACTGCCGCGACCGCCTTGCGCGACTCGAGGATGGCATCTAGGAGGCCATATTCAACTGCTTGCTCGGCGGTGAGGATCTTGTCGCGTTCGATGTCGCGGCTGACCTCTTCGATCGAACGCCCTGAATGGTCGGCGATCATCTTCTCCAGCAACTCCCGCATCCGCAAGATCTCATTTGCCTGGATCTCGATGTCCGAGGACTGCCCATAGGTGCCTTCGGTGTAAGGCTGATGGATCAGGATCCGACTGTTGGGCAGCGCCAACCTCTTGCCCGGCGCACCTGCCGCGAGCAGGATGGCCGCGGCTGAAGCCGCCTGCCCCAGACAAACCGTCTGCACATCTGGCTGGATGAAGTTCATCGTGTCGTAGATGGCTGTCATCGCGGTAAAGGAGCCACCTGGGGAGTTGATATAGATCTGGATGTCACGCGAGGGGTCCATGGACTCCAGGCACAGCAATTGCGCCATCACTGCATTGGCGATGTCGTCGCTGATCGGGGTACCGAGGAAGATGATCCGATCCTCAAAGAGCTTGGCATAGGGATCGATCCGACGGATGCCATAGGAGGTGCGCTCTTCCCACTGCGGGATGTAGTAGTTCATGTTCAGTCCTTCTTGTGGGCAGGGCGCCCTTGGTCGGCGGCCTCGCGGGCGCTGGTGATCACGTGATCGATGAAGCCGTATTCCTTGGCCTGCGCGGCAGTGAACCAGCGATCTCGGTCGGCATCTTGCTCCACCTGGTCAAGCGACTGGCCCGTGTGCTCGGAGATGAGCTCGAAGAGCACCTTCTTGATGTGCAAGGACTGCTGTGCCTGGATCTTGATGTCCGAAGCCGACCCCCCCATGCCGCCCGATGGCTGATGCATCATGATGCGCGCGTGAGGAAGTGCATAGCGCTTGCCCGGCGCGCCCGCGCACAACAGGAACTGCCCCATTGAGGCTGCCAAGCCCATCGCAACCGTTGCCACATCATTTGGGATGTAGTTCATCGTGTCGTAGATGGCCATGCCGGAGTCGACCGAACCACCCGGACTGTTGATGTGCAAGAAGATGTCGGCGTCAGGGTCTTCAGCCGAGAGCAGCAGGAGTTGGGCGCAGATGGCGTTGGCGTTTTGGTCACGCACTTCTGATCCCAAGAACACGATCCGCTCACGCAGGAGTCGTTGATAGATGTGGTCGTCGAGGCCGTAGCCAACCGGCCCGCCATTCATCTGGGGAGCTGTGTAGTTCGCAGTCACCTGCACGACGTTAGACGCAGCGGGCGACAATTCCACGCCAAAATGGGTGGTGTTCGCCAACAGCAGAAGGAGGGCTGGGCCTACTCCTGCGACTCCGCTGCCTCAGGCTCCCCAATCGACCCATCTGCCTTGAGATTGGCCAAGTCCACAGGATTGCCCGCTGCATCCTTGACCGTCACGGTCTCAACGACAGAGGCCAATGCCTTGCCACGTGCGACCTCAGCAGCCATGTCAGGCAGATGGTTGTGCTCGATCATGTGCTGGATGAACTCTTGGGGATTCTGGCCGGACTGCTGGGAGCGACGCATCAGGTGCTGGGTCAACTCCTCCTGGGAAACCTCAATCTCGCCATCCTTGACCAGTTGATCGAGCAAGAACTGTGAGGCAATGCTGTCGCGGACGCGCTTTTCAAGCTCAGCATCGAACTCATCGATGGTCTGCTCCTGGTCGTCAAGGAATTGCTCCATGGTCATACCCGACATGGCGACCTGTTGCTCCAACTCCTGCTTGCGGCCAGCCAGCTCAGCACTCACCAACTCTTCAGGCAGCGGAATCTCGACTTCGTCAAGCAACTGCTCGAGTACGGCGTCACGGGCTTCAGCGGCCTGCTCCAGACGCTTGCCGCCAGCCAGCCTGGTCTCGATGTCGGCACGCAACTCGGCAACGGTGTCGAACTCGGAGGCCAACTGAGCAAACTCGTCATCGACCTCAGGCAATTCGCGCTCACGCACCGCATTGACCTTGACGTGGATGTCAACACTCTCGCCGGCCATGGCGCCACCGGCCAGTTCGGAGGTGAAATCGGCCTCTTCTCCGGCCTTGAGCCCGGTGACAGCTTCATCGAGCCCGTCGAGGCCGAAACCGGCCCCCACGACATAGGACTGGTTGCTGGCCTCGCCGCCCTCCACGGTCTCACCGTCTTGTGAGGCAAGCAGATCAATCAGGAGATCATCATCTGCGGCTGCCGCGCGATCAACTTCCTTGAAGGTGGCGAAGCGCCCGCGCAGGTGCTCGAGTTGTTCGTCGACATCAGCCTCGGTGACCTCGGCATTGGCTACTTCCACGGTCATCGCGTCGTGGGCCGGCACCTTGATCTCCGGACGTACGTCGACCGTTGCGGTGAACTCCAAGGCACCGTCTTCGTCGAGTTTGGTCACCTCGATCTCGGGTTGACCAATCGGCAGCAGGTCGTTGTCCTGGAGCGCCTGCACGTAGAGATTCGGCAGCGCTTCATTGATCGCCTGGTCGACGACGGCTCCACGACCGACCTGTCGATCGATGACCGCCGGGGGCACCTTGCCCTTGCGGAAGCCGGGGATGTTCACCTGCTTGGCAATCGCCTTGTAGGCGGCATCAAAGCTCGGCTTGAGGTCCTCGGCAGGCACCTCAACGGTCATCTTGGCGCGGGTGGGACTCAGCGTCTCGACGGCGCTCTTCACAGACGTACTCCTTGATCATGGGATGCCAACAAGCGTTGGGTCGGGGCGACAGGACTCGAACCTGCGGTCTCCTGCTCCCAAAGCAGGCGCGCTAGCCACTACGCTACGCCCCGTAAAGTGCCCGATTCAGGGCACTTTGAGCGGATGACGGGAATCGAACCCGCGTAATCAGTTTGGAAGACTGAGGCTCTACCATTGAGCTACATCCGCCTGCCTGCCCACATGGACAAGCACGGGATATCGTGCCACAGCGCAGCACCCGAACCCAATTCAGCCCTGCCAACTGGACCGCTTGCGCTGACAGTTGGGACACCAAAAGCTGTTGCGGCCCGCCAAGTTCTCTGTCTTGACGATGCTGCCGCACCGGAAACATTCCAGCCCCGCTCGGCGATAAACATAGACCTCGCCACCGTGATCATCGACCCGAGGATCGCGCCCCATGGACTCTGGAGTGTGCTCGGGGAGCACCGTGTCAATCCTGCCCAGCCGCACCCCTTCCTGCATCAAGCCCACCAGGTCTTCCCAGATGGCCTGAAACTGCTTGCGCCTCAACAGCTTGCCCGGCCGTAGTGGGTGGATCCGTTGTCGGAACAAGACTTCGGCCCGATAGACATTTCCGACACCAGACACAACTGATTGATCCATCAACAACTCGCCGATTGGGCGATTGCTCGTCCGAATCCGAGTCCAAGCCGAGTCGGGCACCGAGTCGACTCGCAATGGATCTGGCCCAAGACGGGCCAGGATTTCAGCTCGCTCAGGCTCAGTGATCAAACGACAAGTCGTGGCCCCACGCAGGTCGGCTGAGGTGACCCCGTTGTCAATCCGAAGCCGCACCTGACCGATCGGTTCGGCAAGGGGAGCGAAGTCCAACCGCCCGATCAGGCCCAAGTGGATGTGGATCAGGTCGCCACGACCGAAGTTGATGAACAAATGCTTTCCGGCAGATTCGGCCCCCACCAGCTCCCGACCGTCCAGAAGTTGAGCTGCTGTTGCGAACTTCCCTTGGGGACTCGAAACCCGCACCGGCTGCCCGGCGAAGGTCGCAGTGATTTCGTTGGCCAGCCGTAGAAGTACGTGCCCTTCAGGCATCCGGTGAATGACCTCGGGCCGAGTCTGGCAGGGGTGGCAACTGCTGCGTCGACTCATAATCGCCCAGCATGGTGATTCGTCGTACATGGCGATCTTCGCCGGTGAACGGAGTCTCCAAGAAGATCTTGATGAAGGCGGTCATCTCTTCGATCGTGTGCTGGCGGCCGCCGACCGAGATCACATTGGCGTCATTGTGCTCGCGAGCAAGGCGCGCAGTATCGGCATTCCACACCAGTGCCGCTCGCACCCCATGGACCTTGTTGGCGGCCATCTGCTCTCCGTTGCCAGATCCACCGATCACGATGCCCAGACTGCCAGGCTCGTCGGCCACGCCAAGGGCAGCTCGCAAACAGAAGACCGGATAGTCATCGAGCGCGTCGTATTCGAAGGCACCGTGATCGACGGGCTCATGCCCAAGCGACTGCAGCCAAACGATCAGGTGATCCTTCAACTCGAGTCCGGCATGGTCGGTGCCCAGATGAACGCGCATGCACGCAGGTTACCGATCCAGATCCGGGGTCACTCACCCCACCGGGTACGACGAGCCCTGACCAGGTGTCCGCCCCCGCCACCTGCGGCGCGCAGACCAGGTCGGCGCAGGTAGCGAGAAGCCAGCTCCCGAGGCCCCAGATCTTCGATCTCATCAAAGCCGAGGTCACGCAGGAGTGCGGCCATCTCATCAGGCCCCCATGACGATCTAAATGGCTCCCCAAGGGCAGCCACTCGGTTGCCGAGCCGATCACGCAACTCCTTGGCTTCACCCGATAGTCCTGCATCGGTGGTTGCATAGTCGAAGACGACTTCAACCCCAGGGATGGTCGACAATTTCGCCAACGTGGACTTGACCGCCGGGGCCGCCAAGTATGGCGAGACTCCGAACCACAAGACGGTAGTGGCCCTCTTGCTCAAACCTGACTCGGCGAGCAGTTGCAGCCAGTCATCACGCGCAAGGTCACCAGCCACGAAATGCAACGAGTCCGGGATCGGTATCTCGGCTGCACTGAGCATTGACTGCTTCCAGGCACTCATCTGTGGCAAGTCCAACTCGAAGACCGCACGACCGGGCGCCGCATTGCGCAGCCCGAAGGTGTCCAGGCCAGCGCCCAGCACGAGCACTTGATCAACTCCGCGAAGCACGGCCTGGGCGACGGCCTCATCACCAAAACGGTGTCGCATTGCGATGAAGGTCCGCAAGGTCGGTCGATCCTGCTCCCGGGCCTGCTCCACGAGTCGCTCCCGCTCAGCCACATCGACACCAAGGACCTGCCACGCCAGCGGGTCACTGAAGATCAGCCCGCCGTCGAGGTCTTGGTGGAGCGCGCGGTGCACCGCTGCGCCGTACGCCGTACGGCTGGGTGGGGCGTCGGCCGGCAACTCTGACTCCTGCATCAGGCCTCCAGCCTGGCCAACTCTTCCTCGACCACTGCGGGATCCAACTTCGTGAACACCGGCGCTGGCTTGGCCACGGGAATGCCGGCCACTATCTGACTGCGCCCCCACGCGGGCACTTCGCTGTAGTCACCGGTGATGATTGGATAGGAGTTTCCACCATCAAGGCAATCGACCTCTTGCAGCACCGGGAGCGGTGCAACTTGAGTCGTGCCACCAAAAATGGCACTTACCTGATTGGCTGAGAAGGGCAAGAACGGCGCCAGGATCAGGTTGAGGTCGAGCACACACTGGGTCATCACGTGCAACACCGTGCCCAGTCGCTGCGAGTCATCCTTGATCTTCCAGGGCTCGGTCTCTGAGACATAGCGGTTGACTTCACCCACAGCCCTCATGGCTTCAGAGATGGCTGCCTTCTGCCTATGTCGCGCAATGGACTCCCCCACCGTGGTGAAAGCAGCTTCCACCAGATCGAGGATCTCCTGATCAGCCGGCTCCAACTCCGCTGCAGGTGGGATCTCACCGAAATTCTTCGCCACCAAAGTGGCCGTGCGATTGACGAGATTGCCCCAGCCGGCGACGAGCTCGTCATTGGTACGACGCACGAACTCAGCCCAGGTGAAGTCAGAGTCCTGATTTTCGGGCCCCGCAGCGGCCACGAAATAGCGGAAGGCATCTGCTTGATAGCGGCTGAGCAGGTCGCGGACATAGATGACCACTCGCTGTGAGGAAGAGAACTTCTTGCCCTCCATGGTCAAGAACTCGCTGGACACCACCTCTGTGGGCAGGTTGAGTTCACCAAAGGCGTGTCGGCTGCCTCCCTTGGCTCCCCGACCGTTGTAGCCCAGCAACTCCCCGGGCCAGATCTGGCTGTGGAAGGTGATGTTGTCCTTGCCCATGAAGTAATAGGACAAGGCCTCAGGGTCATTCCACCACTCGCGCCAAGCGTCGTCGTCCCCGCTGCGGCGGGCCCACTCAATGCTCGCGCTCAGATAGCCAATCACGGCGTCAAACCAGACATAGAGCTTCTTGTGTGGATTGTCGCGCCAGCCATCAAGCGGGACCGGAATGCCCCAGTCGATATCCCGGGTCATCGCCCTCGGGCGGATCTCCTTCAAGATGTTTTGGCTGAAGCGGATCACATTGGGACGCCACAGACCGGTCGCTTCACGCTCATCAAGCCAAGCACCAATCGCCTCGGCCAGAGCCGGCAAATCCAAGAAGAAGTGCTGGGTCTCGATGAACTCCGGCGTCTCACCGTTGATCTTCGACCGGGGGTTGACCAGGTCACTTGGATCCAACTGGTTTCCGCAGTTGTCACACTGATCACCGCGAGCACCCTCAGCGCCACACAGCGGGCAAGTGCCCTCGATATAGCGATCCGGGAGGGTGCGCCCAGTCGACGGGCTGATCGCACCGTAGGTGGTCTGTTCGATGAAATAGCCGTTCTCGTAGACCCCCTTGAACATCTCCTGCACCACCGCAATGTGATTGCGTGTGGTGGTGCGGGTGTAGAGGTCATAGGACACCCCGAGCGCGGTGAGATCCTCAGCGATGATCCGGTGATTGCGATCAGCGAGCTGCTGGGGGGTGATGCCGGCTTCGTCTGCCGCGATCAGGATCGGCGTACCGTGCTCGTCGGTGCCCGAAACCATCAAGACATCATGACCAGCCATCCGCATGTAGCGGCTGAACACATCGGAGGGTACGCCGAATCCGGCCACGTGGCCGATGTGGCGGGGCCCGTTGGCATAAGGCCAAGCGACAGCGGACAAGACTTTGCTCATGCACTGAATCCTAGGGTGTGAAGTGTTTGGGTCAGGAGAAGTCGAGCGCTGCAGTGCGGCTGCGCTTGAGCTCGAAGAAATACGGATAACCGGCCAGCAGCTTTGCTCCGTCCCACATCTGACCAGCGACTTCGCCTCTGGGGGCCTTGGTGATCACCGGGCCGAAGAAGGCCACCCCGTTGACATGAATGGTCGGGGTGCCGACGTCTTCACCGACCGGATCCATCCCGCGATGGTGGGACTCGATGATCGCAGCGTCGTATGACGAATCGTCCATCGCCGCGACCAGGTCCGTGGGCAGGCTGGCGTCGGCGAGGGCCCCTTCAATCAGGGTGCGCCCGATGGGTTCTTGACGTAGGTGGATGCGTTCGCCCAACGCCGTGTAGAGCGGCAGGGTCGTCTCAGCGCCATGCAATTCACGGGCCGCTTGAAGCACCCTCAGGCACAGCCAGCCGTCTGACAGCATGGCGCGATAGTCGGGGTCGATGTCCTTGTCCTGGTTGAGGTAGATCAGGCTCATCAGATGCCACTTGACCTTGACATCTCTGACCTTCTCCACCTCCAGGATCCACCGGGACGTGAGCCAGGCGAAAGGGCACTTGGGGTCAAACCAGAAGTCAACTTGGTCGGTCTGTGAAGCAGAATCCATGGGGCCACTTTGTCAGATGCGGGTCACTCGGAGTTGATCCGTGCCGTGGCTTTGAGCAGAGCATCGACTTCCTTGCGCGTGCCTAGCATGTCTCTAGGGCACGAGTATCCGAGCTCGAGGATCACTCGATCAGCCACGAATGCCCGCACCGCCAGCACGATGACCCACTCCTTGGGCCCGGCCGCATGGGAGTAGTCGATCTGGGTCCTGACGAACTCAACCGCGGTATTTGGGTCCTTCGATGTTGGGAGAGTCCGCAGGGTCAACAACGAATGGTCCTTGACCGCCACCCCGGCGAACCGAGCTCTCATCTCGGCCAGGACTCGCTCGACCTCGGCCCTACTGGCCTCTTCGTCGGATTGAGAGCCGTCTTGGTGGCTTCTGGCCTGCAGGGTCAGATGGCACCCGGTGTCCGCTTGAGTCATCTGGCTGGTGGATCCGTCCATGTGGTCGATGGACCAGCCTCCTTTCCCCTGGAAGACCCATTTCGGCGGCGATCCGAACGGAGTGTTGTCGCTCAGCACTTGCCCAACTGACGCATCCATCGGCGGCGAAGTCTGTGCTGACGACGTATCAGTGCTCGGAGTGGGATCAGGCCCGCTGTTTGGAGGATCAGGCGAGCAGCCGGCAAGGATCGTGATGAGCAAAGCCAAGGCGATCAGCACACCTGATTTCTCGACGGAGCAGTTCGTCATGATCGGGCTGTGACCTGAAGGAATTTCGCCCGCCAACGCCCATCTCTACCCGCTTGCCACCATGACGAGACCAAACACTCCCGATCACCTCGCAGGCGAGCCACGACAAACATGACATTGGCTGAAATACGTTCGACCCGAATGACTTCCGGGCTCAGGTCATCACAATCTGGCCACGGTGGCTCAGTCAGGGCATCAGAGCGGCGCAGGTGCCCCATGTGGTCAATCCCTGACCAGTCGCCATGCAGCAAGTCCGCCGGGTCAGACCGACCTCCCCTCCCCCAAGCTTCAAGCAAGTCGAGTGCGGCTGCGGCGACCTGGTCTTCGTCACGCTCTGGCACGGTCGAGTCGTCGTCCCACAGGGATGGCTGCTCAGCCAAGGGCGGATGCTCACCGCCTGCAGCGAAGCCCGGCCCGGTTGCGAGCGGCGTACCCGACTTGAAGGCTTGGGCCGCAGCATTGGCGCGTTGATCGGCGGCTTCGTTGAGTGGGTGACCGGTGTGCCCCTTGACCCATTCGAAGCTCACCTCGCGTCCGACCATGGCTTCATCGAGGGCCTTGATGATCTCCAGATTGAGCACCGGCTTGCCATCGCCCTTGCGCCAACCCTTGCGCTTCCAACCAGCCATCCACTTGGTGATCGTGTTGATCACATAGGTCGAGTCACAGATGATGTGCAGCGCTTCATCAGTGGCCGCAGTCTGCTGCAGCAGATCGAGTACGGCGCTCAACTCGCCGATATTGTTGGTGCCGTGGGCGAATCCCCCAGCCCTCCAACACCCTTCATCGACAAACCAGGCCCAACCTGTTGGACCCGGATTGCCCAAGGCGGAGCCATCTGCCGCAGCCACGATCGTCACGCGCCGATCTTGTCAGATCCGATGCGCCTGAGCGGCACATTGGCCATCGGTGGGATGATGCGATCCATGCCCGGCATGAATCTCACCCGCGAAGAAGCAGCCACCCGTAGCGCCAAGTTGGCAGTGGATCATTATCTGGTCCAACTTGATCTGACCACGGGCACGGAGACTTTCTCTTCCACGACCACCATCGACTTTCGATGCAACCATGAAGGTAGCGCCACCTTCGCCGACCTGATTGCCGAGCGGGTTCACCAGATTACCTTCAATGGGGTTGACCTCGACCCAGCGCTGGTCTACTCAGACGCCCGGATCACCCTGGCTGACCTCAAGGCCCAGAACTCCCTGACTGTGGTCGCTGACTGCGCCTATTCACACTCCGGCGAGGGCTTGCACCGATTTGTTGACCCGGTCGACGAGCGGGTCTACACCTATTCACAGTTCGAAGTGCCAGACGCCAGGCGGGTGTACACCACCTTCGAGCAGCCCGACCTCAAGAGCGTCTTCTCCTTCGAGGTGATTGCACCGAGTCACTGGAAGGTGATCTCCAACGCGCCCACTCCCGAAGCTGAGCCCCTAGCAGACGACAAAGCTCGTTGGGTCTTCCCGACCACCAGGCCAATGTCGACGTATATCACCGCGATCATCGCCGGGGAGTACCACGAGGTCCTGGACGAATACGTCGGCACGCACGGCACGATCCCGTTGGGGCACTATTGCCGCCAGTCCTTGGTGCCTCACCTGGATTCAGATGAGTTGGTCAAGATCACCAGGCAGGGCTTCGGCTTCTTCGAGGAAGCCTTCAACTATCCCTATCCGTTTGAGAAATACGATCAGCTCTACGTCCCTGAATACAACATGGGCGCCATGGAGAATGCCGGCGCGGTGACCCTGCGTGACGAATATCTGCCCCGCAGTCGTCAAGATGGCGCCTTCTATGAATTCCGCACTTCGGTGATCCTGCACGAAATGGCCCACATGTGGTTCGGCGACTTGGTCACGATGAAGTGGTGGGATGACTTGTGGCTCAACGAATCCTTCGCCGAATGGGCCTGTTATCACGCGGCAGTCGAGGCCACCGAGTTCACCGAGTCTTGGACTGGATTCACCAATGCTCGCAAGAACTGGGCCCTGCGCCAGGATCAACTGCCCAGCACTCACCCCATCGCCGCAGACAACTACGACCTGCACCAAGTAGAGGCCAACTTCGATGGGATCACCTATGCCAAGGGCGCATCCGTCCTCAAGCAACTGGTCGCCTGGGTGGGCATCGAGAACTTCCTGAAGGGACTCGGCGAATATTTCAAGGCACACGAATACGCCAACTCCGAGTTCGCCGATCTGCTGGGCGCTCTGGAGCGCTCTTCAGGACGCGAGTTGACGTCCTGGGCTGACGAGTGGTTGCGCACGACGGGGGTCAACACCATGGCGCCCGAGTTCACCCTTGACGCAGACGGGAGCTTCAAGGAGTTCGTCGTACGCCAAAGCGCTGCGGCCGACCACCCGACGCTGCGTCGGCACCGCTTGGGTATCGGACTGTACGACGAGACTGACGGCCGGATCGTCCGCCGACGCTATCTTGAGGTGGACGTCCAGGGCGCGGCCACCGCAATGCCCGAGTTGGTGGGCGAAAAACAACCCGATCTGCTGCTGCTGAATGACAAAGACCTCGCCTACACCAAGATCCGGCTTGACGAGCGCTCCTTGGCGACCATGATCAATGGGCTCGGATGCCTTGATGACTCCTTGGCCCGAGCGTTGTGCTGGGGTGCGGCCTGGGACATGACCCGCGATGCCCAGATGAAAGCTGGCGACTTCGTCGACCTGGTCTTGGCCAATGTGGGCTTGGAGACAGATGCATTTGGCCTGTCTCGATTGCCGGGATATGCGAGTGCGGCGATCAATGTCTACAGCGCTCCCGAGCATCGCGATGCTCTCCGCGCCAAGTGGGAGCTCGGAATTGGCCAGTTGATGCGTCAGGCAGACGCTGGCAGCGACCACCAACTCACCTTCACCCGCGCCTTCGCCGCAGCAGCACGCGACGACTCATCCCTTGACTACTTGACTGCGTTGCTTGACGGCAGTCAGACCCTCGACGGCTTGGTCATCGACACCGAGCTCAGATGGAGCCTGGTCACGGCGCTGGCTCGTGCCGGCAGGTTCGGCGAAGCCGAAATCGCCGCCGAGGGCGCCCGCGATCAAACGATCACCGGATCGGAGAAGTCCGCTGCGGCCCGGGCAGCACAACCATCGGCACAAGCCAAGGCAGCCGCTTGGCAGCAGGCAATGATGGATCCGACAACGCCCAATGAGACCGCGCGCAGCATCGCCACCAGCTTCCACCGGGCAGGTCAAGAAGACCTCTTAACGCCGTATCTCAGCAAATATCTGGGCGCCGCCGTCGACGCATGGGATCGATTGGGCGCCCACAAGGCGGCAGTGGCTCTGGAGGCACTCTTCCCGTCATTGTTGGCCTCTGACACCAACGTAGCCACAATCACCGACTGGCTGGCTGCAACCACTGCCCCAGATCAGGTCAAACGATATGTGGGCGAAGGCCTCGATGACATGAAACGGGCGCTCGCTGCTCAGGCCTACGACGCCCGAGCATAGGAGTCAGTTGGTGGAGTCGCGTCGCGCCAAGCTCGGCAGCACAGTGAGGAGGCTGAGCAGCAACGCAATCCCTACGGGCCACACGATCAGGATCATGAAATAGGACAAGAACGAGACCGGCTCGACCTCTTCCCATCCTGCCGGGGTGTCCGCGGAGGCAGTCGAGAAGAAGGCGCCACTCAGCAGCACGAGCAAGAACGCGCCGACGGCGCCTCCACGGCAGAAGTTACGAAGGGCACTGCTCTTGCTACGGTCCATGAAACGGCTCTCCTAGATGCGACTGGTGCCCCAACCCTATCGGAGTGTCTCCTAGGTTGAAAAAACCCTCTCGATCCCGTAATCAGGACGCATGTTCCCCTTGCAAGTCATCGACATCCCAAGAGCTTGTGCCGAGAGCCAGAGTTGGAGTTGCGCCACGGTCTACGAGCTGACCGGCAACCCGCAACTCTCCAAAGCAGCTGAATGGTGGATCGGTCGACCACTGACGATCGCTGGCATCGTCATTGGAGCGATCATCACGCGATGGGTGTTGGTCAAACTGATCAACCGGGTCGTCCTGCGCACAGCCGATCGGGGCAAGGCGACATCAGGAGATCTGCGACATGACCGACGTGCTGCCCGAGTCAAGAGCTTGGGTTCCTTGACCGGAAGCATCGTCTCAATCGTGGTCTTCGGCATTGCGCTGGTGATGATCTTGGCCGAGCTGGGCGTCAATGTCGCACCGATCTTGGCCAGTGCCGGCGTGGTCGGTGTGGCGATTGGTTTTGGAGCTCAGAGCCTGGTCAAAGACTTCCTGTCCGGGATCGCGATGATGCTTGAAGACCAGTACGGCGTGGGCGATGTGGTCAGCCTTGGAGCCATTTCCGGCACGGTCGAGCACGTGGGTCTGAGGGTGACCAGACTGCGCGATGTGAATGGCACGGTGTGGTATGTCCGAAACGGCGAAATCCTCAATGTTGGCAATCAGAGCCAGACCTGGACCCGCACTGTGCTTGATATCGGCATCGGTCAGCATGAAGACCTGATCCGAGTACAGGAGATCCTCCACGATGTGGCCGATCAGCTCTATCGAGATGAAGCATTCGCGGGCGTGATCTTGGAAGCACCGGAGATCTGGGGAGTTCAGTCACTGTCAGCTCAAGGCGTCGTCATCCGAATGACCCTGAAGACTCCACCGGCCGACCACGACCGAGTGGCACGTACTTGGCGGCAACGGATCAAGGCTCGTTTTGATGACGAGGAGATCGAGATCACAAATGGTCAACAGACCGCGAGCCAGCCACCCGAACGGACCCGATGACTGGTTAGGTGTCTTCATGGGCAAACTCATCGACCCGACCTTGTGCCCCGAATGCCGCAGCATACTGTCAGGAGACGCCCGCTGCCCTGCCTGTGGCCTGCAACTTCAGGGGCCTGCGGCCGTTGAGCTATGGCAGACAATGCAGCGTGCTGATCAGCTCATCGATCAGTTGAGACTGCAGGCTGCTGCCGCACCTGTTCCCGCGGCAACTCCAGCCAGGCCAACTCCCACCGGCACTGCCCCGCCTCCGCCAATGCGGCGCCCGGTCAAGAAGCCCTCCGCATCAGTTCCGGTCATCTTGCTGACCTTGGGCGGGCTGTGTGTGATGGTCGCCGCAATCGTGTTTGTCGCCGTCGCCTGGGGTTCACTCGGGGTCGGTGGACGCACCGCGATCTTGGGGCTGGTCACCTTGTTGATGACCATCTGCGCGGTTGTCTTGACCCACAAAGAGCTCAGGTGGGGAGCCGAGACCTTCTGGGTGATCGTCACCGGGATGGTGATCATCGACATCCTCGGTGCCCGAGCGGCCGGCTTGTTCGGTGATGACTTCCATCTCAGCCGCAAACTGTCTGTTGCCCTGCTCTTGGTGCTGATGAGCGGCTTGGCCTATGCCGTTGGGATCTGGTCGGCGAAGAAGCCTGCCGGTCAGATCATCAGCGTACAGATCACGGCCTTGATTGGGCTCTGCATCGGCAATGTCAGCGGGATCCGCGCTTTCGAGACCCCGGGGCTGATGAGCGCAATAGTCATCCCGGTCTTTGCGATCCTCGCAATCATTGCCTGGCGACCAGTCAAGATCTTCGGATTCGGCTTGTCCGGCCTGGTCATTGCAAACTGGTTCTGGCTCGTTGGCGTGGGCATCTTGGAGGCTCTGGACACCCAGGCGCACTGGTGGGCGAGCCTGGACTGGTGGCCTCTGGCGCTGGCTGGCGGGTACGCAGCGGTCGCCACCGTGCCCAAACTCCCGTACGCCGCCAGGGTGGCTGCGGCGGGCATGTGTCTCTCGGCCTGGTCACTACTCATCTTGGGCCCTGACCATTCCACCCCGACCCAGCGCACGACCTGGATCGCCCTGATGATCCTCGCCTCCGCAATCCTGGTCGCCCTCGGCGGACGCGTCTGGTCACGCGCCGGAAGCATCTCGGGCACGCTCTGGGCCATCCCCGCGGTCCTCTCCCTTGCCCTGGAGGCCTTCAGCGCCAGCATCATCGACAACCAAGGCAGTGACCAGTCACTGACCAAAGTGGTGTTCGGAGGCCTGGAAGAAGCATGGTGGGCTCAGTTGCTGCTCGGGATCAGCGTGAGCGCGCTGCTCTTGTCGGCCCATCGACTCCTCCCCGAGCACACCCGTCGCAACGGCCTGATCGCATCCATCCCGTTGACATATCTGACCATGTCAACGGCACTGATCGGTGTCGCAGGGGCTCTCGGCCTGCCGCTTTGGGCATTCACCGGCATCTTGACCGTGCTTTTGGTCGGCGCGATCTTGACCACGTGGTCTTGCGGCCCCGAGTTGACGGGCCTACTTCCGGGCGGGGCAACCACCGCTGCTCTGACGATTCTCTGGTTGAGCGCGACTTTCGACAATGATGCTTTGGCAGCAATCCTCAGCTCAATGCTGGTTGTGATCATGGCTGGCTATTGGGGGGCCGCCACCCGAGCCGGGCGACGAGCCGAGACCCTGATCGCACTGGCAGCGATCCCGATCCTGGCCATGTGGATCTTGATCAGGACATGGTTTGCCGTCGATCTGAACACTGATTTCCTGAGTGTCTCTTGCGCCATCTTGGCGGCTGTTGTCTTGCTGGCCGCAAAGCCGGTCTCACGGTTGTCGGGGCAAAACCCCGAACGGCTGGTGTTGGAGTCGATCGGCATCCTTTTCGGCATCGGCGCCAGTCTCTTCCTCTGGTCGGAGCACCATGGCCTGACCATCACCATCTTCGCCGGCACCTTGGCGCTGGTGTCACTGATCCACCAAGATCGCGAGCCGTTTGCTTGGGCCAGCGTGGTGGGCGGACTCTTCGGATGGTGGTCACAAGTCGCCAACGACACTTTCGTGCCAGAGCGCTATTCGCTGCCGCTGGCCGCCATGCTCCTGGCCGCGGGGATTTGGCGGCTACGCCGCTCACCTGATCAAGGAAGCCTGCGTGCCCTTGCCCCCGGCCTCATCCTCGGGTTGCTGCCCTCGCTGATCCTGGCATTGGACGACCCTTTGACCTGGCGCGGAGCGATCCTTTTTGCGGCCGGGGTGCTCATCTTGTTGATTGGTGCCTTCACTCGCACTGCATCCCCCTTCTATGCGGGCGCTGTGATCACCGCCCTGATGGCCCTGCGCTATCTGGGTCCTTGGGCACAAGGCATCCCACGTTGGGTCGGGATCGGCATCGTCGGCCTCCTGTTGCTCGGCCTTGGCGTCAGTTGGGAGTTCGGTCGCAAGAATCTCAAGACCACCTCCGACTACCTGCGTTCGCTGCGTTGATGGCCTGCGAGACAATGCCGGGGTGAGCACCTTCTACGACGAAATCGGCGGCAGCGCCACGATCAGAAGGATCGTGGCCAAGTTCTACGAGGGCGTGGCTACCGACCCATTGCTCAGACCGATGTACCCCGAGGAGGAGTTGGGCCCGGCTGAGGAACGATTGGCCACCTTCATCGAGCAGTACTGGGGCGGCCCCACCACCTACAGCGACACCCGCGGGCACCCTAGGCTTCGGATGCGCCATGCGCCGTACCCCGTGTCGCCAGGTGGCGCTCAACGCTGGCTGGAACTCTTTCGAGTGGCTCTGGACGAGGCCGACCTCACCCCAGAGCAGGATGCCCAGTTCTGGGACTATCTCACCCACGCGGCCCGGTTCATGATCAACACAGATGAAGAGCCCAACTACGGCTGATCGCTGATGCTGCCTTAGGCTGGACGATGTCCTGCACGATTAGCGAAACCGGAGTAACCCATGCCCGAGGCAGTCATTGTTTCCGCAGCACGAAGCCCAATTGGTCGCGCCAACAAGGGGTCGCTCAAGGACTTCCGCGCAGATGACCTATCTGCAACGATCATCCAAGCCGCGCTTGACAAGATCCCTGAACTGGATCCCCGCACGATCAACGACTTGATCCTCGGTTGCGGCCTGCCCGGCGGTGAAATGGGCAACAACATGGGCCGCATCGTCTCAACCCTGATGGGCTACGACGAGATCCCCGGCACCACGATCACGCGCTATTGCTCGTCCTCTGTGCAAACCACCCGGATGGCCTTCCACGCGATCAAGGCCGGCGAGGGCGACGCCTTCATCTCCGCAGGTGTGGAGACTGTGTCCCGCTTCAAGTTCGGCACTTCCGACCACATTCCTGACACCAAGAATCCCAAGTTCGCCACTGCACAGCAGCGCACCGAGGAATACGCCAAGGGTGGCAAGGACTGGCATGATCCACGTCAGGACGGCGACATCCCTGACATCTACATCGCCATGGGCCAGACCGCTGAAAATGTTGCTCGTCTCCGTGGCCTCGACCGCAAGGAACTTGATGAGTTCGGCGTGCGCTCCCAAAACCTTGCCGAGAAGGCCATTGAAGCTGGTTTCTGGGCCAACGAGATCACGCCAGTCACCACTCCCGATGGCACTGTGGTCACCCAAGACGACGGACCTCGTGCCGGCGTCTCCTACGAGGGATTGGCCAAACTGAATCCAGTCTTCCGACCCGATGGAGTCGTCACTGCCGGCAACTGCTGTGCCCTCAATGATGGTGCTGCGGCCGTGATCTTGATGTCAGACACCAAGGCCAAGGAGCTCGGCTTGACTCCCTTGGCTCGGATCGTTTCGACCGGCGTGACGGGATTGGCTCCCGAGATCATGGGTCTGGGCCCGGTCGAGGCCACCCGCCAGGCACTGAAGAATGCCAACATGACCATCGATGACATCGACCTGGTCGAGATCAACGAGGCCTTCGCAGCGCAGGTCGTGCCGTCGTACCAAGACCTTGGCATCGACATCGACCGCCTCAACGTCAATGGCGGCGCGATCGCTGTGGGTCACCCCTTCGGCATGACCGGCGCCCGCCTGCAAAACACCATGCTCAACTCACTGAAGTGGCACGACAAGTCGACCGGCCTGATCACCATGTGTGTTGGTGGCGGTCAGGGCATGGCCATGATCATGGAGCGCTTGTCCTGAGCAGTTGCCTTTGATGCCACTGCCGGCTCACTCCCGGGTGAGTCGGCGGTGGGTCACGCGATGCGGCCGGGCCGCCTCGGCGCCCAAGCGCTCGATCTTGTTGGCCTCATATGCTGCGAAGTTGCCCTCAAACCAGAACCACTTGTCGGGCTCTTCGTCGGTGCCTTCCCAAGCCAAGATGTGGGTCGCGGTCCGGTCCAGGAACCACCGGTCGTGAGAGGTGATCACGGCACATCCGGGGAATTCCAACAAGGCGTCTTCCAAGGAAGCCAAGGTCTCGACGTCGAGGTCATTGGTCGGCTCGTCGAGCAGGAGGAGATTGCCGCCCATCTTCAGGGTCAGGGCTAGGTTCAAGCGGTTGCGTTCGCCACCAGAGAGCACTCCTGCCTTCTTCTGCTGGTCGGGGCCCTTGAAACCAAAGGAAGCAACATAGGCCCTGGAGGGCATCTCGAAGTTGGCCACCTTGATGTGGTCGAGTCCATCAGAGACGACTTCCCAGACATTCTTGTTGGGGTCGATGCCCCCGCGGCTCTGGTCGACATACGAGACCTTCACGGTCTGCCCGACCTTCAACTCACCCGAATCAGGTTGCTCCTCCCCCACGATCATCCGGAAGAGCGTGGTCTTGCCGACACCGTTTGGTCCGATCACACCCACGATGCCAGCGCGAGGGAGTTTGAAGGAGAGTCCGTTCATCAAGCTACGACCTTCAAAGCCCTTTGCGAGTGCAGTTGCTTCCAAGACCACATCACCCAGCCGCGGACCAGCGGGGATATTGATCTCGGCGGTGTCGATCTTCCTCATCCGGTCTGCCTCGGCCGCCATCTCCTCATAGCGGGCCAACCGGGCCTTGCTCTTGGCCTGTCGGGCCTTCGGATTTGAGCGGACCCATTCCAGCTCGCGTTCGAGCATCTTGGCCCGCTTGGCGTCTTTTTGTCCCTCGATCTTGAGGCGATCCTTCTTGGTCTCCAGGTAAGTGGAGTAGTTGCCTTCGTAGGGGTGGGTCTTGCCGCGATCAAGCTCCAGGATCCAACTGGCGACATTGTCCAGGAAGTAGCGGTCGTGGGTGACGGCCAAGACGGCGCCTGGATAACTGGCCAAGTGACCTTCCAGCCACTGCACCGACTCCGCATCGAGGTGGTTGGTGGGCTCATCCAGCAATAGCAGGTCCGGTTGTTGCAGGAGCAGTTTGCACAAAGCCACGCGTCGTCGCTCGCCACCCGAGAGATTGTCAACCACAGCATCAGGAGGCGGGCATCGCAACGCGTCCATGGCCTGGTCGAGCCGACTGTCGAGATCCCAAGCATTGGCATGGTCGAGGTCCGTTTGCAGATCACCCATCTCAGCAAGGAGGGTGTCGTAGTCGGCGTCGGGGTCGGCGAGTTCTTCGGAGATCTTGTTGAACCGATCCACCTTGGTCTTGATCTCGCCCACGGCCTCTTCGACATTTTCCAGGACCGTCTTGCCCTCGGTCAGCGGGGGCTCTTGCTGAAGCATCCCCACGGTCGCGTCCGGGTCGAGGATTGCGTCACCGTTGCTGGCTTGCTCGAGGCCCGCCATGATCTTGAGGAGGGTCGACTTGCCGGTGCCATTTGGCCCGACGACACCAATCTTGGCTCCGTGCAGAAATGACAAAGTGACATTGTCGAGCACCACCTTGTCGCCATGAGCCTTGCGGACATTGCGCAGTGTGAACACGTATTCGGCCATGGTTGCAGAGCCTACGGGCAAGCTCAGCTGGCCCAACGTGTGGGGCTCACTCCTTGCGAGCGGACTTCAACCCTGCATAGAAGGCCTCATAGGCGTCGAGTTCGGCGTCGATTGGCTCGAGGACGAGTTGCTCTGCCACCTCACCTACACCATCACGCAGGAGTCGATCCACCTTTGCAGCCTTGGAGTTTGCCCCTACGGCCACCAAGGCCCGTGAGGCCAACGCCATGAAGACCCCCAGCAGCACCCCCACCAACAACATCAGGGTCGGGATCGGCAGGCCTAGATAGGTCGGAGTGTTGGGCTCGGGTAGCTGTAGCCATCCCATCACGGCCAAGGCTCCCAGCCAAGCTGCACCCCCAAGGGCGACCAGCAAGGCGATCCACTGCATGGCCCGCACCAACTGCCACCAAAATGGCGTCTTGGCCATGCCCAGATCGGTGTCGGTGATCACGCGATCCAGTTGGTCAGCCAGGTCGCTTGAGCCGAGCACAGAAGCCGCCCGAATCGCACGGGTCCAAGGAGACGTCAGGCCCTCACTCGCCTGGTCCGCTAGCTGTCGTACGGCGGATTCCACCCGCGCCGATTGCACCTGGGTTGCCGCCGGAATCGAGGATCGAGCTGAGGCCACGATGTCTTTGTCTGCTGAACTCAGGTCGAGATGCAGTCGCTTCAACGGATCGGGGCGCAAACGCGCCAACCATGAGGTCAGCGGCCAGCCCGTCATTTGTCGGGCCCTGATCTCAGTGGCCTTCTTCACTGCGGCCACCACCTGGGGCACTCCTGCGCTATCAGCCATGGCGTCTACGACCTCAGTGTGGTCGATCCGGCGCAGTTTGTGTGCCTCGGGTGCACCCGAGGCCTTGACCAATCGATCGGCGGCTTCTACCACCTCAGTGCCGACCCGCTGACGCATCGACTTCTTGGCCGCAACCTGCTTGGTCAAGAGTCCGCGCACCTCGTCGAGCCCTTCGCCAGTGGTGGCGGAAGTGGCGATCACCGGCACTTGCTCAAGG
>JACJWW010000002.1 GCA_020636935.1 Nocardioidaceae bacterium
TCGGAAGGATGCGACCTTCGGCAGCAGTGAATATGGATCTGGATGAACCGGGCGTTCGATGCTCATGTGTCAAACCTAGTCCGAAGAGTGGTCGCTGTGCAGCCACTGCTTCGAGAAGACACCCAGAATAGATGCGTGAGCACAGAGCCTCTGACCTATCCAGTCGGTTTACGTCTGGCGAATCGACGCGTAGTCATCGTGGGTGCAGGGCGGGTGACCCAGAGACGAATCCCCGCCCTCCTCGCGGCAGGTGCCCACATTGAGGTCGTCGCTCCAGCCGCCACACCGACCGTTGAGGGTTTTGCCCTCAACGGTCAGATCACCTGGACGAAACGTGGTTTTGATCCTTCGGATCTTGAAGGTGCGTGGTACGCCGTTGCCGCCACCGACTCCCCCCAGGTCAATGCGTCCGTTGTCGAGGCCGCGGAGCGCCACCGGATCTTCTGTGTGCGTTGCGACGACGCAGCTTCCTCGTCGGCAATAACTCCAGCAACTGGCACTCATGCCGCCATCACGGTTGCGGTCATGGCCAGTTCGGTGGGGGAGCGTGATCCTCGAAGGAGTGCAGCGCTGCGCGATGACATCGTCACCGGGTTGCACGATGGAAGTCTCCAGGTCAGACAGAGAGCCAGGCAGGTCGGGGTGACCTTGGTCGGTGGCGGTCCAGGGGATGCTGACCTGATCACGGTGGCAGGGCGCAAGGCGTTGCTCAGCGCTGACGTGGTGGTCGCTGACAGATTGGCTCCGCAGGGGTTGCTGGGTGACCTGCCGGCACATGTGGAAGTAGTCGATGTGGCCAAGTTGCCACGTGGTCGATCAGCACAACAGGCTGAGATAAACGAGGTGATCGTCCAACGTGCGCTTGAGGGCAAGCGGGTGGTCAGGCTCAAGGGTGGCGACAATTTCGTCTTCGGCCGCGGGTTTGAGGAGATCCAAGCCTGTGAGTCGGCGGGTGTGCCGGTCACTGTGATCCCGGGGATCAGTAGCCCGCTCGCCGTACCCGCTCTGGCAGGGATACCCGTCACTCACCGGGGGATCACGCACGAGTTCACGGTGATCTCAGGGCATCTTCCGCCCAGGCATCCGGAGTCGCTCGTGGACTGGGAACTGGTGGCCAGGCTGCCAGGGACTCTGGTGTTGATGATGGCTGTGGACAATATCGCCGCGATCACTGCTGCGCTGCTGGCCGGCGGTCAAGACCCTGCGAGGCCTGCGGCAGTGGTCTGTGATGGTTCGTTGAGCACGCAGCGACGCCTGATCAGCAGTCTCGCCGACCTGGCCTCTGAGATCGCCAGGGAAGATGTACGACCGCCAGCAATCATCGTCATCGGTGAGGTCGTTGGGTTGCTCAATGGCACGCCTGATTGAGATCAGCGACCCCGCTGATGACCGTGTGGTCGACTACAAGAGCCTGCGCGATGTGCAACTGCGACAATCGGTTGAGACAACGCACGGCCTATTCATTGCTGAGGGCGAAAAGGTGGTCCGAAGGTCTTTGGAGGCGGGCTTCGAGGCCCGTTCTTTCCTGCTCTCGCGGCGTTGGCTGCCGAGTCTGCAGGATCTGCTCGACGTCACTGATGCGCCTTGTTATGTGGTCACCGATGAAATCGCGGAGTTGATCACAGGCTTCCATGTGCATCGCGGGGCACTGGCTTCCCTGGCGCGGCGGTCATTGCCGACCGTGGCACAGACGATTGCTCACGCCCAGACCCTGATCGTGTGCGAAGACATCGTGGATCACACGAATGTTGGTGCCATCTTCCGCTCCGCCGCCGCACTGGGCGTTGACGCCGTACTCATCTCACCTCGTTGCGCAGACCCGCTGTATCGACGCTCCATCAAGGTGTCGATGGGTGCCGTCTTCAACTTGCCCTGGACCAGGCTCCCCGATTGGTACGACGCACTACCCGCGCTGTCGCAGGCAGGCTTCACGACGGTGGCCATGACTTTGGCCTCGGATGCTCTGGCTCTGGAGGATGCGGTAAGAGATCTTGATCGAGTGGCTCTGGTCATGGGAGGCGAAGGGCATGGTCTCAGTGATCGGTGGGAGTCGACTGCTGATCTACGAGCCCAGATCGAGATGTCCGCAGGAATTGATTCACTCAATGTGGCCGCTGCTACGGCAGTGGCGGCATATGTGATCAGGCACCGCCAAAGGGCACAGCCTCAGGAGTCAACCGGCCACGTGGGTGGGTAGTCGTCGGCAGCGGCTTCCATCTGCTTGCGTAGCTTCTTCATGGCACGATTTGGCACTCTGTCTCCGAAGACCGTGCCCATCGTGTGATCGGTCTCGTGTTGCAGGCATCGGGCCAGCAAACCCGTGCCTTCGTAGGTGACCGGTTGCCCAAGATGGTCCACTCCCGTGACTCTGGCCCAATCTGGGCGTGCGCACGGCACAAATGCCCCTGGGAAGGACAAACAACCCTCATCGCCATCATCGAGACGCCGTTGCTTGCCTTCGGGCAATTCAAGGGTCGGATTGCAGACGATCCCGCGATGATGGACCCCATCGGCATCCGGGCAGTCGAACACGAAGACCGCCAAATCAACACCGATCTGACAAGCAGCCAACCCGACTCCTTCGGCAGCCCTCATGGTGACGACCATGTCCTCCACCAGCCTGAGCAAGTCTGAGTCGAAGGTCTCGACCGGACGTGCAGGCTGGTGCATGACATCTTCGCCCCACCGGGTGATCTGGCGCACTGAGCCGTTGTCTGGCAATTCCACAAGGCTTTCCGACGAGGTGTCGAAGTTGGTCATGGACCGCATCATAGGCCGCAATAGCAACACAGAAGTTGACCGACGTGATCGGCATTACAGCAGAACCACTAGCGCAGGATGTAACTCACAGTTACATTTTGCCCATGCCAGCAAAGACTGTGAAGAATCCACTGGACTCCGGCGGCCAGCACGGCCTCAGCAAGAATCAACGTCGTGACCCCTTGGGGCTCCTCGTCTACGGCGTGGGCAAGGTGGCCGGTAGCGAGTTCCTGGACAAGTTCGGCCTGCGCAAGCGAGCCGAAGACACTGTGTTCACGGTTACGAGCGCCGGCTTTCGGACCATCACCGCCGCCGGTCGCACTTTCGCCAAGGCCGGGAAGAAGGTCTCTGGCAAGCGAGTCAGCTCTGCTCCCGACAAGGGCCTGTTCGACATCACACCCACCGAGGATGAGCAGATGCTCGTCGACGTGGTCAGTGATTATGCCTCTCAATTGGTGCGACCAGCTGCAGCCGACGCCAACGAAGCATGCGCAGTCGACGCCGAGATCTTGGCCGCTTCGCTGGAAATTGGGCTGCCCACCCTTGGGGTCAACGAGGAGCTAGGCGGAATCGCTGTCGAGCGCTCAGCCGTGGCGGGAGTGCTGGTGCACGAGGCACTTGCCAAGGGAGACATGGGCATCGCAGTCGCCGCTCTCGCGCCAGGTGCTGTCGCAACAGCAATCGCACTTTGGGGCACCGACATGCAGCAGCAGACCTACCTGCCTGCGTTTACCGGAGATGACGTCCCAGTTGCAGCGTTGGCGCTGAGCGAGGCGACTCCTCTTTTCGATCCGTTGAGCCCGCGGGCCTTGGCCACGAAGGTCGGCTCTGAGTATGTCCTGAACGGCGTGAAGTCCGCAGTGGTCAGGGGAGCGGATTGCGAGTTGTTCGTCGTAGGGGCCCAACTTGAGGGCAAGCCGCAGTTGTTCATCATTGAGGCATCTACCGAAGGGCTGAGCATCGAATCAGACCCGTCCATGGGCATTCGGGCGGCGAGTCTCACCAAACTGGTCCTCAACGATGTGCGGGTTGGCGGTGATGCTCTCTTGGGTGATCCGGACGACTATCGCGAGTGTGTGCAGAACTCACGTCTGGCTTGGTGTGCTCTCGCTCTCGGCACCGGACAGGCTGTGCTCGACTATGTCATTCCATATGTGCAGGAGCGCAAGGCATTCGGCGAACCAATCAGTCACCGTCAGGCAGTGGCCTTCATGATCGCCAATATCGGCATTGAGCTTGAAGGCATGCGTTTGGTGACCTACAAGGCGGCCGGACGAGTCGCCCAAGGCAAGGACGCAGATCGTGAGATCGGACTGGCCCGGCGCCTTTGCGCTGAGCGTGGCATGGGGATTGGGCTCGATGGAGTGCAACTGCTGGGTGGACACGGCTTTGTCAAGGAGCATCCGGTGGAGCGGTGGTATCGCGACTTGCGCGCGATCGGTCTGATGGAAGGAGCGGTCTTGGTCTGAGCAGTTGCGCCATTGCGACTCGTCAGACCGACTAGACCCAAGGAGAAGAAATGATCAATCTTGAAACCCCCAAGAAGGTCCGCCCGCTGCTTGACCAAGCACACCAAGTGGCGATGAACATCTTGCGGCCAATCTCACGCAAGTACGACGAAGCCGAGCACACCTATCCCAAAGAACTCGACATGTTGGCTGCGATGATCGATGGCCTGGACGAGTCTGGCGCGAGCCAAGGTGCGGGCGCCTCCGGCGTACAACGCGAGGAGGGCAAGGCAGATGACGGCCAGAATCGAAATGGCACAAACATGGCCAGCATGCTCTCGATCCTCGAGATGTGCTGGGGAGACGTGGCGTTGACCTTGTCGATGCCTCGTCAGGGACTTGGCAACTCAGCCATCGCAGCGGTTGCCAGCCCAGAGCAGAAGGAACGCTTCGGCAAAACCTGGGCCGCCATGGCGATCACCGAGCCTGGTACCGGATCTGACTCAGCCAATATCGTCACCACGGCCAAGAAGGACGGCGACGAGTATGTGCTCAATGGCGAGAAAATCTTCGTCACAGCAGGTGAGCGTGCCGACAGTGTCGTTGTGTGGGCGACTCTGGACAAATCCCTGGGCCGTGCAGCGATCAAGTCCTTCTTGGTCAAGAAGGACAATCCGGGGCTGAAAGTTGAGCGCCTCGAGCACAAGCTCGGTATTCGCGCGTCAGACACCGCGGTAATCACCTTCACCGACTGTCGAGTGCCAGCCGAGGATCTTCTCGGGTCTCCCGAGATTGACACCAAGGAGGGCTTCGGTGGCGCGATGGCGACCTTCGACAACACTCGCCCTCTGGTGGCGGCGATGGCTGTGGGTTGTGCACGGGCTGCATTGGAGCTCACCAAGGATCTGCTCGAGGAAGCCGGAGTCACGATCGATTACGCCCGTCCGGCGTACACCCAGCACGCTGCGGCAGCAACCTTCCTGCAGTTGGAAGCCGACTGGGAGGCCGCGTACCTCTTGACGGTCAAGGCAGCTTGGCTGGCCGACAATCGCACACCCAACTCGATGGAAGCCTCGATGGCCAAGGCCAAGGCCGGTCGAATGGGTTCTGATGTGACCTTGCGATGCGTGGAGTTGGCGGGCACGTTTGGCTATTCAGAAGTCGAACTGCTTGAGAAGTGGGGCCGCGACTCAAAGATCTTGGATATCTTCGAGGGCACCCAGCAAATCCAACAGTTGATCGTGGCCCGGCGCCTACTCAATCTGACCTCTGCTGAGCTTCGCTGACTCGATGGTGGCGCTGGATGATCAGCTCAGCGCCACCACTTGGGCACCTCGAGAGGGTCGAACAACGAAAACCTCGGGGCAGGCGCTGCCCTTCGCCGCAAATCTGCGCTGCACCTCAGCCACCAAATTGGCTTGGGACGAGGTCTCGATCAGAGCGATCGCGCTACCGCCAAAGCCACCTCCGGTCATCCGGGCACCAATTGCGCCTGCGGCATGCGCGGCAGCGACGGCAAGATCCAACTCAGGGCAGGAAACCTCATAGTCATCTCGCAATGACTCATGTGAGGCATCCATCAGGGCTCCCATGGAGGTGGTGTCACCTTCGCTCATGGCAGTTGTGAAGTCGTCAACCCGAGCTTGCTCTGTCACCACATGACGCACTCTCTTCTTGAGGGTGGGCGTCAATCGTGGGTCATTTGGATCACCATGGATCAGATGCTCGATCCCCAAGACTCGTGCTGCCTCATGGGCTTCGTCGCGTCGATTGCCGAATCCACCTTCCAAGTGGTTGTGGCTCACCCCAGTGTTGATCACCATGAGTGACATACCCAATGCCTGCAGGTCCAGGCGATGCTGGCTGCGCTGGCCGTTTGCGAAATCGATTCCCAGCACGTGCCCTTCCTGAGCTTGCATCACTGCAGTTTGATCAAGTCCACCCGTGGGAGCCCCGACGAATTCAGTTTCGGCGCGGATCGTGGCCTCGGTCAACTCCTCAGTGCTCAGCCCCAAATCCAGCAGGGTGTCAGTCGCTGTGGCCACCGAGCACAAGAGAGCGGCCGAACTCGATAGACCTGCTCCGCTGGGCAGCTCGCTTTCGATTTCGATGCTGAGTGGAATGCGGACATTCAGTGCCCCCAGAACCCCAAGAGGGTAGGCCCGCCAACCCGGCGAGTCCAGTGATGAGTGCATGCGGGGCTGGCCCCCTTTGACCAGGGAGACCGTTGCCAGCGTGCGCAAGGGAATGGCCATGGGCAGGCACCTACCCCCGTTGTAATCGAGGTGCTCTCCGATCAAGTTGATCCTGCCAGGGGCTGCTGCTGTCGCACGGCTGACTGACACGAAGCGAGTCTAAGGCGCAATTGGATAGCATGGTCACTCGTGCGCTTCATCAATGACATCACTCCAGCCCACGACCTGACCTATGACGATGTGTTCATGGTCCCGGGGCCATCAGACGTGACATCCAGATACGACGTCAACCTCTCAAGCAGCGACGGCACTGGTACGACGATCCCACTGGTGGCCGCAAACATGACCGCGGTGTCCGGACGCCGGATGGCAGAAACGATGGCTCGTCGCGGTGGGCTCGCCGTACTCCCACAGGACATCCCGCTGGACATCATCGCCAGCGTCGTGGAATGGGTAAAACAACGCCATCCCGTCTTTGAAACACCGATCGTGCTTGCGCCCCACGACACCGTCAGCGAGGCCTTGATGCTGCTGCCCAAGCGCCCTCACCGCGCTGCCGTGGTGGTTGATGAGGGCCGCCCAGTCGGGATCGTGACAGAGGCTGACTGCGAGGGTGTTGATCGCTTCACCCAAGTTGAAGACGTCATGACTTCATCGATGATCACGGTGCCAGCCGATACCGATGCTCGGGCAGCCTTTGACGTGCTAGCAAAAGGGCGCCACCGGTTGGGCCCGGTGATCGATGAGGCTGGTCAGTTGGTTGGGCTGATCACCCGCACTGGCGCCCTGAGGTCCACCATCTACGCCCCTAACGTGGATGGCCAAGGCAATTTGCGAGTGGCCGCTGCCATCGGAGTCAATGCTGAAGTGGTTACCAAAGCGCAAGACATGGCAGAAATGGGCGTCGATTGTCTTGTCCTCGACACTGCGCACGGTCACCAGCAGCGCATGATTGAGGCACTCAAAGCGATCAGGGGATCAGGGTTGGACATCCCCGTGGTCGCTGGCAACGTGGTCTCGGCCCAGGGGGTGCGTGACCTCGTCACCGCCGGTGCCGACATCATCAAGGTCGGAGTGGGGCCGGGCGCGATGTGCACGACTCGGATGATGACTGGTGTGGGACGCCCGCAGTTCAGCGCCGTACTCGAATGTGCGGCCGAGGCCCGCGCGCTGGGCAAACATGTATGGGCCGATGGGGGAGTACGACATCCGCGCGACGTGGCCCTCGCCTTGGCGGCTGGCGCGTCCCAAGTGATGGTCGGATCGTGGTTCGCGGGCACAGCCGAATCCCCTGGAGACCTACATGTCGGCTCAGACGGCAGGGCTTACAAGGAGAGCTTCGGGATGGCCTCCGCACGAGCGGTGCGCAATCGTACGTCGAAGGAGTCGCCTTTCGACAGAGCAAGGAAGTCTCTCTATGAGGAAGGCATCTCTTCCTCACGGATGTATCTGGATGCACAGGCGCCCGGAGTGGAGGATCTCGTCGACCAGATCTGTTCGGGTGTGCGCTCGGCCTGCACCTATGCCGGCGCTCGCACGCTCGAAGAATTCCACGAACGAGCAATGGTCGGCATTCAATCGGCCGCAGGCTTCCAGGAGGGGCGACCGTTGTCCCAGAGTTGGTGAACTTGGAGAAGAGCCCCGATTCTGAGAACTGCCCGCTTCTTTGCTAATGTTGCTCCGCCCGTCCGGGTGGCGGAATAGGCAGACGCGCTAGCTTGAGGTGCTAGTCCACGTATTAGTGGGTGGGGGTTCAAGTCCCCCCTCGGACACCGACAAGAGGCCCCAGAATCTTTCTGGGGCCTCTTGGTATTTTCTTGACCTGAGGCCCACTTGTGCTCAACCAGGCTGAGATGCGAATGCTGGAAGTCGCAGACATCAAGCTCCCAGTGGGCGCCAGCAGCAGGCTTTGGCCTTAGGGTGGGCATGACACTGCCGACACTCCATGAGGACCATGACCCGCGACAACCCTGCGAGCCAAGAGGATTCCGGCATTTGGACGCTCCCGAACATCATTTCGGTGATTCGGCTTGCCGGCGTACCCGTCTTCTTGTGGTTGGTGATTGCCACCGATCACAATCTGCTCGTCCTAGGCGTCTTGATGGTGTCTGGTGTGACGGACTGGCTCGACGGTTATTTGGCTCGGCGCCTCAATCAGTATTCTCGTTTCGGTGAAATCCTGGATCCTGTTGCGGATCGTTTGTACATCTTGGCCGTGGTGATCGGACTCTGGTATCGCGACATCATCCCGTGGTGGATTGCCCTTGCCCTGCCGGCCAGAGACATCTTCTTGTGGTGCCTGGTTCCCTTCCTACGCACCCGTGGCTATAGCGCACTTCCGGTGCATTTCCTGGGCAAGGCAGCAACTTTCAGCCTGCTCTATGCCTTTCCACTGCTCTTTGTCGGAGACGGTGAGGGCACCTTTGCGCGGATGGCCTTGGTCTTCGGTTGGGCCTTCGCAATCTGGGGTCTGGCGTTGTATTGGTGGGCTGGCCTGCTGTATGCATGGCAGGTACGACAGCTGCTTCGGGATCCGGGGCTTCGAGCCCCGGCTATGTGAGTAGTTGAGCTGACATGGACCCAGAGGATTCACCGGGCGAGGAGCGGACTTCTCCTTCTGTGCGCAGCGCTCAGGGGCTCTTGGAGCGGGTTGCTCAGCAGGCACTTGATGAGGACTACGCCGAAAAGGCGATCCGGCGTCAGAATGCAGACCCTGAAGACGGGGCCAGACCACGTCGTGGCAAGAGGTCATGGGCGGTCGGGGTCGCCTTCTTCGCCTTTGCGCTGTTGGTTGCCACAGCCAGTATGCAGCGCTATCAGCAGGCCGATGAGATCGCAAAGTCGCGCGAACAACTGGTCACTCAGGTCAAGTCGGCCAAGAGTCGTCTTGACACCAATCTGGCTACGATCCAAACCCTTTCACAGGAGAACGAGGACCTTCAAAGCGCACTACTCGCTGATGACTCCGATGCCCAAGAGCTGTTGCGGGATACCGAGAACCTAAAGGCGGCCGCTGGCTATGCCCCGGTCCGGGGGCCAGGCGTGAAGGTCGTGATTGACAACGCTCCACACGCCACTGAAGATGCCGAGAAGGTGCTTGACCGTGACCTGCAGCGCACCGCGAATGGCCTCTTCGAGGCGGGTGCGGAAGCAATCTCGATCAATGGTCAACGCCTGGGGAGTCTTACATCCATTCGTACTGCTGGGCATGCAATCGGAGTCAATTATCGCCCTTTGCAACGGCCATATGTGTTTTCCGCGATTGGCGACCCCCGTAAGCTCTCAGTGCGGTTCTCGCAAACTGAAGGTGGTCTCTACATGCAGGCTGTCAAGAAGCGTTATGGCCTACGGTTCGATGTGAGTGCCGCCGACGACTTAGAAGTACCTGCTGCGCCAATGCCCAAGTTGTTGTTTGCCAGAGCACCAGGAACGAAACCGAATGGAGGAGGTAGCCAATGATCGCGGTCTTTGGACTGATTCTCGGGATCGTCTTGGGTTTGATTTTCGAACCACAAGTGCCGATCGGCCTTCAGGCATATCTTCCGATTGCGGTCGTGGCAGCACTTGATGCCGTTTTCGGGGCCTTTCGTGCCTTCCTTGACGGGATCTTTGATGACAAGGTCTTCGTGATCTCTTTCTTCAGCAATGTCTTGATTGCCGCACTCATCGTCTTCGTCGGCGACAAGCTAGGGGTCGGTGCTCAGTTGTCAACAGCGGTCGTAGTCGTGCTCGGTATCCGGATCTTTTCCAACGCAGCCGCGATCCGTCGACATCTCCTTCACGCATGAGCCAGCCAGATCCGACTCCTGGTTCACAGGAGGAAGCGCGCAGGAAGGTCAAGGCTGCCTTCCTGCACCCGGGGCGTGGCCAGATCTGGATTGCACTTGCGCTGGCAATCTTGGGTTTCGCCGCGGTGATTCAAGTGCGCGTGTCCGGTCAAGATGATGCCTACGAAACCATGCGCCAAGCGGACTTGATCCAGATGTTGAATGGCTTCTCGGCTGCATCTCGCCGCGCTGAGCAGGACATTGCCGGGCTGGAGAAGACTCGCGACAAGCTTCGCTCAACTAGTGCCGGCCGCCAGGCTGCACTCGATCAAGCTACGGCCGAGGCGCAACGAGTCGCCATCTTGGCCGGCACCTCACCGGCTGAGGGCCCCGGCATCCGCGTCACGATTGAAGACCCGAACCTGAAGATCAGCGCAGGACATGTGTTGGATGCCATCGAGGAGTTGCGTGATGCCGGAGCCGAGTCGATCGAGTTCAACGATCGAGTCAGAGTAGTTGCCACAAGCTTTGTCTCTGCTGATCCTGCTGGCCTCAAGATCGATGGTGTCCGGCTGACTGCGCCGTACACAATCACCGCCATCGGCGACCCGGCGACTCTCGCCGGAGGCCTGACCGTGGAGCAGGGCTTCGTTGACAAGGTCCTTGAAGATGACAGTCGGATCAAAGCGAAGGTCAGCAAGGAGAAGTCGGTGCGAATCGACTCAGTGATCAAACCGCCCAAGCCGTCCTATGCCAAACCGGCAGATTCTAGGTAGTCTGCGCACACTGACTGCCAGCATACGAGGAGTGAAGGTGTTCCCAGCAGATCTCAAGTACACCGCCGAGCACGAGTGGATCAAGGATCCAGGATCCCAAGCCGATTCCGTCAGAATTGGGATTACTTCATATGCCCAAGAAGCGCTAGGTGACATCGTTTTCGTCGACCTGCCAGCAGTCGACGATGAGATCGACAGCGGAGCCGTGGTCGGAGAATTGGAGTCCACCAAGTCTGTCTCAGAGGTCTACAGCCCATTTGCAGGCACGATTGTTGCGGTAAACGAGGCCCTCACCGACAGTCCTGAATTGGTCAATTCTGACCCCTACGGCGAGGGCTGGTTGTTTGAGATCATGCCAACCGGATCGAGTGTTGAACTCCTCGACAGTGCGGCATATGAGGCATTGACCCAAAGCTGATGTCGCAGGGCCGTGATGCTTGATAGGTTTGTGACGAGTCATGAATCCGAAGCGGAAGTCAATGACGATCGGGTCGAGGGGAGAGTCAGATGCAAAAGTGCACCAACTGTGACAGCCAGAACTCAGATGATGCGAAGTTCTGCTCGCAGTGCGGTACTCCGTTACTGGCTGACTTGGCCCAGGGTGATTCGACTGCAACGATCACCTTTGGGGTCCCCAGTCTGGGAGACACCGAGGAGCGGCAAGCCCTCAATGATGCGGATGCTGCCGCAGTCGATGCACTGCCACCGGGGCATGCGCTCCTGGTTGTTGCCCGCGGGCCTGGAGCGGGCAGTCGTTATCTTCTAGACAGCGACCTGACCACGGTCGGACGCCACCCAGATTCGCAGATCTTCCTGGACGACATCACGGTCTCAAGACGCCATGTTGAGTTCCGTCGCAATGGCAATGCCTATGCCGTGTCTGATCTGGGCAGTCTGAATGGCACCTATGTCAACTCAGATCGCATTGACGAAACCCTGCTCCAAAATGGCGATGAGGTCAGGATCGGCAAGTTCCGTTTGTTGTACTTCGACAGTTCAGCCAAGGCGAGTTGACATCTTGGCTGCTGAAGCAAGGATCACCATCGGGCAGGCAGTTGCCGATCTCAAAGCGGAGTTCCCTGATGTTGACATCAGGGAGTCAAAGATCCGCTATTTGGAGGCAGAAGGGTTGATCGTCCCTCAGCGGACAGCTTCGGGATATCGCAAGTATTCCGTGCAAGACATGGAAAAGCTGCGTTATGTGATCCGGGCTCAACGCGACGCCTATCTCCCGTTGAAGGTGATCCGGGAGCAACTCGACGCGATCGACCGTGGACTCCAGCCACCTGCCTTCGCGGGGGAGCCCACCGTGCCAGGAGAACTCCTCGCCGAATCATCCATACCGCTTCCGTCGATGCGCCCTGATCGCGTAGACGTCCGGATCTCACGCAAGGAACTCCTCAAGACTGCGGACATCACCGAGGACTTCCTCGCCGACCTAATCGAGTTTGGATTGATCCACCCTCGCTCAGGCACGAGAGTCTTTGACGCAGACGCCTTGATGACGGCAAATGTTGCCCGCAAACTCGCCGAGTTCGGGATCCAGCCCCGACACTTGCGTGCCTTCAAGGCAGCTGCTGATCGTGAAATTGGCTTGGTCAAGCAAGTAGTCGAACCACTGCGCCGTAGCCGTGAGGCTGGCGCTGAGGGGCGCGCGGCGGCTGTTAGCGAGGAGATCGCCGTACTCTCCGTGCAACTTCACACCACCTTGGTCAGGGCCGGACTCACCCGTAAGGCTTAGACTCCGCTAGCTGAGTCTTCGTGCACTTGTATTCTTGAAGTGTGCGCGAGGTAGAGATCGTTGGAGTCAGGGTGGAGATGCCCTCCAACCAGCCGATTGTGCTGCTCAAGGAGGCAGCAGGAGATCGCTATGTGCCAATTTGGATCGGCGCGGCCGAAGCCACTGCCATTGCCTTCGCGCAACAAGGTGTCGTGCCGCCCAGACCTTTGACTCATGATCTGATCAAAGACATCTTGGACACACATGGGATCGCTCTCGATGCCGTGGAGATCACCGAGGTGCACGACAACGTCTTCTTTTCCAGATTGGTCTTCTCTTCAGGTCTCACAGTCAGTGCCCGCCCATCTGACGCGATTGCCCTAGCTCTTCGAACGAACACCTCGGTCTTCTGCAGTGGCGAGGTACTGGACGAAGCTGCAGTAGCCGTGCCCGACGAGCAGGAAGAGGAAGTCGAAAAGTTCAGGGAGTTCCTCGACCACATTTCACCCGAAGACTTCGAGGAAGGAATCGAACCCTAAGGTTAAAGATGAACTTCAAGGTTGAGCCCGACACGCCGGATCAGTCTTTGACCAACCCTCAACTGAAGGTTTACCTTCTAACCAAGCCTTCGTTGTAATTCCACCGCTGACATTCGACAGCGACTTCCTCGGGAGCTACGTCAAGCGGAGCAATATCGAAAGGGCTAGGCGCGTGAACAACTCAGAGTTGGGGACGAACTCCCAAGAGACAGCGCAGGCACAAGAAGAAGCGGCCCAGGCTCTGGATGCCGCCAACGACCAAGGCCTTCTCTTCGACGACGATGTGTCGCCTCTTCCCGAGGATTTGGGCTATCGAGGTCCGCAAGCATGCAAGGCAGCAGGCATCACCTACCGCCAGCTCGACTACTGGGCCCGCACCGGCCTCGTGGAGCCAACTGTTCGTGGGGCAACAGGATCGGGCACGCAACGTCTTTATGGTTTCCGCGACATCTTGTTGCTGAAGGTGATCAAGCGACTCCTGGACGCAGGCATTTCACTGCAGCAGATCCGCACAGCTGTGGCCCACCTGCGGGCACGAGGCACCGATGACCTGACGCGAGTCACCTTGATGAGTGATGGCGCCACCGTCTACGAATGCACCAGCAATGATGAGGTGATCGATTTGGTGCAAGGTGGCCAAGGAGTCTTCGGGATCGCCATTGGCGGGGTCTGGCGCGAGATCGAAGGGTCATTGTCGGAGCTCCCCTCTGAGCGCACCATCGAAGCTGAAGCCGTGCCTGGAGATGAGCTGGCCGTGCGTCGTCAAGCACGCAAGACCGGCTGACCTGCGCGAGTATCCGCTCACGATCTGTTATTTTTGACTCTGCTGCAAACCTGTGCGGGAGAGACTCCAGCATGCTGAATGCATGACTGGAGCGCCGAAGGGGCAACACTCCCCGGCAAGCTCTCAGGCGCAAAGGACCGTCACAGGCTGGCTACTCAGAAGGCAAACCGCTGACTGAGGGGGATCTCCGTAAGGGAGTCTCATGTCGTCACGCCCATTTGTCGATCGTCACATCGGCCCAGATGAGCAAGCAATCCAGACCATGCTCAGTGCCCTCGGCCTGGAAAGCCTCGCCGAACTCATGGATCAGGCTGTGCCGGCCCGTATCCGCACGAGTGACTTGGACCTCCCCACCGCTTTGGGGGAGAAGCAGGTTGCCGATGAGATCCGGGCACTTGCTGCCCTCAACAATCCGTTGACGCCGATGATCGGGCTTGGCTATCACGCCACCGTGACGCCGCCTGTGATTCGGCGAAATGTCTTGGAAGATCCATCGTGGTACACGGCCTACACCCCATATCAGCCGGAGATCAGCCAAGGTCGACTCGAAGCACTACTGAACTTCCAAACCATGATTGGCGACCTGACCGGACTCCCAGTTGCCAATGCATCGTTGCTTGATGAAGGGACTGCTGCAGCGGAGTCAATGACGCTGGTACGCCGAGCCAATCCAAAGTCAGCGGGAGCCTTCTTGGTCTGTGCTGATGCCTTGCCACAGACAATTGCAGTCATCCAGACCCGTGCACATGCCATGGGCATCGTCGTCACGGTGGCAGATTTCGATGATGAGCTGCCAGAAGGCGACTTCTGCGGAGTCCTTCTGCAATATCCCAGCAGCAGCGGACGGATCCGTGATCTGCGCCCGATCATTGACCAGGCGAAGGCCCGGGAGATTCCGGTTGTGGTCGCAGCAGATCTGCTCGCGCTGACGCTATTGGAGGCCCCAGGGACCCTGGGTGCTGACATTGTGGTTGGCAGCGCCCAACGCTTCGGCGTACCCCTGTTCTATGGCGGGCCACATGCGGGCTTCATGTCAGTCCGCAAAGGCCTCGAACGCCACCTCCCAGGTCGCCTTGTGGGCGTGTCGGTGGACGCTGATGGGCGTCCGGCCTATCGATTGGCCCTGCAGACGCGAGAGCAACACATTCGACGGGATCGGGCTACGTCCAATATCTGCACCGCGCAGGTGCTGCTTGCCATCACGGCAGCAATGTACGCCGTCTATCACGGTCCAGATGGTCTGCGCGGGATCGCGCACGAAATCAACAACACAGCCAGGGCACTCGCCAATTCCTTGCGGGGGAGCGGGTTCAAGGTGGTCCATGGGGACTTCTTTGACACATTGCTGATCCACACACCAGGCAGAGCCCAAAAGATCGTTACTGCAGCACGATCAGGTGGAGTGCACTTGCGTTTGGTCGACGAGGACCATGTTGGGGTCAGCGTGGGGGAGGCCACCGGTGACACCGAGGTTGCCGCCGTCCTCGAGGCCTTCGGCGCACAAACAGTCGCGAATGAGGCGCCGACGTCGCTTCCGGACGGGCTGGTGCGGACCACGCCCTTCTTGACCCATGAGGTCTTCAGCTCGCATCACTCCGAGACCGCGATGTTGCGCTATCTGCGCAGACTCTCGGCTCGTGACTACGCTCTCGATCGTGGAATGATCCCGCTGGGCAGTTGCACGATGAAACTGAATGCGACCACCGAGATGGAGCCGATCAGCCTTCCGGGCTTTGCCGACTTGCATCCGTTTGTGCCCGCTGAAGACGCGCAGGGATATCACTTGTTGATTTCTCAGTTGGAGTCCTGGCTGGCAAATGTGACGGGCTACGACGAAGTCTCCATTCAGCCCAATGCCGGGTCTCAAGGTGAGTTGGCGGGGCTGCTTGCGATTGCGGGCTTCCACGAAGCCAATGGTGACCATGAGCGCAAGGTCTGCCTGATCCCTGCCTCCGCGCATGGCACCAACGCTGCCTCCGCAGTCATGGCTGGGATGAAGGTTGTGGTGGTCAGGACTGCCGCCGATGGGTCAGTTGACATGGACGACCTACAGGCCCAATGCGACAAGTATGCCGACCAACTGGCCGCCATCATGGTGACCTATCCATCGACCCACGGGGCCTACGAAGACACGATCTCCGAGCTGTGCGCGCTGGTCCACGCGGCGGGCGGTCAGGTCTACGTCGATGGCGCCAATCTCAATGCCTTGCTCGGCTATGCCAAGCCTGGCCAGTTCGGCGGAGATGTCTCGCACCTCAACTTGCACAAGACCTTCTGCATCCCTCACGGCGGCGGCGGCCCTGGTGTCGGACCCGTAGCTGTGCGATCGCACTTGGTCCCATACCTGCCTTCGCACCCCAGCCACCCACTCCCTGCCCGCCGACAAGGGATCGGACCAATCAGCGCATCCCCATACGGATCTGCAGGAATCCTGCCGATCACTTGGACCTATGTGCGTCTGATGGGAGCAGAAGGTCTCACTCGGGCCACGGCCGTGGCCGTACTCTCGGCCAACTACGTGGCAAACCGCCTCGAAGAGGCCTTCCCGGTGTTGTATCGGGGGCACAACGACTGGGTCGCACATGAGTGCATCCTTGACCTTCGGGATCTCTCGAAGAGCAGTGGAGTCAGCGTCGATGATGTTGCCAAACGACTCATCGACTATGGCTTCCATGCACCTACAATGAGCTTCCCTGTTGCTGGCACCCTCATGGTGGAGCCAACGGAGTCAGAGTCCTTGGAGGAATTGGACCGATTCATCCAAGCCATGACGATGATCAGGGGAGAGATCTCCAAGGTCGAGACAGGGGAGTGGGAGTCGGGTCAGTCGCCATTGGCCGGAGCACCGCACACTGCGGATGTCTTTGGCCGCGAACTTGGCTATGCCACCCGGACTGCGGTCTTCCCAACCGGCTTTGATCCCGACAAGTACTGGCCACCAGTACGTCGGATCGATCAAGCCTTTGGTGATCGGAATTTGGTGTGCTCTTGCCCATCGCCGGAGACATTTGCAGAGCAAATGGATTGATCTAGCGCAGAGCAAATGGATTGATCTAGCGCTGAGCAGATCGACTGATCTAGCTGAGCCGCCGCCCATAATTGGGCAACCGGATTGCCTTCTCGTAGTTTGTGCCGATGAAGTCGGTCTTGTTGTTTCCGACATTCAACACGATCGTGTAGCCACGATCGATGAAACTTTGCCGACAGCGCTGCTTGCTGTCGGCCAACTTTTCACCGTCTTCGCGGCCGCAATAGCCTCTCGCCTTGAAGCCTGCTGCCTCCAGTCTCGGGATTACGGCGGCAAGTTTGCTCGCATTGCGTCCGGAGTTGAAGAAGACAGCGACGCCGAGTCGCTTGGCTACCCGGGCCAGCCGGAGCGTGGCGGGTATCGGCGCCTTGCGGTTGTAGTAAGTCGCCAGCGACACATTGTCGATGTCGAGGTTGATCGCCAACTTGCCACCGCGTATGGCCCGAGCCCGAAGATGGGGCACTGCTGGTTTCATGGCCTTGTTCACCTGTGCATACCATTGCCGCTTCGTCGGGAGCGGTTTGCTCGTGCGGCCCTTGGCTTGTGCTGCACCTGGCAGCAGGACCAGCAGAAGCGCCGTACACAGCGATGCAGCAAAAATTCGCGACTTCATCTCCACCACTCAGCTCACGGACTCGATGATGGTCTCGGTGTTTGGTGGCGTGTTCGGATTGGCCGCGTCAAAGCCACCCTTGGCAATCTTCTCAACCACTCTGACCCCGGCGGCATCCATGTGACCGAAGACCGTGTAGCTGTTGGGCAGCCGGGAGTTCTTGAAGACCAAGAAGAACTGCGAGCCATTGGTGTCTGGGCCGGCGTTGGCCATCGCAACTGTGCCTTGGGTGTAGGTGCAGACGCTGGTGCCTTGATAGTCCTCACAAGGTTGCACTCGAGGGTCATTGTCGATGAGCTCATCTGCGAAGGAATATCCCGGGCCTCCCTGCCCGGTCGCAGACGGATCCCCACACTGCAAGACGAACAAAGTGCCATCGGTCTGCCCTGGCGCGTTGTCGACAAGGCGGTGGCACTTGGTGTCATCGAAGTAGCCGCTGTTGGCCAACGAGATGAAGTTGTTCACGGTGCAGGGTGTCTGATCTGTATCGAATGAGATATTGATATTGCCGTGGTTTGTCTGCAATGTCATGGCCGAAGGTGCGTCATCTGGGAGTGTCGACGGGGGAGTGGGCGCCTTTCGCGCAGCCTTGGATCCGTCCTTTGGATAGACACAATCACTGGCTGCAGCCGTCGTGGAGTCCGACTTGGATGGGCTAGGGGAGGGCTTGGCGTCTTTGGCTGAGCCGCATCCAGCAACCAGCAGGGCGGTGACAAAAAGGCCAATAGCAATGCGAAGAATCTGAGTCACCCCGCAATCGTAGAGCGGCAACCAAGATTCGACAGACAAGATGTCCGTGTCGCATCAGTGCGGGCATGATTGCTGACATGGCGCAACTTCATCCTCATCCCGTCACCGGTGACCTGTTCGAGAGTCCGGTCCTGCCCGGTTCGGGTTGGCCCGGAGACCTGGCCACCACGCGCACACTCGTGGCGAAGTCCTCAGCCGAAGTCCTCGAACTTGCACAGGTTGAGACCCGCGACGAACTCGATGCCCGGATCAGCGTTTGTCGAGCCTGCCCACGCTTGGTCGAGTGGCGTGAAGAAGTCGCATTGTCGAAACGAGCCTCCTTCGCCGAACAGCCTTACTGGGGTAGGCCCGTGCCAGGGTGGGGGGCTGCCCAGCCCAAGATCGTCGTACTTGGACTGGCTCCAGCGGCCAACGGCGCCAACCGCACCGGGAGGATGTTCACCGGGGATTCCTCAGGAGACTGGCTCTACGCGTCTTTGCACAGATGTGACCTCGCGAGTCGGGCCACGGCACAATCGGCTGGTGATGGGCAGAGCCTCATTGACACGGCAATCATCGCCAGTGTCAAGTGCGCACCCCCGGACAACAAGCCAACCATCACTGAGCGGGACTCCTGCGCTCCATGGTTGCAGCGAGAGCTCGACTTCTTGTTGCCCTCGACCCAAGTGATGGTTGCCTTGGGAGCCTTCGGGTGGGCCGCCGGCTTGCGAGCTCTGGGCAAGGCCGGTTTTGAGATCCCGCGGCCCAAACCGAAGTTCGGTCACGGGCGAGAGGTCGAGTTTGACGACCTGTTCCTGCTAGGTAGCTACCATCCCAGTCAGCACAACACCTTCACCGGCCGGTTGACTCCGGAGATGATGGATGAAATCTTCAATCGGGCCAAGGAACTCGCTGGCCTCACAGCCAGTCGCGACGCCTGAACACGACGTACAACGCGACGGAGCAAAGCACGATCAAGGCAGTGCTCGCCCACAGGCCGCTGTAAGCCGCAAAACCTGGATAGGGGAGATTCTGTCCGTACCAGCCGGTGATGGCCGTTGGTACGGCGATGATCGCGGCCCACGCGGCGAGCTTCTTCATCACCATGTTGAGGCGACTGTCTTGGAGCGCAAGGTTTGTCTCGAACATCGAAGTAATCAAGTCGCGTAGGCTTTCGGTCCATTCGCTTGCCCTGAGCACGTGGTCGTAGAGATCGTCGTACCAATGCGCCAGATCACCCACATCATCCCTGTGTCTGACCAGAGCATTGACCACCTCGCGCATTGGCAGCACCACGCGGCGCAGGGCGACCAGCGTCTTGCGGAAGTCAAAGGCTTCGCGGGCAAAGGCCCCGTGTGTCCGACGCTCCAAGAAGAGCTCGTCTTCCATCTCCTCAAGACGGTCATCAAGGGTTTGGATTGTGTCGAAGTGGGAGTCAACGACGAAGTCGAGGAGCCCATGAGTGAGCGCGCCTACACCTTGCATCAGCAGGGCAGGGTTGTCCTCCCACCGTCGGAGCACCGAGACTATGTCGAAGGCGTCGTCAAGTCGCAAGGTGATCAGCGCGGTCTGATATTGGATCGCCGAAATCCGCAAGGTCCGCAGTTGCCCTTGGTCAAGGACAGTCGCATAGACGGTGAAGAACAGGCTCTCACCATGGCGAGTGACCTTGGGACGCTCGTGGGGGCTCAAGATGTCGTCGACCACCGTCGGCGCCAAATCCAAGAGGTCAACCAACTCGTGCAGAGCAGCCCGATCAGGCCGCAGCAGGTCAACCCACACCAGTTCATGTCTGCCAAGATCGGCGCGCAACTCATCACTGGTCAGATCCGTGTCAACCACCTGGCCACCCGACCAGGCTCGGCTATTGGCTATGCAGTCGATCAGGCTCATGGCTTGATTGTGCCCCCGATCGAGCCCATGACTCGCGAAGAAGACTCAGTTGACCGTCGCCGGCAGCTTGGTGAGCGCCTTCGCAACGGCCTCTCGTAGCGCCTCGTCCTCCCACGTATGGTCTTCCAGTCGATCGTTTAGGTAGGCATCGTAAGCAGCCAAATCCAAGTGCCCGTGACCACACAGAGCGGTCAAGATGACCTTCTCCTCACCTGTCTCTGCGCAACGCGCAGCCTCGGTGATCGCCTCAGCCAACGCGTGGGTCGGCTCGGGTGCGGGCACGATGCCCTCGGTGCGAGCAAACAGCACGCCTGCTGCCAGACAGTCGTTCTGAGTGCGGGCCTTGGCCTCGATCTCTCCTGTCTCATACAGATGTGAGATCAGCGGGCTCATCCCGTGATAACGCAGACCACCTGCGTGGATCGGGTCGGGGATGAAGTCATGTCCCAAGGTGTGCATCTTCATCAGGGGAGTCAGCCCAGCAGTGTCACCAAAATCATAGGCATAGGTGCCTTGGGTGAGCGAGGGGCAGGATGCTGGCTCGACCGCGCGCACGACGGGATTCGTCGTACCGGCCCAGCGCTCGCGCAAGAACGGGAAGGCCAAGCCGCCAAAGTTGGATCCGCCTCCGGTGCAGCCAACGAGCAGATCAGCCTGCTCACCGATCTTGGCCAACTGCAGGAGTGCTTCTTCGCCAATGATCGTCTGATGAAGCAAGACATGGTTGAGCACACTGCCGAGTGCGTAGTTTGCGGTCGGGTCTTGCGCAGCAACCTCCACGGCCTCGCTGATCGCAATGCCCAAGGACCCGGGGGAGTCGGGGTCTTGGGCCAAGATTGCCCGGCCGGCTGCGGTGAGCTCTGAGGGGCTTGGGTGGATGACTCCACCGAAGGTCTCGATCATCATGCGGCGATAGGGCTTGGCGTCGTACGACGCACGGACCTGCCAGACCTCACAGTCAAGGCCGAACTGCTCACAGGCAAATGCCAAGGAGGTGCCCCATTGGCCCGCACCAGTCTCGGTCGTCAGGCGCTTTACACCTGCTTGAGCATTGTAAAAGGCTTGGGGGACAGCGGTGTTTGGCTTGTGTGATCCAGCCGGCGAGACACCCTCATACTTGTAGTAGATGCGGGCCGGCGTGCCCAAGGCCTTCTCAAGCCGATGTGCGCGGTAGAGCGGCGACGGCCTCCAGAGACGGTAGACGTCCTGAACTTCTTCGGGGATGTCGATATAGCGCTCGGTGGTTACCTCTTGCTCGATGAGCGCCATCGGGAACAGCGGCGTGAGATCGTCAGGGCCAACAGGCTGCCCGGTGCCGGGATGCAAAGGCGGCGGTGGCGGCGTTGGCATGTCGGCCATGACGTTGTACCAACGTGTGGGCATTTCGTCTTCGTCAAGCAGGATCTTGTGTTGGTTGATTTGGCTCATCATTCCTCCGGGCCGACTGGACGATTGAGACCTAGATCTCATTTACCTTTACGGGAGACATCCTGCACCCGTGATGACTGGGATTGTCCAGCGGGTAGGGGATGAAGTGAGACAGCGGAGAGCCGGAGGGTCCGATCCTTCTCTTCATATTGACATAATGCACCTTATCGGCGACATATTGCGCCTGGCTCCGACTTGAGGCTGCCCCAGCGGTTGAACCGAGCCGTTCTAGCCTTGAGTGTGCGTTTCAATCACGTTGACATCGAAACTGCCCGACATTCGACTGCGGAGCTCGCCGTGGTGATCGACGTGCTCCGGGCATTCACCGTCGCCCCTTGGGTGCACCATCAAGGCGCGTCACGATTGTGGCTCACCGAGACGCTCGATGAAGCCGTGCAGCTCAAGCAACGACTGGGTGGAGCCGCCATGGCTATGAAGGACGGTGACTCTGCGCCAGGATTTGAGTTGGCCAATTCACCTGACCAGATCTCCAGACTTGATCTAAGAGGCCGCCAGGTCGTGCAGCGTACGACGAATGGCACGGTCGGCGTCCTGGCCGTGGCGCATGTCCCGACGGTGTTGGCCGCCAGTCTGGTGAATGCCTCGGCCACTGCCCAAGCCATCAAAGCGTTGCAGCCCAAGACGGTTGACTTGGTAATCAGCGGCGAAGGTGGCAGTGCTGATGAAGACTTGGCTGCGGCCGAAGCAATAGAGGCCTTGGTCGATGGTCCGGTCGCCTTGGACCCTTTCCGCAATCGGGTCAGCCAGTCGGCCGCGGCTCAACGGTTGCTGGACAAACACGCATCCGGTCACAGTGGAGTTGGTGCCGAGGATGTGCAGATGGCGCTCGACGCCGATCGTTTCGATTGGGTCATGCAGGCCCGATTTGAGGATTTGGGGACTCGCCTAGAGTTCATCGCAGGGAATTCATTGCAGAAGAACTCCTCAGGAGCGCGAGATGCCAGCAAATAGTGGCCAAGGAGCCAGCCACTCCTCACCGGTCAGAAGCTCGATCAACTCTGCTGTGACGGCCATTGCCACCACTCCGGAGAAGATCGCGGGCATGTTCAGGCGCCGCTACCCCACCGTGGCAATCACCGGCATGAGCGGCGTGGGCAAGACCCAACTGGCCGACCGGCTCACCAAGAGAGCAACGCCCGATGTGGCCCTGGAGATCGGCTCCACAGTGATGGAGCGACGTACCCGCCGATCCGCTCGCCTTCAGGGCTTCAGATTCTTGGTGGTCCCCGGAGAGAACGCTGCGACCCGACTCACTGCACTCGATGAGGTCTTTCATGATGCGCCTGTTGATGGCGTGGTGCATGTGGTGGCCAACGGTTATGCCACTGCACGCGGGGTCTCCGGCAGCCACAAGGTGCCCAATGTCAGTCGTGAAGAGCAATTGGGTGCCGAGCTCGAAGACTGGACCATCACCGCACACCGCATTGCCGCCATGGCCGTACGACGCGACGCGCCGATCTGGTTGGTGATCGCAGTCAACAAGACCGATCTGTTCGCCGACGAGATCGACAAGGCAGTCGAGTACTACTCCCCCGGGAGCGGCTCGCCCTTTGGCAATCGGATAGATGAACTGCGAGGTTTGGTCGGTGGCGCCAAGCTCTGGGTGGACGTGTTGCCAGTTTCGACCCAGGATGCCTCAGTTTCAGGCAGCCCTTCGAGTGCGATGATCGACACTCTGGTGGAGCGTCTGGGCCACCTGAGCGGTCACAGCTGAGAGGGCTTCAGTTGCCCAAACTCACTGGGAGCTTCTCCCAGCCTCGCAGGATCTTGGTTGGGCGGCGATTTCCACCGGGCAGCACCGACAGCTCTGGATAACGCTCGAAGAGCATCCGCAGCCCCACTTCACCTTCCATACGTGCCAAAGACGCACCCAGGCAATGGTGCCTGCCCAGCGAGAAGGACAGGTGCTCTCGGGCATTTTCCCGCCCGACATCAAAGACCGCGGGATCTTCGAAAACCTTGGGATCTCGATTGGCACCCGCGAAGATGGTGACGAAAGCACTGCCGGGAGGGATGGACTTTCCGGCGATCGTGGCTCCGGAGTCGGTGTGCCGTCCGGTTAACAGCACTGGAGGGTCGAATCTCAGTACTTCTTCCACCGCATTGGCCCACATCGCCTCATCAGCGCGAAGTCGGGCGAGTTCACCTGGATGTTCATCCAAGAGAGCCACGCCGTTGCCGAGCAGGTTGACTGTGGTCTCAAAACCCGCAGCCAAGAGCAGACCCGCGGTCGACTTCAACTCAGTCATCGTCAGAGGCCCAAGGTCGTCATTGGCGCAGGCCAGTTGACTCAACAGATCATCACCTGGGTTGGATCGCAGCCGGGTCAGGTGGTCATCAAGCCAAGCATCGAACTTCCGCAAGCCGGCTTCCACCTTGCGACCGACCCGCCAACTGAGCCCGAAGTCAAGGCTTGGTGCCGCTACCGTCGCGAGCTCCAAGACCATCGCTCGGTCCTTGGATGGCACTCCGAGGATCTCAGCTATGACCTCGACAGGCAGGCGACTGCAATAGACATCAATGAGATCGACACTGGATCGATCAGACATGTCATCCAGCAGGCGAGCAGCAATCTCTTCGGTGCTCTCTCGCAGTTTCTCCACGGCTCTGTTGGTGAATACGCCGCGAACGAGTTTGCGATAACGAGTGTGCTCTGGGGGTTCGATGACCAACAGGGACGGGTGCCGGAGCGGGTGCACGTAGGCGGGCGCCGTGCTCGAGGCCCACCTTGCCAAGCGATCAGGACGGTCCAAGGCTGGGTTGCCCGAGCGAAAGTCGTTGCTGCTCAAGACCTGACGCACGACCTCATAGTCGACCGACATGAATCCCAGTTTGCCCTTGACTATGGGTCCTGCGTCGCGGATCTCCTCGATCAATGTCCACGGCTCTTGGCCACCAGATACCTCGAAGTTGATCCTCCCTTGGAGGTCGCCTTGTTTGGCCAACGAAGCCAACAACAATCGCGGTAGCCCATTGGCCAGAAGCCAGTGCGCGTTTTGCCGAGCGCCCTCACGCACGACATTCCAAGGCTTGTTCAAGACATCGCTCACCCTCCTATCCTGCGTTAGACAACACGACTGGACAAGTCCAGTGCTGCGGCGCTGACACTGCAGCCGGCCATATGCTGATCAAATGGCAACGCATCCGATTCGCGGCCTCGACCTGAAGGAACATGAGTTCAAAGTCCCCCTGGACCACTCTCGCTCCGAGAGCGAAGAGATCACCGTTTTCGTGCGGGAGGTGGCCAGCCCTGACTCTGCGGAAGCACCACCGCTGCTGTTCCTGCAAGGTGGCCCCGGCCACGAATCCCCACGCCCCACGCTCTCCAACCCACCTTGGTTGCGTCGGGCGCTGAAGGACTTCCGGGTCTTCTTTCTCGACCAAAGGGGCACGGGCAGGTCAACCCCCATTGAGGCCAGTGATGCCGTGGATCCCGCGAGTTTGGGCAGCCGACTGACCCACTTTCGAGCAGACGCCATCGTTGATGATGCTGAGTGCATTCGGCGTGCCCTTGGCTTTGAGCAGTGGAGTCTCCTGGGGCAGTCTTTCGGGGGCTTTGTGGCGCTTTGCTATTTGAGTAGACACCCCGAGTCGATTAGAGAGGCGATGTTCACTGGAGGGCTCCCGCCGGTCGGGCATGAGATCGATCAGATCTATGAGGCCACCTTCGCCGCGATGGAGCGCAAGTCCAAGGCATTCTTTCGCCGTTTCCCCTCAGCAAGAGTGGGCTTGGACCGCGCGCTACAGGCCTGCACAGCAGGTGACGTCGTACTTCCATCTGGCGAGTTGCTCTCGGCGCGTCGCCTCCTGACCATTGGGCATCTACTCGGTTTCTCCGGAGGAGAGCAGATCCACTACCTGCTGGAGCGTGCCCCGACCTCTGCCAGTTTTGCCCACGACATCGCGGCACTGCTGCCTTTCGACGGACGCAATCCGTTGTACGCCGTGCTGCACGAGTCGTGTTATGCCGATGGAGGGGCCACGAGATGGGCTGCCGAACGAGTCAGACCTCCCCTTCATGAGGACACAGACGAAATCACCTTCACCGGCGAGCATCTGTTCAGATGGCATTTCGATGAAGAGCCGGGTTTGCGGCCCTTTCGAGATACCGCGCTCGTGCTGGCCGAACACGAATGGCCACGTCTGTACGACCCGGGTGTCTTGTCCCGGTGCGAAGTGCCGTGTGCGGCCAGCATCTATGGAGACGATCCATTCGTGATCCGGGAGTTCTCTGAGGAGACTGCGCGGCTGATTCCGACCATGAGGCCCTGGTTGACCAACGAATACGAGCATGGCGGGCTCCGGACCAGCGGTGACCGGGTCTTCGACCGTTTGCTCGACCTGGTCCGTGAACGCGTGGACTGAGCCATCCTGCAACACGCTGGGAGCAGAATCACAGTGCGACATGACGGCAATATCTCAGATATGAGATATGGTCTGCCCGTGCCCAATTCTGTCAATGAATCCGACCATCTCAGTCAGATTGGCAGCCTGATCCGAGACGCTCGTAAGCATCGGGGCTGGACCCAAAATGAGCTGGCTGCCCACTTGGGGACGAGTCAAAGTGCGATCAATCGCATCGAACGCGGCGGGCAAAATGTCACTCTGGACAACTTGGCCAGGATAAGTGAAGCGCTACGTACCCCGCTGATGCGCTTTGGGCCTGCAAACCCGCACCTTCGTGTGACCGGGCCAACGAAATTGCAGGGAAGCATCGAGGTCAAGACCTCCAAGAATGCTGGAGTGGCCCTGTTGTGCGCGTCTTTACTGAATCAGGGCAGGACCACCCTGCGCCGGGTGGCCCGCATCGAAGAGGTCAACAGGCTCTTGGAAGTTCTCGGGTCAATTGGGGTGGAGACCCGTTGGCTCAACGACGACAACGACCTCTTGATCGTGCCACCCAAAGAGCTCGACCTGTCTCAGATTGACGAGGAGGCGGCTCGGCGTACCCGATCGGTGATCATGTTCCTCGGCCCCCTACTTCACCGTCTGGACAGATTCGCTTTGCCATTCGCTGGCGGCTGCGACTTGGGGACTCGCACGGTCGAGCCGCACTTGTCTGCACTGCAGCGCTTTGGCTTGGAGATCAAGGCGACTGAGGGGCAATACCAAGCAACCGTCCACAAGGGAGTCACCCCTGCCCAGGCCATCGTTTTGACCGAGCGCGGGGACACCGTTACCGAAAACGCCCTGATGGCTGCGGCGTTGGCTCCCACAACGACCGTGATCCGCAATGCCAGTCCGAACTACATGGTCCAGGATCTCTGCTTCTATCTGGAAAAGCTCGGCGTTGTGATCGAGGGCATCGGCACCACCACTTTGACCGTCACCGGCTGCGAATCCATCAATGTGGACGTGGACTACTCCCCTAGTGAGGATCCGATCGAGGCAATGTCCTTGCTGACCGCAGGGATCGTCACAGAGTCAGAGATCACCATCAAGCGGGTCCCGATCGAGTTCATGGAGATTGAGCTTGCGGTGCTCTCAGAGATGGGACTGCGCTATGAGTTGTCGGCCGAGTATGCCGCTGCAAATGGTCACACCCGGCTTGTTGACCTCACCACCTTGCCCTCCAACTTGCGCTCCCCCATCGACAAGATCCACCCGATGCCATTCCCCGGGATCAATATCGACAATCTGCCGTTCTTCGCCGTGATTGCGGCAACGGCCAACGGCAAGACCATGCTCCACGACTGGGTCTACGACAACCGGGCCCTCTACTTGACCGAACTCAACAAACTAGGTGGCCAAGTCACCTTGATGGATCCTCACCGGGTGATGGTGGAAGGACCGACCAGATGGTCCGGCGCCGAAGTGGTTTGCCCGCCGGCCTTGCGACCCGCTGTGGTGATCTTGCTGGCCATGCTCGCCTGCAAGGGTACATCTGTGCTGCGCTCGGTCTATGTGATCAATCGGGGTTATGAGGACTTCGCTAGACGCCTGAACGAACTTGGTGCCAACATCGCTCCATTTCAGGACTAATCCTGCGATACTGCGTCTGTGTGCCCCGCCACCGGATCAACACCTCAGACGGGATTCGTGTACCTCGACCGGCCCCACGCACCCGATCATCCGATCGCGATGGCACATCGTGGCGGCGCAAAACATCCCGATCTGGTCGGCATCGAAAACACGATGCAGGCCTTCGAGCATGCTCTTCGGCTCGGGTTTGACTACCTGGAGACCGATACTCATTCTTCTGCCGACGGCACCCTGTTTGCCTTCCATGACGACACTCTTGACCGAGTCACCGGGCAATCAGGCAGCATCGGAGAACTATCCACTAGCCAACTGCAAGAGATTCAGATAGACGGTCAGCATCCAATCCCCCAACTTGACGATCTGTTGGGAGCATTTCCCGAATCTAGGGTGAATATTGATCTGAAGGACGATCGCGCAGTGGAACCACTCGTGAAGTTGATCGCACGTCACAATGCAGACGATCGGGTCTGCGTTGGTTCCTTTTCACACAAGCGGCTAATCCGTTTCAGACGCGCAACCAGCGGGCGGATCGCCACTTCGGCCAGCCCTCAAGAAGTTGCTGCCTTCTTGACCTTGCCCAGCCGGATCCTAAAGCGGGCACAGGTGAGTCGGAGATTCCAGGCCTTGCAAGTGCCGGTGAAACAAGGCGCAATTCCCGTTGTCAATCGGTCACTGATCAGGAGAGCCCATCGTTTAGGTGTCCACGTTCACGTGTGGACAGTTGACGATCGTGATGAAATGCAACATCTTCTTGCATTGGGTGTCGATGGTTTGATCACAGACCGCACCGATGTGCTGAAGAATGTGCTGAGCCACAAAGGCCTGTGGAAGGGGAACCCATGAGTCACCGAGCCGATGTCAATGATCTGCTGGAAGATCCAGGGATGGAGCGACGACAGCAACAAAAGGCGTGGAACTGGTATGACTTCGCCAACTCAGCCTTCTATACGACCGTCCAGACAGCCCTCTTCGGCCCGTACATGATCGCGGTCGCTGGCAAAGCGGCTGGCTGTGAAGGCACCGAGAATTGCACCAAGACGGTGAATCTGCTGGGGTTTGACGTTGCTGCCGGCGGATTGCCGCCCCTCTTGTTGACGATTGCCACCTTGATCAGCTTCTTCGTCCTGCCAGTTGTCGGTGCTTTCGTGGACCGCTCACGGAGCAAGAAGCGCAACATGGCGACCTTCGCTTGGGTCGGGTCAGCCTTCGCTGCGTTGATCTTCTTCATGAAGGATGACAACTGGCAGATAGGCGCGATCGGTTTCGTGGGTGCCGTTGTGATGGCGGGCTGCTCGTTGGTCGCCTACTACGCCATCCTGGTGGACATCTCCAGCGAGGAGGAGCGCGATGCGGTCTCCTCCCGCGGGTGGGCTTTTGGATATATCGGCGGCGGCTTGCTCTTGTTGATCAACTTCGTGGTTGTCCTGGCACCTGGCTTGTTCGGGATCGACAAAGGCATGGCTGCTCGGATTTGTCTGCTGTCTGCAGCCGTGTGGTGGGCTGGATTCACCTTCATCCCCTTCTTCAAGCTCAAGGACTATCCCGCCTTGGAGTCGGCGAAGGAGGGGAGCATCTATGACCGTAGCTTCGGGCAGTTGTTTCGCACCCTCAAGCACGCTCGCGCCTATCCGATGACCTTGCTCTTCCTGGCCGCCTATTTGTTCTACAACGACGGCATCCAAACAGTGATCGGCAGTGCCTCGACATATGGAGCTGAAGAACTGGACATACCGCTCACTGTGCTCTTTGCGGCGATCTTGATGATCCAGTTCATGGCCTTCTTCGGGGCGATCTTCTTTGGCAAGTTCGCTCAGAAGCATGGTTCCTACAAACCAATCTTCTACGGCATCTTCGGCTGGATGATCATCGTCGTACTAGCTGTCTTCCTGCCGAAGGCCACCGAAGACAACAAGCTGATCCCGATTGTCTTGTTCCTCGGGATTGGAGTCCTGATCGCGATGGTGATGGGCGGCACTCAAGCGCTGTCCCGTTCCTTCTTCAGCCTACTGATTCCACGGGGCTCTGAAGGCGAGTACTTCGGCCTCTACAATGCTGTTGAGCGCACTTCATGGCTGGGCAATGGGTTGTTCTGGTTGATGTTCACGCTGACCGGCTCTTATCGTCCGGCCATCTTCGCGATCGTCTTGTTCTTTGCTCTGGGAGCACTGTTCATGTGGCGACTAGACGCAGTGAGAGGCATCCGCGAAGCCGGCAACGCTGTCCCTGCTGGCATGGCTAAGGCCGCCAGCTAGCTGTATCGGGTCGTCTGGGAACAAATCCCACACGTGATTCGTTATGGCAATGTGATCAATCGCGTCACGATTCCAAGGTTGGCGCGTTAGCAATTCAAAGGCGTCAGGGTGGCGCCGGTCTATTCTCATCGGAGGAGTCATGGCAGAGCGCACCTTGCGCGGCGCCCGCTTGGGTGGACAGAGCTTCGAGGACGAGCGCGGAATCGAGTTTGCTGCTCGACAGCAGGCTGGTTACCGATGCCCGCAAGACCATGTCTTCGACATCACCATGGCTGTCGAGGCAGACGTGCCCGCGGTGTGGGAATGTCCTCGTTGTGGCAGTGAAGCCAAGAGCACAATGGGCATCGAGCCCGAACAAAAGGCCGAGAAACCGGCCCGTACCCACTGGGACATGCTTTTGGAACGCAGGTCGATCAAAGAATTGGAAGACATCCTGTCCGAGCGCCTAACTTTGCTTCGAGATGGCGAAATCGGCCCGGCCCATCTGCATCGCCCGAAGAGTCGCAAGAAGAAAGCATCAGTCTGATCAGATCACCATCTAGTGGTCCTAGTCATCCACCACTTCGCCTTGGACGACATCGTGTGATGCTGTCGGCGTGACGTCTGCTTGAGTGCCGGTTTGCGTGGCCTGATAGACAATAGTGAGTTTGCGCGCAATGACGCTGGTCAGCATCAATCTCGCCACTGGCCGGGTCACGGGCAAGATCAAGAAGAGCGCCACCACATCGGAGAGGAATCCTGGGGTCAACATCAGGGTGCCACCAATCAGGATCAAGGCGCCATCCGCCAGTTCTTTGGCCGGCATTCTCCCCAACTGCAGGGCCTCTCGCAGGGCACCCCAAGCGTTACGCCCCTCTCGCTTCATCAACCAAGCGCCGATGATGCTGTCGGCGACAAGTAGGAGGATGGTCCACCAAGGGCCAATCACTTGGCCAATCTGGATGATCACGTAGATCTCCAAAATGGGCACCACGATGAAGGCAATCAGCAATGCCCACCACAGCGCACTTCTCTTCTTCATGCCTAACTGAACGCTTCAGCCCCCCAATTTGGTTCCGCTGGACCCCAAGTCTCCCGAGTGTTTGAGTTGGTGCATGCGTTGGCGCAGACCCCACTTCGTGATCCGACGAAGCGAGTCGAGTGCAATATCCGGAGTCATCTTGGAGTGACCGCGTTCGCGTTCCACGAAATCGATCGGCACTTCGACCACCCGAAGGCCTTCTTGCAGACAGCGATAGGCCAAGTCCACTTGAAAGACATAACCACGCGAATGGATGCTGTCCAGATCGATGACCTCCAAGGCCTCCTTACGGATCAAGCGAAATCCAGCAGTGGCATCACTGAGCGGGGTGCCCAACAGCATTCGGATATATCTGTTGCCGCCCTTGGAGAGCAAACGTCGATGCCAGGGCCAGTTGATCACCGAGCCACCGCGGACATATCGGGCTCCGATCACCAGATCGGCATGCTCGACCGCGTCCAACAGGCGCTGAAGCTGCTCAGGTTGGTGGGAGCCGTCGGCGTCCATTTCTCCAACGACGTCATAACCAAGCCTTAGCGCTTCGCGAAACCCTGCAATGTACGCCGCTCCGAGGCCCTCCTTGGTTTCACGGTGCAGCACCTTGACTGCCTGATCATTCAAGGCCAGTGTGGTGGCGATCTCACCAGTCCCATCTGGTGAATTGTCGTCAACGATCAAGACATCGACATTCGGCTGACAGGACCTGACCCGTTCCACGATCTGCCGGAGATTCTCTCGCTCGTTATAGGTCGGGATCACCATGATCACACGGCTCGGCGGGTGGAGTTCGCCTTGGGCCCGAGACGCCGGAGAAGTCACAAAGCCCATCCAATCAAAGTGCCGTCGGTGATTGCGAACCGCAGCCTACCTGTCAAACTCATTGCGTGACTGCCGATCAGCCTCACCTTATGCTGCTGGACACCGCTTCTCTCTACTATCGCGCGTTCTTCGGGATCCCTGAGAAGGTTCAAGCACCTGATGGCACCCCGGTGAACGCCGTCCGCGGACTGTTGGACAGCATCAGTCTCCTGATCTCTCAATACCGACCCGATCAGCTCGTCTGCTGCTGGGACAACGACTGGCGACCGGCATGGCGGGTTGAGTTGATCCCGAGTTACAAGCAGCATCGGGTTGCTGATGCTGCTGTTGGTGGTGACCCTGGCCGCGAGGAAGCACCCGCCAGCCTGGAGGCTCAAGTGCCGATCATCTTGGAGGTGCTCGAGGCGGTCGGGATCCCAGTCGTGGGTGTGGATGGCTATGAGGCCGACGATGTGATCGGTTCGTTGAGTAGTGCCGCAAGAGGGCCGGTCAATATCGTTACTGGAGACCGTGACCTCTTCCAGTTGGCTGATGACCCCAGAGGAGTACAGGTGTTGTACACCGGTAAAGGTGTTGGCAAACACGAAGTGATCAACTCAGCCGAGATCCAAAAGCGATTCGGAGTGACTGCGGCCCAATATGTGGACTTTGCAGTGCTTCGCGGCGATCCATCAGATGGCCTCCCCGGGGTCAAGGGCATTGGCGACAAGACTGCGGCAAAACTCCTCAATGAGTATGGTTCATTGGAGGCAGTTCAGGCTGCGGCCCATGATCTGGATTCTTCGTTGGCTACAGTTGTGCGAGATCGGTTGAAACAGGCTGAGGACTATCTCGCCAACGCACCTCGGGTGGTCCGTGTCGCACGCGATCTGGCCATTCCCACACCGGACTTGCGGCTGGTCACCGGTCCTCGGGACCCACAGGCGGTCGCGCAACTCTCGCAAAAGTGGGGTCTCAACTCCCCCGTGCAACGCCTCCTGGACACTTTGGCCAGCTAATCAACCATTGAGGAGTAGGCGACAACACCTCGTCTCACCGAGGTGATCAAGTCATTGCAGACCGCCCTCATCTGTTTGTCGGGCGATGCTTGAGCCACTTGCCCGGCCAGGTCAACGATCTGCTTGACCCATCTGACGAAGTCCCCGGCTGCCAAGTCACACAGATCCAAGACCTCCTCCAACTCCGCACCCCGAGACCATTGATAAATGGCGGCTACGAGCCCCAGATCAGGCTGGCGCAACTGCGCAAGATCGTGTTGCCGCTCGAGATCTAGCAGATTGTCGGCCAGTTCGGACAAGCCTTCGAGCACCATGCGCAACTGAGCCGTAGGCAGATGCGCTGGCGAATCACCTTCAGGTTTGCGTGCTTGATAGACCAATGTTGACAAGACCGCGGCCAACGAAGGCGCATCCAAGGTCGACCATGACTTGTTTCGCAGACTCTCGGCGATGAGCAGGTCGAGGTCGGTGTAGATGCGCATCAGCGACTTGCCGTTTGGGCTCACCTGGAGCTCGCCTTGGTGTGCTTGGAGATAGCCCAAAGAGAGCAGCACTTCGCAGATGCGGTCAAAGCGCCGGGCGATGGTGTTCGTGCGTCGTTCGATGCGCAGACGGATGGTTTCTGCGTCTCGATTCAATTTGTGCCAGCGTTCAGCCCAACGGGCGTGGTCTTCGCGGTCGACACATGAATGACAGGGATGTTGCCGAAGCCGCATCCTGAGTTCGTCGATCTCGCCCTGCTCTCCGGAGTCTCTGGCCCTGTGCACCCGCCTGGCCTCGACGGGCACCAGAGTCTTTGTCCGCTGTCTCAGCGCACTGGCCAGGTCTCTGCGTGAGCCCGGATTTCGACCATTGAAGCTCTTTGGCACGCGCATCTTGGTCAGCGCCTCGACAGGAGTCTGGAAATCCACCAAGCTCAGCCGTCGAGCCTGTCGCTCCATAGTCAGCACATAGGGCCGTGGCCCATCGCGCTCACCACCACTATCTGGATCGATCACGACGGCATATCCGGCAAAACGCCCTGATGGCACCATGATCACATCGCCGCGCTTCAGGCCAAGGAGCGAGTCGATGACGGCATCACGCTGATCCAGCCTGCGGCGTTTGGCGCCAGTCTTCTCAGCCTCCTTGAGGCTATTGCGGAGCGCGGCGTACTCCGTGAAGTCGCCCTGGGAGCAGACCATGGCCTCGGCATAGCCTGCCAGCGCCTCATCGCTCTTGCGCAACTGCCGAGCCAGGCCAACGACCGCGCGGTCGGCCTGGAACTGGGCAAAAGATGACTCCAGAAGCTGTCTGGCGCGCTCACGGCCAAATTGGGCGACCAGATTGACCGACATGTTGTAGGTGGGCCTGAAGGAAGACTTCAACGGATACGTGCGTGTTGAAGCCAGCCCGGCGACTGACTTGGGGTCCATCCCCTGTTGCCAGAGCACGACGCCATGTCCTTCGACATCAATCCCCCGGCGCCCAGCCCTCCCAGTCAGTTGGGTGTACTCCCCTGGCGTGATGTCTGCGTGGGTCTCGCCATTCCATTTGGACAATTTCTCGAGTACGACGGATCTGGCCGGCATGTTGACCCCGAGCGCGAGGGTCTCGGTGGCAAAGACCACTTTGCACAGGCCGAGCGCGAAGAGTTCTTCTACGCACTCCTTGAATGTGGGCAGCATCCCCGCATGATGAGCAGCGATCCCGCGGCTGAGACCGTCAAGGAAGTCGTAATAGCCAAGGGCATCCAGATCAGCAGGAGCAAGCTCGCGACAGCGAGCCTCCACAATCTTGACGATCTCGTCGCGTTGTTCGGGCGTGGTCAGCCGTAGTCGAGAGCTCAGACACTGCTGGACCGCAGCCTCGCATCCAGCTCGACTGAAGATGAAGACGATCGCTGGCAAGAGACCTTGGCGATCCAACAACTCCACGACCTCGACCCGACTGGGCACCCAGACCCTGCGGCCATTCCCAACATTGCGACCCCGATTGCTCTGCCCCCGATTGGTCTGGCCACGTCCGGAGCGAGGAGTGCGCCGATCACGCATCTGACGAGATGCCCAGTCATCACGAGCAACCCTTTGCAACTCAGGATTCACCTTTTGTTGGTCGGGGCTCTCGTGGGCATCGTCGTCGGCGAACAGATCGAGGAGCCGACGGCCGACCACCACGTGCTGATAGAGAGGCACCGGCCTGGTCTCTTCGACGATGGTCACGGTCTCACCCCTGACCGTCTCAAGCCACTCGCCGAACTCTTCTGCATTGGACACTGTCGCGCTCAACGCCGCAATGGACACTGAGTCCGGCAGATGGATGATCACTTCTTCCCAGACGGCTCCCCGCGAACGATCCGCGAGATAGTGCACTTCGTCCAGCACGACATAGCGCAAGTCGTTGAGGCTCCGGGAGCCTGCATAGAGCATGTTGCGAAGCACCTCGGTGGTCATCACGACGATGGGTGCCTCGGAATTGATGGCATTGTCGCCGGTCAACAAGCCGACTTGCTCTGGCCCGTGTCGCTGCACCAACTCGGCGTATTTTTGATTTGACAGTGCCTTTATCGGTGTGGTGTAGAAGCACTTGTCACCGGTCGCCAAGGCCAGGTGCGCGGCAAACTCCCCCACAACGGTCTTGCCCGCGCCTGTCGGTGCAGCCACCAAGACTGACCGGCCTGACTCCAAGACTTCGCAGCCGCGGACCTGAAATCCATCAAGAGCAAACGCGTGCTCGCCCCTGAAATCGGCCAAATGGGGGTATTGCGCCCGCTGACGGCTTTGCGCATAGCGCTCAGCAGGACTCGGGTCAGTTGTTTCCCCTGCGGGCCCTTGAGCGTTCATCGAGCTCTACAGGGGTGATTGTTCATCATCAGCCCAATCGGGGTTGAGATCTCTACGTCTACCTCTACGTCGATCAATGAGACGAGCAATCACCTCAGAGGCCATCATCAAGATGACCATGGGGATGGCCAGGAAGAGCATTGAGAAGGGGTCTGTTGAAGGTGTGGCGACGGCAGCAAACACGAACACGGCCAAGATGATCCAGGTGCGATATTGCTTCAACTGTTGACCAGACAAGATCCCGGCAAGACTCAACAGCACCACAAATACCGGGATCTCGAAGGAAACCCCGAAAACGATCAGGGTACGGGTGAAGAAGGAGAAGTACTCATTGAAGTCGACCAGGCTCTTCACATAGTCAGGAGTGAAGCCGATCAACACTTGGAGTGCCTTGGGCATGGTCATGTACCCAACGAATACTCCGAAAAGAAATAGGGGCCCCGCGATTGCGGCGAAGAGATAGCTCCATCTGCGTTCGTTCTTGTGCAGGGCTGGAAGCACGAATCCCCAGATCTCAGCAAGCCACCAAGGACTTGCGATCAACAATCCAGCCAGTCCGCAAAGCTTCAGCTGGAGCAAGATCGGCCCGCCCACACCCGAAATGATCAGCTCGCTGTCGGTCTTCTTTCCCAGTGCCTGCATCGCTTGGTGATAGGGGTGGGTGATCACGTCTCGGATCGGCGTGTAGAAGAAGAACGCCACGATTACGCAAACGATGATCACGACCATGCTGCGCAGGATGCGAGCACGCAATTCGCGAAAATGGTCTACGAGCGCCATCCGTCCATCTGCGCCGACCGGAGCTTGAGGTGATGCCCTGAACCAAGCCAGGGCATTTGAAAGTGAGGCCACGCCCTAGTCGTCAGGCTTCAGGATTTGCAGAACGCTCCGCGTCAGGTTGGCCCTGGCCGGGGCCGGCGTCCTTCTTGGACTCGAGCTCGGAGGCCGAGTCTGGTTGATCTTCATCGTCGTTGAGCACACCCTTGGTCTCAGCCTTGAAGATCCGAATGGCCCGACCGCTGCCTCGCGCCAGATCTGGCAGCTTGGATGCACCGAATAGCAACACGATGACAGCGAAGATGATCAGGAGTTCAGTAGGCCCCAAGCCTAAGGCCAACGGGATCGGCGTGCTCATGACAGATTGCCTTTCGTGGAGGACTGCTCGCCCTTTGCGGGGCCACTACCAATGCTATCCCCCACCAGGTCGTATTGGGCACGGGCACGCCTGGTGACCTGCTTGAGCCGCTGAGCCAGAGCTATGGGCTCAATGATCACGCCACCGCCACCCAAGCGGGCCATCTGTTGGATCAGCCAGTCCTCACTCACCAGTGGAAGCACGACACGAAGATGTCCGTCAGGGAGGGTTTGGGAGCTGATAGTTGGGTGATAGTCGATGAACCAAGCCGCGTCGGGAGACAATTCGATTACCGCTTCTGGAGCCTGCATCATTTCAAATAGGTCTGCGGGGTCGCGCTCTCGAGGCAACAGGTCAGCGCCAGTGCACTCCTCGCCAGTCAACGCAAGGTCACTCATGCGGTCCAATCTGAACGAACGCCGAGCACCGGCTTGATGACACCAGGCATCCAGATATCGGGCACCGTCTCTGGTGAAGACTTCTACCGGGTCGACACGTCGTCTCGAGAGCTCGTCACGCGAGTCAACCAGATATTCCATGTCAATGGTTTTGCGTTCGGCGATTGCACGTTGCAAGACCGAGATGACATCAAGAGCTTGAGATTGGGCCAAGACCTCGGCTTGGGCAGGTACGTCACCACTTGCTTCTCGCAGCTTGGTGATGGTCTGCTCAATAATCGCTTCGGTTTCGCTGTTGTCTTCTTTGGGAATGAGTTCTAGTGCCACCAAGAGTGCACTGACCTCTGAGCGGGTCAGCCTCATCGGGCGAGCGAGGAAATCCGCATTGCCCAGGTGGACCACGCCCGTGGGGTCGGCCTCCAAGACGTCAATATTGATGTCGATGAAACTTGAGAAATATGCAGATGGCCCGACGTACCACAGCGTCTTGAGGTCTTTCATGATCTGAGCCGGAGAACAAGCGAACTCAGCAGCGAGTTCGTTGACTGAGAGCCGGGTGTGCTGAAGTAGCGGGACCATCGCCAGGAGTCTAGGAACCTGATCTGCACTGCTCATGACGTCTTGCCTCCAGCGATCTGGTCGAGTCGTGCCATGACCTCATTGCGCAACGCCTCCGGAGCCTCGAGGATGACGCGATCACCTTGAGCAAGGATCTCCGCCATCAATGCCTCCTGTTGGGAATACGGCAGCGTGAGACGATCCCAGCTGCCGATTTCGTCTTCCCAAACACACTCCTCGATCTCCTCGGCCCTGCGCCTCAATGAGTTTGCGGATCCAACACGGGCAAGTACCAATGCCATTCCAACAGTCGGCTGAGGAGCTAGTCTGCGAGTCGCTTCGTCGATCACGGACTCAGATGGCAACGTGTAGGTCGCGTGCCGTTTGTCAGTGCTTACGTCACCGATGATCCGAGACAATCGGAAAACCCGCGCCTCGCCACGCGCCAAGTCATGGCCGACGACATACCAACGCCCATATATCGAAAACATCCGCCACGGTTCGACCGTACGCCGTTCAGGCACTTGGCCGGGGCGTTGATAGTCGAAGGTGATCGCCGAGCGGGCGTCAGTGGCCTGCCAAACGTGCACGAAGGCTGGTTCGTCAGTTGGCACCTCAGATTGCAGGTCTGCGAGTTGCCCCAACTGGATTGGCACGCCGGCTGACCTGAGTTTGCGCAGTGCCGCAGCACTGGTGTCACTCAACTCATTGCTGGACCAAGCATTGGCAGCAACCCCGATGAGCGCAACTTCCTCAGCAGTGAACTCGATGGGCGGCAGCTCATAGGCGCCTCTTGAGACGCGATAGCCCACGTCGTCCGCGAAGGCTTCGTCCAACTTCGACAGTTCGAGCGGGATCCCAAACTTCTTGAGCTCTTCCTTGTCACGCTCAAATGTCTTTTCAAAGGCCACGTCACTGAGTGCTCGATAGTCTTCCAAGGATTCACGGATCTGCGCCTTCGTCAGGTGATGGCGTGAGACCAACAACATCACCATGAGATTCATCAAGCGTTCGGACTTCTTCTGGGTCACGTCTACTTCCCCCTCAACCGACGCCCAAGACGTCAACCAGATAGACCAAATGTCTCCCGCCCTTGCCCGGGCTTGCCCCTGACTCGATCGGCACCCGGACCAGAACTCGGCTGCCCTGTGCCGCGCCGAGGATAGCCTTTTGCCAGTCCTGGAGCCCTCCGGCCGAGTCAAAGATGTAGCTCTGCGCGGGATTCGACCAGGTCGTCTCGTCCGGCGATTTCGCACCCCACCTTTGTTTCAGATAGTGCAGCGCCACGATATTGCCAACCTTGATCTTCGGGCCTTCACCTTCGATGAGCACCTTGACCTGGGCTTGTCTGGGCCGCGGCCTCTTTGTTGTGAACTGCAGACGCTGAGGGATTGAACCGGCCAACTCCACTGTTGGCCATTGCCTGCCCGGCGGCTCTTCACGCCCGACCGCTTGAGGCAATATTTCACTGGGTGGCACCCCCATGACATCGACCACCATCACCATCGGATCTCCAGCGTCTACGCCGTATTGCGGTGCTCCCGCCGCTCCGAAGGCATCCTCGCTGGTTGCCTCGATCAGCAGTCGGTCACCACCATGTGCGCCTTGCAAGGCCTGTTGAACCACCGGGAACAACGCCTCAGAGTTGGGTGTGGTGGCCATGGGATGATGGCCCTCGTCATAGGTGCTCAACGCCAACTCGCCAGTGCGCCCATTCACCATGGTGAGGTTGACTACAACCGACTCGCCATTCTGCACTGGTCCGCCATCACCATGAATGACGGTTGAATGCTCAGACTTCGTCAAGTCCAGTGGAGCTGAAAAGTCCAGTTTTGGTAGTTGCCCGAAATCTCCGGTCACCGAGACTGGCTTGGTCTTGCTCTCATGCTGAGCCTGCTGCGCTCCGCAGGCACTGCTCAAGGCAAGAGCCACCGCAACGACCAGTGCAGGCAAATATCCCCGTATCCACATTGGCGCTTGTGTCACATCCCGGCAATCAGTCGTTCGACCCGTTCGTCGTGCGACCGGAACGGGTCCTTGCACAAGACGGTACGTTGCGCTTGGTCATTGAGTTTGAGGTGCACCCAGTCAACGGTGAAGTCACGACGCCTCTCCTGAGCCTTCTTAATGAACTCCCCACGCAGTCTGGCGCGGGTCGTCTGTGGTGGCACGGTCTTGGCCGTGAAGGAGGCAAGGTCGGTGGTGACCCGGGCCACGGCACCGCGCTTCTCCAAGAGGTAATAGAGGCCACGGTCACGGTGAATGTCGTGATAGGCGAGGTCGAGTTGGGCGACTCTGGGATGCTCAAGGGGCAATCCGTGAGTCTCGCGATATCGCTCGATCAATCGGTACTTGATCACCCAGTCGATCTCCCGCTCGACCATTGACAAGTCATCAGAGCCCACGGCCTTCAAAGTGCGCTCCCACAGGTCGAGTACCGACTCGATCAATGGCGTCCGTAGTTGGCGTTGGTCAACGAACTCCAAGACCCTCGACAAATACTCGGCCTGAATGTCCCAGGCACTTGCCTCACGTCCATTGGCGAGTCGGACCAGTCTGCGTCCCGTCATGTCATGGGAGATCTCGCGGATGGCACGGATGGGATTTTCAAGAGTGAGGTCGCGCATTGTGACCCCCTCTTCGATCATGCGTAACACCAAGTCGCACGATGCCACTTTGAGCAAGGTCGTTGTCTCGCTCATGTTGGAGTCACCCACGATCACGTGCAGTCGCCGGAATCTCTCCGCGTCGGCATGGGGCTCGTCTCTGGTGTTGATGATCGGGCGAGATCGAGTGGTGGCAGACGAGACACCCTCCCAGATGTGCTCTGCGCGTTGACTGATTGAGTACGACGCACCGCGCGGTGTCTGGATCACCTTGCCCGCTCCGCAAATGAGTTGGCGGGTGACCAGGAAGGGGATCAGCATGTCGGCTATGCGGGAGAACTCTCCGGACCGTGACACCAAGTAGTTCTCGTGGCAGCCGTAGGAATTGCCAGCTGAATCAGTGTTGTTCTTGAACAGATAAATGTCACCGGAAATACCTTCATCGGCGAGACGTCGCTGGGCATCAACCAACAGACCTTCAAGGATCCGCTCGCCTGCCTTGTCATGGGCAACCAACTCCGTGAGGTCATCACACTCTGGCGTGGCGTATTCAGGGTGGCTCCCAACGTCGAGGTAGAGCCGGGCACCATTGCTCAAGAAGACATTGCTGGATCGACCCCAGCTGACCACTTTGCGGAAGAGATAGCGGGCCACCTCGTCGGGAGACAGCCTGCGCTGCCCATCGAAGGTGCACGTGACGCCGTACTCGTTCTCGATCCCGAATATCCGACGGTCCACCTGACCAGCCTATGTCTCAATCTGTCAAAAGGGGTCAGTTCACCAATCGAGTCGTCAGGAATCAGCGACCGGCTGAGCCAAGATGTCTGCCAGCAGGGTCTCCGGCACCCGTCTAAACTTGCGTGCTTGTGTCCGGGTGCGGTCCAGCACTGCCACCTCGAGTTGTTGGAATGAGATCTCGCGATCACCTGCAGCTGAATGCCCAAGCGCCTGCACAGCCAACTTGATTGCCTCATCGATGGGCAGCTCTGGGCGGTGTCGGTCGTTGAGATAGCCGGTGACTTCTTCAGCGGCGCCACCCATCACTGCAAAATCAGTCTCGTCAGCGACTTGCCCGTCAAAGGTGAGGCGAAAGATCTGGTCTTCCTCAGGTCGATCGCCGACCTCGGCCACGAATATCTCCACCTCATAGGGCTTCTCTCCCCCGCTTGAGAAGATCGACCCGAGTGTCTGGGCATAGGCATTGGCCAGGCCCCTTCCCGTCACGTCACGCCGGTCGTAGGAGTAGCCACGCATGTCTGCCAATCGGACCCCGGCAATCCGAAGATTCTCGAACTCGTTGTAGCGGCCAACTGCTGCGAAAGCGATCCGATCGTAGATCTCTGAGACCTTGTGCAAGGCATGTGATGGATTTTCGGAGACGAACAAGATCCCGTCTGCATAACGCATGCAGGCCACTGAGCGCCCTCTGGCGATGCCCTTTCGGGCAAAGTCGGCCCGATCCTTCATCAACTGCTCGGGTGATACGTAGAAAGGCATACTCATGATTGATTCCTAACGCAGCGGGGCAGCCGGACCATCGGGTCGGTTCATCCGAGCCGAAATGACTTGATCGGCGATCTGGGCCACTTCAAGATCAGGCATCCGGCGCTGACCTTCAGCAGTGATCACGTTGACCACCGGGAAGATCCGTCTGGTGAGATCGGGGCCGCCTGTGGCCGAGTCGTCGTCTGCGGCGTCGTACAGGGCCTGGATGACCGCAGTGACGCACTCTACTTCGCTCAGATCATCACGATAGAGCTTCTTGAGGGAGCCCCGTGCAAACACCGAACCGGACCCAACTGAGTGGAAGGAAGTCTCCTCATAACGACCACCAGTAACGTCGTAAGAGTAGATCCGACCCTTGAGCGTCGAGTTGTCAAAGCCGGCAAACAGGGGCACGACCGCAAGTCCTTGCATTGCCATCCCCAAGTTGCCTCGAATCAGTGCAGAGAGCCTGTTGGCCTTGCCATCCATGGACAACGTGGTGCCCTCGATCTTCTCGTAGTGCTCGAGCTCGACTTGGAAGAGGCGCACCATTTCGACCGCAATCCCAGCAGTGCCGGCGATCCCGACACACGAAAACTCATCGCCGGGAAAGACCTTCTCGATGTCCCGTTGAGCAATCACATTGCCCATGGTGGCTCGCCGGTCGCCAGCCATCACCACACCACCGGCGAATGTGGCTGCCACGATGGTGGTCCCATGAGGCGCGAGCAGACTGGCATCACCAACAGGCAGGGTGTCCGCGGTCGGCAATACAGCAGGATTCACCTGCATCGCGAACTCCGCAAACGAAGGCAGTCCAGGTGTCAAATAGGCACTAGGTAGACGATCACCCACAGGTTGATTCACTCGCCCCCCTTTTGGATGAATGACTTCACGAAGTCTTCGGCATTCGACTCGAGGACTTCATCAATGTCACCCAAGATTGCATCAATGTCCTCATCGAGCTTTTCCTTGCGCTCCGAGATCGTCTCGGACGGGGCTGCAACTTCATCGGCTACGGCCTCCTCTTGAGACTTCCGTGGATGCTTTTGTTCTTGGCTCATGACTCCTCCTGGCCATACCTACGCGTGGTCATCCAACAACCACCAAGACGAGCCTATCCTCATCAACTACGAGTGAGTTCCTCAAACAGGCCCAAAGCCGTTGCATGTCGGGAAAAGAGATCGCCCACATGGGCCTCACTGCCCTTGAGCGGATCCAACGTGGGGACACGCTGCAGCGAGTCATAACCATCCAGGTCGAAGATCACGGAGTCCCAAGAGGCCGCTGCCACCTGGTCTGGATACTGGGACAGACAACGACCACGGAAATAGGCGCGTGTATCACGGGGCGGCTCATGCATGGCCTCTTCAATCTCCGAATCACCAAGCAACCGCCGCATCCTCCCCGACTGAACGAGCCGATGATAGAGGCCCTTTTCGGGACGCAGGTCGTGATACTGCAGATCCACAAGGTGCAATTTGGCATCATCCCACCCAAGTCCATCACGCTGTTGGTAAGAGCGTAGGAGGCGCAGTTTTGCCACCCAGTCAAACCGGTCGGCGCAAAGCATCGGATCGACGGCTAGCAACTCAAGGGCTTCCTCCCAAAGGAGGAGCACCTCTTTGGTGTGCTCATCTGCGGAAGACCCAACGAAATCCTGGGCCATCCGCAGATAAGCCTGTTGCAGAGCCAATCCGGTCAATTCACGCCCATCCTTGAGTAGCACCGCAGCCTTCAGGGTGGGGTCATGGGATATCTCCTTCAATGCCGCCACAGGCGCGGTCAGGGCCAGGTCGTCTAAGGGATATCCGGCCTCGATCATGGCAAGCACAATCGAGGTCGTTCCTACCTTCAACAACATGGCGTGCTCACTGAGATTGGCATCTCCAATGATCACGTGAAGGCGACGAAATCGCGTTGCATCGGCATGGGGCTCATCGCGAGTGTTGATGATTGGCCTCTTCAGCGTGGTCTCCAGGCCAACTTCAACCTCGAAGAAGTCGGCCCTTTGGCTCAGTTGAAACCCATGGCCACCTCCTTCTTGCCCCAGGCCTACCCTGCCCGCTCCACAGATGACCTGCCTGGACACGAAGAAGGGCGTCAGATGGCGCACCAAATCATTGAACGGTGTCTCCCGGTTAACCAAGTAGTTCTCATGCGCCCCATAAGAGGCTCCTTTGTTGTCGGTGTTGTTCTTGTAGAGCACCAAATCGGGCGGTTCGACCGCGGCAGCGAAACGCGCCGCGTCAAGTGCGATCTGATCCCCAGCCTTGTCCCACAACACGACATCCCGAGGATTGGTGCACTCGGGAGTGGAGTACTCCGGGTGCGCGTGGTCGACGTACAACCTGGCCCCGTTGGTCAAAATCACGTTGGCCAGACCAAGATCCTCGTCGGTCAACTGGCTGGGATCAGCAACGGAGCGAGACATGTCGAAGCCACGGGCATCGCGCAGCGGAGATTCTTCTTCAAAATCCCATCTGGCACGTCTGGCCTTCAAAGTCGCGGAGGCGTAGGCATTGACCAGACGTGTGCTGGCCACCATCGGGTTGGCATGAGGAGAGCCGACCACGGAGATCCCGAACTCGGTCTCGGTGCCCATGACCCGTCGTACACTCATGAACGCACCTCGATCTCAGGAGCCCAAGCAAGCACCGCGCTGCACGTCACTGGTTCACAGGTACTGGCCGGTATTGGACACATTGTCGATTGACCTACCGGGCTCGGTGCCCTGCTTGCCGTTGACCAGGGTGCGGATGAACACGATCCGCTCCCCCTTCTTGCCGGAGATGCGCGCCCAGTCATCGGGATTGGTGGTGTTGGGCAGGTCTTCGTTTTCCTTGAACTCATCGCCGCACGCTTGCATCAGATGGGCGACTCTGAGCCCCTTCTGGGAGTACTCGATGAAGTCCTTGATCGCCATCTTCTTTGCACGGTCGACGATATTTTGGATCATTGCGCCTGAGTTGAAATCCTTGAAGTAGAGCACTTCCTTGTCACCATTGGCATAGGTCACTTCAAGGAATCGGTTCTCCTCCTCTTGTGAATACATCCGCTCCACGGTCGCGGTGATCATCGCGCTGATGCAGCGCTCTGGATCATTGCCAAACTCCGCCAAGTCATCAGCATGCAGTGGCAGTTGCGTGGTGAGATATTTGCTGAAGATGTCGCGTGCGGCCTCGGCATCTGGGCGTTCGATCTTGATCTTGACGTCAAGGCGGCCGGGCCTCAAGATCGCGGGATCGATCATGTCTTCTCGATTGGAGGCTCCAATCACGATGACATTCTCAAGGCCTTCAACGCCGTCAATCTCGCTGAGGAGTTGGGGCACGATCGTGTTTTCGACATCGGATGACACCCCCGAACCTCTGGTGCGGAAGAGCGAATCCATCTCGTCGAAGAAGACAATCACGGGCGTGCCACCATTGGCCTTTTCGCGCGCTCGTTGGAAGACCAATCGAATGTGCCGCTCGGTCTCTCCGACGTACTTGTTGAGCAACTCTGGTCCCTTGATGTTGAGGAAGTAGCTCTTGCCCTCGTGACCGGTACGGTCAGCCACCTTCTTGGCCAAGGAGGCGGCGACGGCCTTGGCGATCAAGGTCTTGCCGCAACCTGGCGGCCCATAAAGCAACACTCCCTTCGGTGGTGTGAGGGCGTGCTCCTTGTAGAGGTCGGGATAGAGATATGGCATTTCGACTGCATCTCTGATCAGCTCGATCTGGCCGCCAAGCCCACCAATGTCTTCATAGGCGATGTCGGGCACCTCTTCAAGGACGAGTTCCTCGACCTCGGACTTCGGCACCCGCTCATAGACATATGCAGACTTCACATCCAGCAACAGGCTGTCGCCAGCGCGCAAGGTAATCTCTCGCAACGGGGCTGCGACTCGGACCACCCGCTCTTCGTCGGCGTTGGCGATCACCAAGGCACGTTCGCCATCGGCCAACATCTCCTTGAACATGACCACTTCGCCAACGGTCTCGAAGTCCAGAGCCGCCACGACATTGAGCGCCTCGTTGAGCATCACCTCTTGCCCTCTGGTCATCGCATCGGTATCCACGCCAGGGCTGACATTGACTCGCAACTTGCGGCCGCCGGTCAACACGTCAACGGACTTGTCTTCATTGGCTTGCAGGAAGGTGCCGAAGCCAGCCGGAGGTTGGGCCAACCGATCAACCTCTTCCTTGAGGGTGACGATCTGCTCGCGTGCATCTCGAAGGGCACGAGCCAGCCGCTCGTTTTGAGAAGTCACCGACGACAAAGAACGTTGGGTTTCATTGAGCCGTTGCTCAAGGGCAAATGCGCCTGCGCGAGTAGTCCGCGGGCTGTCTTTCAACCGCGCCAACTCAGCCCTGAGCGCGGCCACGTCCTGCTCAAGCTCTTGTCTGGTCTGATCACCTGAATTTGACACGCGATCGCACCTCCCAATCCTCTTCTATCGACACTAGCCAATGCTCGTACATAAGTAGGGTGGATTTGACGCATCTGCCTTGAACAAAGTGTCTTCAGGTTGCCGAGGCTCCTTGAAACAGCTCAGCTGTCAACGGGCTGGTCAACTGCTGAAGGGGGTAGTCCAACAGGCCTTGGCCCCTGGTAGTCCACCCCATACGCCCCAGGAGCCGGTCTGCGCTTCTTGACGGGCGCTTGGTTGCCGGGCGCCATTCGTCGTGCTGTCACCAAGAAGCCGGTGTGCCCGTTCATCTTGTGACTGGGCCGCACCGCCAAACCTTCAACATGCCATTCACGCACGAGGGTCTCCCAGGGCAGGGGCTCGGTGAACTCGCCATGCGCACGCAGAGTCTCGGTGATGCGCCCCAACTGGGTGGTGGTGGCCACATAGGCCACCACAATCCCGCCCGGTGCCAGGCAGTCAGCAACCGCGGGCACGCACTCCCACGGAGCCAGCATGTCGAGCACAACACGATCGATTGATCCTGGCTCGTGACATCGCCCCAACTCCTCGGCCAAGTCACCGACAGTCAACTGCCAGGCAGGGTGAACTCCGCCGAAGAATTGGTGCACATTTTGCTTCGCAATATCGGCGAACTCCTCACGGCGCTCGAAGGAGGAAACCAACCCATCGGGGCCGACTGCACGCAGAAGAGAGCAGGTCAATGCACCGGAGCCGACTCCCGCCTCAACGACCCGGGCCCCTGGGAACATGTCTGCCATCGCCACGATCTGTGCGGCATCCTTGGGGTAGACCACCGCTGCTCCCCTCGGCATCGAGACAACGAACTCACTCAGCAGCGGCCGGAAGACCAGGTACTCGCCCCCCGAAGTCGAGGCGATGGAGAAGCCCTCGTCTCGGCCGATCAAGTCATCGTGGCTGATGCCCCCCCTGTTGGTGTGGAAGGTCTTGCCCACTTCCAAACAGATGTTGTGCTTGCGGCCCTTCGCGTCGACCAACCGCACCCACTCACCCGCGGCGAGTGGCCCTCGGCGTACTCCCGACCAGTCGTTGTGATTCAAGCCTTGCCTTTCATCATGACCGCGAAAACCCGGTCAACATCTTCGATATTTAGAACGCCGTAAATCGACCCGTCTGGCTCGACCAATAGGTAGTCGGTCGCCGGGCTTTCAGAGATCGACTTGATCAGGTCTTCACCCACGAGGTCGGCGCGAAGCACCAAGCTTTGGTCGAAGGATCGCGACACATTTGCGACGCTGACCCAGGCACGGCGCTCCTCAGGCACTGCAGCCAACGAAGCTTCGTTCACAATCCCTGAGATCTGGCCGTCACCCGAGGTCAACACGATCGCTCCCGCCTGATCGGCCCGAGCTCGGCGTACGGCTTCACCGACGGAGAGGTCTTGGGGCACCGTGATCGTGCGACGGGCCAAATTGCGAGCAGACAGTGCCGGCAGTCGGCGCCGCAGCCGAGCGTCCATGAGCGACGCAGAGGCCCCTGACCACAGGAAAGCAGCGATGATGCCCGCCATGAGCACGTCAACCAGGCTTACCCGAAGGCCTAGGATCTGCAGCACCAATACGGTCACGAGGGTGAGTACCGCTGCTATCCGCCCACCCCATGCAGCCACCACTGTGCCCAGATGTTGATCTCGCAAGCCACCCCAGACCATCGCACGTAGGACTCGTCCGCCATCCAGCGGCAGGCCGGGCACGAGGTTCAAGACGCCTACCAACAGATTGGCTCCCGCCAATGCCTGAAGCGCCAACAGAATCAGGCCATCGGGAGCAATCAGCGCACCTGCGAGCGCCAACATCCCGATCCCGATCGAGGTAAGCGGGCCGACGACCGCGATCGCAAACTCCTGCCAAGCAGTCTTGCTGGCTGATCCGATCTGGGTGACTCCGCCCAAGAAGTCCAGTTGGATCGCATGCACCTCCATCCCGAATGCCCGGGCCACCAAGGCATGAGAGATCTCATGAAGAAGTACGGACAAATACAGAAGCACCGCAAAAGCAACACCAGCGAGATACTTGAGTGGCCCCAAACCTGGACGCACTGAGTCGACTGCCGGAGCCATGAGCACTGCAATGATCAAGGCCAGGATGAACCACGAGGCCCGGACGAGCACATCGATGCCGGCGATTGTGCCGATCTTGATCGTGCCCGGAGGGCGACCCATTCCAGGGGCGTGCGATGGATCTGACTCGGGCTTCACGAACCCAACGCTAGCTGGTCAGGAGTTGTCACTCGACTCACGCCGCCGGGACACCAGACCTTGCAACTCCTTGAGGCTCACGGTCGTGAGCGAGCTGACGAGGTGGAGGCTCGGCTTGGGGTCCACGGAAACACGATGTGGGACGGCCAGGACTTGACAGCCAGCAGCGGCTGCGGAAGCACAACCTGTAGGGGAATCCTCAATGGCAACCGCGTCTTCAGGCCGCACGTCCAGCAGCGACATGGCCTGCAGATAGGGATCTGGGTGAGGCTTGCCTCGAGACACCTGGTCTCCTGCGACAACCACCTCAAAACTGCCTGATGGCATGGCCGCGATGATCGGGTCCACAAAACTCGAATACGACATCGTTACCAGGGCGGTAGGGATTTGAGCCGCCTTGATCTCCTTGAGCAACTCCATTGCTCCGGGACGCCAGGGGAGCTCCCCCTGGAGTTTGGTGACGACCATCTCCAAGATCTCGTCACGGATCTGCCATGGCTCCAGATCTTCGATCCCCATGTGCTTCTTGGCATAGGCAGCCGCGTCGAGAAGATCAAGACCAACGAGATTCAGGGCATGCTCTTCAGTCCACGGGGCGTCATATCTCGCCGCCATCTCAAATTCACACTCAAACCAATAGGGCTCGGTGTCCACGAGCGTGCCATCCATGTCCCACAGGACTGCCTTCAAAGGCACCGGTCAGTCCTCAGGGTCATAGGCCAGATTTGCAGACAGCCACCGCTCGGCCTCAGACAGGGTCCAGCCCTTTCGCAAGGCGTAGTCCTCGACCTGATCCTTGCCCAGCCGACCGACCACGAAATATTGGGATTCTGGGTGGGAGAAATACCAGCCGCTCACGGCAGCACCAGGCCACATGGCCATCCCGTCGGTCAACTCGATGCCGGTATTTGCATGTACGTCGAGCAGCTCCCAGAGGGTCCGCTTCTCGGTGTGGTCGGGACACGCGGGATAGCCAGGGGCTGGTCTGACCCCTTTGTAGGACTCGGCGATCAAGGCTTCATTGTCCAGATCTTCATCGGGCATGTAGCCCCAGTGCTCCATCCGGACACGTTGGTGCATGCGCTCCGCGAAGGCCTCTGCCAGACGGTCGGCCACCGACTCCAGGAGGATGGCCGAATAGTCGTCCAGTTGCTCCTTGAACTCCATGATCTTCTCACCAGAACCGAGCCCCGCGGTCACCGCAAAGCCACCGACATAATCTGCGATGCCGGTCTCCTTCGGAGCGACAAAATCTGAAAGCGCCTTGTTGGAGATGCCTTCGCGATGTTGGCCTTGTTGACGAAGATGATGCAGATTGACGAGCACCTCATCACGTGATTCATCGGTGTAGATCTCAACATCGTCACCGATGGCGTTGGCCGGGAAGAAGCCGATCACCGCATTGGCCCGCAACCATCCTTCAGCGATGACCTTGTCGAGCATTTCCTGGGCATCGTCGTACAGTCGCCGGGCCGCCTCGCCGGTGGCCGGGTTGTTCAAGATGTCGGGGAACTTGCCCTTCATCTCCCAGGCATTGAAGAACGGCTGCCAGTCAATGAACTCGCGCAGCTCGGCCAAGTCATATTCGGTGAAAACGTGGACGCCCGGCTGCTTCGGTGCTGTCGGCCGGTGCGTAGACCAGTCGATCTTGGGTTTGTTGGCCCGGGCATCTGCAATCGACAACATGGGTCGGTCGTGCTTGGCCGCGTGGCGCTTGCGCAAGGCGTCGTAGTCAGCCTTGGTCTCGGCCAACAACTGCTCGCGGCGATCGTCGGACAACAGCGCCGAGGCCACTGGCACCGACCGTGACGCATCCTTCACCCAAAGGACAGGTCCGTGATACTTGGGCGTGATCTTCACAGCAGTGTGCGCGCGAGATGTGGTCGCTCCACCGACCAGCAATGGAATCTCAAAGCCCTGTCGCTCCATCTCAGCCGCGAAATTCGCCATCTCGTCAAGGGAAGGCGTGATCAGGCCCGACAGGCCCACCAGGTCAGCGTCCACCTCCTTGACGGTGTCCAAGATCTTCTGAGCCGGCACCATGACCCCGAGATCAATGACTTCGTAGTTGTTGCACTGCAAGACCACACCGACGATGTTCTTGCCGATGTCATGCACGTCTCCCTTGACGGTCGCCATCACGATCTTGCCATTGGTACGGCTCTCATCGCCTGGTTGCTTCTCGTCTTCGATGAACGGGATCAGATAGGCAACAGACTTCTTCATCACCCTGGCCGATTTGACCACTTGTGGCAGGAACATCTTGCCTGCACCGAAGAGGTCACCGACGACGTTCATGCCATCCATCAAGGGGCCTTCGATCACCTCAATGGTGCGTCCACCACGCTCATTGACCAAGGTTCTCAGCTCTTCGGTGTCTTCCTCCACGTGACTGTCAATGCCCTTCACGAGGGCGTGGGTAATCCGCTCTGCCACGGGCAGGGTGCGCCACTCAGACTGCTCCTCTTCGGCTTGATCGCCCTGCTTGTTGTGTGCTTCGGCGATCTCAAGCAAACGATCAGCTGCATCGGGGCGACGGTTGAGGATCACATCTTCGATTCGCTCACGTAGCTCAGCGTCGATTTCGTCATAGGGCACCAGCGCTCCGGCATTGACGATGCCCATGTCAAGGCCAGCCTTGATCGCATGGAACAGGAAGACCGCGTGGATTGCCTCGCGAACCGGGTTGTTGCCTCGGAAGGAGAATGAGACATTCGAGATGCCACCTGACACAAGTGCCCCAGGTAGGTTTTGCTTGATCCAGCGGGTCGCCTCAATGAAGTCAACGCCATAGTTGGCGTGCTCCTCAATGCCAGTCGCAACCGCAAAGACATTGGGGTCAAAGATGATGTCTTCCTTGGGGAAGCCAACCTCATCGACGAGTACGTCATAGGCGCGCTTGCAGATCTCTTTGCGCCGTTGCAGATTGTCTGCCTGCCCATCTTCGTCAAAGGCCATCACGACTACAGCTGCGCCGTATTTGCGGCAGAGCCGAGCTTGAGCGATGAAAGGCTCCAGGCCTTCCTTCATGGAGATTGAGTTGACGATTGGCTTGCCCTGGATGCAGCGCAATCCGGCTTCGATAACCTCCCACTTGGAGGAGTCGACCATGATCGGCACTCGACTGATGTCAGGCTCACTGGCAATGAGCTTGACGAATCGATCCATCGCGGCAACGCCGTCGATCATCCCCTCGTCCATGTTGACGTCAATGACTTGAGCGCCGACCTCGACCTGTTGGGCCGCCACTGACAGTGCGGTGTCGTAGTCCTGCTCCTTGATCAACTTGCGGAAGCGTGCGGAGCCGGTGATATTGGTGCGCTCGCCGACGTTGACGAAGAGCGATTCCTCGGTGATGTTGAGTGGCTCCAAACCAGACAGGCGCATTGCCGGGGCGATCACGCTCGGCTTTCGCGGTGCCTGCCCGGCAACCGCCTCCGCGATGGCGTTGATATGACCAGGTGTCGTGCCACAGCAACCACCAACGAAATTGAGCAGCCCAGCAGAGCCGAACTCCTCGATCACTTCCGCCATCTGAGCGGGAGTCTCGTCGTACTCACCAAAAGCATTGGGCAACCCTGCGTTGGGATAACAAGATACGAAGCAGTCGGCCACCCGAGACAGTTCAGCAAGATATGGCCGGATCTCTCGCGCACCCAAAGCGCAGTTCAATCCGATCGCGAGCGGACGGGCATGTCGCATGGAGTTCCAAAAGGCCTCTGTGACCTGACCCGACAGGGTGCGACCTGAAGCGTCTGTGATCGTGCCTGAGATGATCACCGGCCATCTGCGCCCTCGCTGCTCAAACAGGGTCTCGAGCGCGAAGATGGCGGCCTTGGCGTTGAGGGTGTCGAAGATGGTTTCGATCAGGAGGAGATCGGCGCCACCATCAACCAAGCCTTGAGCCTGTTCAAGATAGGCATCCACCAGCTGCTCATACGAGATATTGCGCATGCCCGGGTCGTTTACGTCGGGCGAGATCGAAGCAGTTCGGTTGGTGGGCCCAAGGCCCCCAGCCACGAATCTGGGTCGATCAGGGTCTGCGGCAAAAGCCTTGTCTGCCGCCGCGCGCGCCAACTTCGCAGCTTCGTAGTTCATCTCATAGGAAAGCTCTTCCATGCCATAGTCGGCCTGGGAGATGCGTTGCGCGCTGAAGGTGTTGGTGGCGACGACATCAGCCCCGGCATCCAAATAGGCAGCATGAATGCTCTCGATGATCTCTGGCTGACTGAGGCTCAAGAGATCAGAATTGCCCTTGACCTCGCTCTCCCAATCGGCGAAGCGCGCCCCACGAAAACCTGATTCATCAAGCTGATGCCCTTGAATCATCGTGCCCATCGCCCCATCGATCACCAGCACCCGCTCGTGCAAGAGTCGAGTGAGTTCTTCAGTTGCGTCGGGACGCTCGTTCGATGGGAAGTCAGGCCGTGGGGTGGTCAAGTTCTCTCCAATCAATTGCGCATTACGCCGTTAGGCCCCATTGGATGTCCACAAGCGAATTGTGAGGGGTGCCACAAGTACCTTCCACCATAGTTGTTTCATCAACTTTCGGCTGGGCTTGGTCACATCTTGGCCAACTACAGAACCAGACAGAACGGGAAATGTCTTACGGCAGGGGTTAGCCTGAACCCGATGATCGAATATTCAGCGACGCCGAGGCTGATCGACCCGGTCTTGGTCTGTGCCTTCCAGGGTTGGAATGACGCTGCCGGAGCTGCATCGGATGTCATTGATCATCTGATCACCACTTGGCAGGCGACCCAGATCGGTGCTTTCGACCCAGAGGACTACTACGACTATCAGGTCAACCGCCCAGTCATCACGATTGATGACGCGGGGATGCGGCAGCTTACCTGGCCAAGCACTCGCATCTACGTGGCCCGACCGCCGGGTGCTTTGCGCGATGTCATCTGTGTGCAAGGGATTGAGCCAAATATTCGTTGGCGTGCCTTCACCGCAGAGATCCTGGAGCTCGCCGAAACACTCTCCACCAGTTTGTTGGTGAATCTCGGCTCATTGCTTGCGGACGTGCCACGTTCGCGGCCCATGAGAGTGACCGGCAGTGCCAGTGAAGTCGATCTCGAAGACCGACTAGGGTTGCCTCCGTCCACTTACGAAGGCCCAACGGGCATCCTTGGAGTGATCAACGAAGCCTGTGCCCAAGTAGATCTGCCTACAGTGAGCTATTGGGCTGCTGTGCCGCACTATCTGCCTCAAGGCCCAAATCCGAAAGCCAGCTTGGGGCTCATTGCCAGTCTGGAAGACCTGCTTGACATCTCGATCGAACTTGGTGACCTGCCCGAGGAGGTTCAGGCGTGGGAGCGCGGCGTGGCTGAACTGATTGATGAAGACGAAGACCTTCATGACTATGTGCGCTCTTTGGAGGAGGCACACGACACGGCGGGTCTTCCAGAGGCATCCGGCGACGAGATTGCCCGAGAGTTCGAGCGTTATCTCAAACGTCGCAATCGGCCGGAATCCTGAGTCGCCAGCCAGCTAGAGGGTCAGGCCTAAGGAAGAGGCCACCAGGTCACGGATCTGTTCCTGCCCCGACTGACTATGGCCACCTTGGATTGTGCTCAGCGCCCACTGGTCCACGGCTCGAAGTGCACGTGGCGCATCCAGGTCCTCAGCCAAGGCGCGTTGTACCTCGACCACCACCGGGCCTGCATCTGCGGTGCTGGTTGCGTTGATGGCTGCTTGCCAGGACCTCAGGCGCTCATGGGCCTGGCTCGCATCAGAATCCAGCCACTCCCAATCAGAACGGTAATGGTGATTGAGCAAGGCCAGCCTGATCACGCGGGGATCCACTCCTTGAGCACGCAACTGGGAGACCAACACCAGATTGCCCTTGGACTTCGACATCTTCTCGCCATCAAGTCCCACCATCCCGGCATGGGCGAAGCAAAGTGCGAATGGGCTGGTTGGCGACAAAGCATTCGCTTGGGCAGCACTCATCTCATGGTGAGGAAAGACGAGGTCGGAACCACCCCCTTGCACTTCGAAGGCCGTGCCCAGATAGTGACGGGCGATGGCAGAGCATTCGACGTGCCACCCGGGACGTCCGCTTCCGAATGGACTCTCCCAGGCGGGCTCACCTGGCCTCTCGGCTTGCCAAAGCAAACAGTCGAGTGCGTCCTCCTTGCCCGGACGCTCTGGATCACCGCCACGCTCAGCGAACAAACTGCGCATCTGCTCATCCTCGAAGCCAGACACGGCTCCAAATGATGCGACTGAGTGTGACCTGAAATAGAGGTCCCGGTCGACGCGATAAACCATGCCCGCGTCCTGCAATTCTTGGATCATCTCAATCACCAGCGGGATCGACTCGACAGCTCCGATGTAATCCCTCGGCGGGATCACTTCAAGGGCTTCCATGTCTTCGCGGAAGAGCGCAATCTCAGACTCCGCCAACGAGGTCCAATCAACTCCAGTCGCCTGAGCCCGTTCGAGCAGCGGGTCATCGACATCGGTGACATTTTGGACGAAGTCCACAGCGATGCCGGCGTTTCGCCAAGCTCGATTCAGCAGATCAAAGGCCACATAAGTGGCTGCATGCCCCATGTGAGTGGCGTCGTACGGCGTTATCCCGCAGACATACATGCGCGCCCTGGCATCAGTGCCGGGTAGAGCAAGCATGCTGTGGGAAGCGGTGTCATGGATCCGTGGAACTGGAGCCAGGACAGTGGATCGAGGCAGCTTTGGTTCCTTCCACGATTGCATGTCGTGAGCCTAACCAACCCCTGGTGTCCACGGTCACATCGGTGGCCATGGCAATGCCGGCCAATCTGCAGGGGCCCGCGGCATCACGCGGTTTCGGATGGTGCGCCGTACGCGTTGTGCCAGGGCAGCTACTTCCTGGCTGGTCAATGCCAACTCCAGTTGTGCACCTAGGCCGGCGTCCAACTCCTCAAGGAGGGCGGTCAACGACTCAAGGTAGTCGTCTGGGATCAGGCGATCGCTGAATCCCCACAGAATGGTGCGCAGTTTGTCGCGATGATGAAAACACAGTCCGTGGTCGATGCCGAAGCGCTGCCCATCTGTCTGGGCCAATATGTGACCTCCCTTGCGATCAGTGTTGTTTGTGATCAAATCGAAGATCGCCATCCGGAACAATGCCGATGAGTCCTCGTGGGCCAAGACCAGCTGCCTGCCGTGCGAGTCGGTCGCCTCCAAGACAGGCAAGTAGCCGTGGGGGATCTGATCGGCCTCAGCTATCAGGGCTGGGAAATCGTCTTCTGAGGTGTCGATCCAGCGTTGCACGACGCCCATCCCATAGGGGCCGTCGCGAAGCACTGTGTCGGGGACAATGCCCCAACCGAGCGATTGCGAAACCAGCCAGGCGGAATGCTCTCGGTGCGCAAGGGTGCCATCAGGGAAGTCCCACAGGGCTCGTTCGCCCGAGATCGGCTTGTAGGCACACTGCAATCCGCTGGGCAAACGACATAGGTAGGTCTCATTTGAGGCGGGTCGGACCAGCCCCAGAACCTCCAGTTCTCCCTTCTGAAGATCTCGCAGCGCTTTGTTCAACCAAGCCTCCGATGGAAACCATTTGCGCGCACACACAGATGACCCTCTGCATCCAGGGGACGCCCGCAGAAGATGCAAGGGGGCCGCCCGGCAGCCACCAAACGTTGGGCCCGCTCAGCGAACGCCGTGGCCTGTGCCGGAAGGAGATGCACAGCGAGCACCTCTGGGCTTGTCTCCTCAGCCGAGTAGGCCTCGATGACCACTCGATGGCCTTGGCCATCCCACGAAAGCTGGATTGTGCCCACTCTGAACTGATCGACCAGTGGTTGCTCAAGTGGACCGTTGTCCACCCCGCCCAAATACTCGTTGTCAGACCCAGCAGCGGAATTGCTTGGCGAAACTTGTTCGAGCAGGTCGTTGATCTTGTCGGCCAGGATCAGCACCTGTTCCTTCTCCACACTCACCGACGTGATCATGCGGCCACTGCGCGCTTGGAGGAAGAAGGTGCGTTGGCCTGGGACTCCAACCACCCCTGCGACGAATCGCTCCGGTGGGTCGTAGAGGTGCACCAGCGAGTTGTCACTCATTGCCCACCTCCCACAGTCGCCCCTCGAACACGTCCGGGGTCACTGGTCGGCCGCAAGAGGTCTGCCAACCCTCCAGAGGTGGTGTTCATTGCCAGCACGTAGGGGCGCTCAGGGGTGTAGCGGATCACCGAAAGGCTGGCGGGACTCACCAAGATTCGTTGGAATGCATCAAGGTGCGCACCCAATGCCTCGTTCAACAGGGCCTTGATGATGTCGCCATGCGAGACTGCCAGCCAGATCGAATCCTCACCCTGCGCCTCGGTGACTTCACTGTCAATCCGGCGTACGGACAAGACTGCACGGGTGGCCATCTCGCTCACCGACTCGCCATTGGGAAATCGGGCTCTCGTAGGGTGGACCTGCACAGTGCGCCACAGATCCTCAGCGGCCAAGTCCTTGACCTGACCTCCCGTCCAATCTCCGTAGTCACACTCATCGAGACCCGGCTCAACGGCCACCTCATGATCGGGAGCCAGTAGACCGGCAGTCTGGAGGCAGCGCTGCATCGGGCTCGACACCACTCGGCTCAGCTCGAGGCCTTCCAATCGAAGCTCTGCCGACCGAGCCTGGGCGATTCCTTGTTCATCCAGACCAATGCCAGCGGTCCGGCCCGCGAGGATCCCTGATGCGTTGGCGGCAGTCCTGCCATGTCTGGCGAGAATCAAAATGGCCATGAAGTGGAGACTACGCCGTCAGCCCAGACTCATCCTGCGATCAGGTGGCACTCATCACACCAGTGACGAGCAGTCCGATGATCACCAGACCCAAGCCAACCCGATATGGCACAAACCAACTGATCGAGTGGTGGGCCACAAACTTCAACAGCCAAGCAACTGAGGCATAGGCCACCACGAAGGCCACCAGCGTACCCACGATGACCTGGCCCACTCCGATGTCAGAGCCGAAGACATCCTTGAGTTGATACAGGCCTGCAGCAGTCAGGGCTGGGATTGAGAGGAAGAAGCTGATCCGGGTGGCGGCAACCCGGTCAATCCCCAGGAGCAGACCCGCAGAGATGGTGGCTCCCGAACGAGAGACACCGGGGACGAGCGCAATGCACTGCACCGAGCCAATGATCAGCGCATCCTTGAGGGTCATCCGCTTCTCGCTGCGCTCCTGGGTCGCCAACTTCTCAGCCAGCACCATCACTACGCTCCACAAGATCAGGGCTCCGGCCACGACCCACAGTGAACGCAGCGGACCCGTGATGAAGTCCTTGGCCAAAAGGCCCACCACGCCAATGGGTAATGAACCAAAGATGACATACCAGCCCATTCGATGGTCGAGTGTCCCGCGGTACTCGGGCTTGACCAAGCCCTTGAACCAAGCAGTCGCGATCACAACGATGTCCTTGAAGAAGTAGACGAGCACCGCTGTGATGGCGCCCATCTGAATCACGGCGGTATAAGCAGTGATGGCCGGGTCGTCGATCTTCAACCCCAACAGACTCTCGACAAGGGTCAGATGCCCAGTGCTTGACACCGGGAGGAACTCAGTCAGCCCTTCGACAATGCCGAGAATGATCGCCTCGAAGTAGTTCACGTAGGGCACAGTACGGCGTAATGTCGCCGAGCAACCACATGGCACCCGGCGAGCCCTGGTCAAGGCAAGACGTAGGTACGGTTAGCCTTCCCACATGGAGCAGCGATTCCTCGGTCGCAGTGGGCTGTCAGTGTCGCGCCTGGCCCTTGGGACCATGACTTGGGGTAGAGACACCGATGAACACGAGGCTGAAGAGCAATTGTCTGAGTTCGTCAATGCAGGCGGCACTCTCATCGACACTGCATTTGGCTACGCAGACGGCGACTCCGAACGGCTCCTGGGGTCGCTGTTCGGCAAGGCGATCAACCGTGAAGACATCATCTTGGCCACCAAAGCTGGGATCTTCCGCAAGGGTCGTGAGCAGGTCACTGACACCTCCCGCGGTCACTTGATCAATGCGCTTGAGGAGTCTCTTAGACGGTTGAACACCGACCATCTTGACCTCTGGCAGGTGCACATCTGGAGTGATCTGACCCCGATTGAGGAGACTCTCAGCGCACTCGAACATGCCGTGAGCAGCGGCAAGGCCAGATATGCGGGGATCAGCAACTACTCCGGCTGGCAGACAGCTCAGGCAGCGACCCTGCAGAGGGTGCTCCCCGGCCGCACCCCCTTGGTGTCGACGCAGATGGAGTATTCACTTCTCAACCGCGACATCGAAGATGAGGTACTCCCAGCAGCGGATGCGCTTGGGTTGGGCCTGTTGTGCTGGTCTCCCTTGGGTCGTGGCGTCTTGACGGGCAAATATCGCAGCGGGACTCCGGTCAACTCCCGCGGTGCATCAAAGGCTTTCGCGAATTTCGTGGCCCGATATGCAGATGAGCACTCCAGGCGCATAGTCGAAGCAGTCGCCAAGGCCGCTGAAGGTCTGGAGATGAGTCCACTTGAAGTCGCCTTGTTGTGGATCCGAGACCGGCCCGGTGTCACGAGCGCGATTGTCGGTGCCCGCACAGCTGAACAGCTCAGAGCCAGTTTGGCTACCGAGCACATGACTCTCCCACCGGAGATCATCACCGCCCTCGAAGACGTGTCCAGATGAGCCGGTGACAGTGATGACAACTCCCACTGCTTTCGGAGCCGTACGCCGTTCCGGACGGTCACAGTGGAGATCGCTGCGACCGGGGGTCGAGTGGCAGTTTGAGCAGGTCGTGCTGTCGCGTGACTTGTCCAAGTCAGCAGTCACTCGCTTCCTGGTCGAACAGGCAGACACGGGAGGATGGGAGTTGGACAGAGTCCGGATCCGGGCCGACGGCACCAGACGCGTGCAACTGCGCCGCAAGATCATCCGGCAAAGAGCCACAATCTTTCCGATCGAGTGGGGCTAACCAATCTGGTCGAGAAAGCCGTCCAGGACCCTGGCGCCAAACCTGAGCGACTCCATCGGAACTCGCTCATCAACACCGTGAAACAACGCGGTGAAGTCGAGATCCTCAGGCAGCCTCAGTGGGGTGAAGCCGAATGACCTGATCCCTAAGGTGTCAAAATGCTTTGCGTCAGTACCACCGCTCATGAGATACGGAGCGACCAGCGCATCTTGGTCTTGTTCCAGCAATGCCGAAGTCATGGCTTGAGCCAGATCCCCAGTGAAACTGTTTTCCAGAGCTCCCAGCTGCACATCGCTCGTAATCTCGATATCGGGCCCTGCGAGTTGAAATAGGGTCTCAAAGAACTCATCCTCATATCCCGGAAGCATGCGTCCATCAATCCTGGCTTCGGCGACACCGGGCACGACATTGACCTTGTAACCGGCATCCAACATGCTGGGATTGGCTGTGTTTCGGATCGCGGCTCCAAGCATCCTGGCGGCCGGACCAAACTCCGCAATCAGGCTCTCTGCATTCTCGGGGGTTGCGGTGACCTCAGCCAATTCTCCTACCGCGGCCAAGAGCACCTGCATGGTCGGAGTCAACCGAACAGGCCACTCATGGGCACCGATCCGGGCCACTGCTGCACAAAGCCGCGTCACTGCATTGTCCGGATGAACCATGGACCCATGACCGGCGCTCCCCTTTGAATGCAGTCTCAGCCAGGCCATCCCCTTCTCAGCGGCTTCGATCAAGTACAGCCGACGCCCTTTGACCGTCGTACTGAAACCGCCGACCTCTCCAATCGCCTCAGTGACTCCTTCAAAATGCTCACGGCAATGCTCGACCAGATGTCCAGCACCAAGTCCACCTCCCGCCTCTTCGTCGGCGGTGAAGCACAACACGATCGGCCTGCTTGGGAGATCACCTCGTCGAACACGTGCCCGCACGACCGAGAGCAACATGGCGTCGAAGTCCTTCATGTCGACTGCCCCACGACCCCAAACCATCCCGTCCTTGATCTCCCCTGAGAACGGCGCAACCTGCCAATCTGATGACACCGCAGGCACCACGTCGAGATGTCCGTGGATCAACAATGGGTCACCAATATCTCCACCCCAGTGCGCAATCAAAGAGGTCCTACCTGGCTCAGACTCATACAGATCTGAGTGGATCCCTACCTCATCAAGTAGGCCAGCAACGTGCTCAGCGACGGCACGCTCACCAGGACCGGTTGAGTCACCGAAGTTCGAACTGTCGAACCGGATCAACTCTGCACACAGGTTGACCACTTCAGCATCGGGGGCATCCGCCGGATCGTGAGCTTGATCGAAAGAGGCTGTCATGCCCTCAACTCTTACATGCTCCGGGCACAACTCGCTCGCCCCATGTGGACCCGAGTTCGGCCATAACGGCATCCTGCGCTATCGTCTGGAACGCTTCATTTAAAGAGGCGGGCTGTGGCGCAGCTTGGTAGCGCACTTGACTGGGGGTCAAGGGGTCGCAGGTTCAAATCCTGTCAGCCCGACGTTTTGTCGGTATTGTCCACTGAATACTCGTTCCGAGTAATCAGTCCAGCCAAGGAGCGGCCTCAATGGCAACCACAAACCAGACCTGCCGAGACACCGTCGAGAAGTACATCGCGATGCTGACCGACGACTCGAAGACCGGAGCCGACTTCACCGCCCTGTACGCCGAAGGTGCCACGGTGGAAGACCCGGTCGGATCGGCGCAACTCAGCGATGCAGCGGCAATCGAAGAGTTCTACAACGCGATCCCGGCAGATCGGGCAGCAACCCTGCGCGACCTGCGCACGGTCGCAGGAGAGGCTGTCTTCAGCTTCGAACTCACCATGAACTTCCCCGATCACAAGATGACCATCAAGCCATTCGACATGATGGTGATCAACGAATACGGAAAGATCGCCTCGATGCGGGCCTTTTGGAGCGACGAAGACATCACCTTCGGCTGAAGCACGCCTTCACTTCAGAGGGATCCAGCAGCTCCAAGCAGGGAAAGCACCCTCAGCGCTTGCGCTTTTCGCGCGCTTTCACCGTCAGATTGATGGGCGTGCCGACAAAGCCCCACTCTTCACGGAGTTTGCGCTCTACATAGCGAAGATAGCCCGCATCCAGTTTTCCGCTGGTGAAGAGCACGAAAGTTGGCGGAGCGCTCTGCACTTGAGTGCCGAAGAGGATCTTGGGTTGGCGTCCACCCCGAACAGGGTGAGGGTGCTCCGCGACGAGCCGGCCCAGGAATGAGTTGAGCGCCCCGGTGCCTACGCGGGTCTCCCATCCAGACAGTGCCTTGCTCATTGCCGGAAGCAATCGATCCACATGCCACCCTGTGCGGGCGGTGAGGTTGACGCGTGGCGCCCATTGCACCTGCACCAACTCGCGTTCGTATTCACGCTCCAGATAGAAGCGACGTTCCTCATCGACGAGATCCCACTTGTTGAACACAATCACCAGTGCACGGCCAGCTTCCCTGACCAGTTGGATTATCCGCAGGTCTTGTTCGGAGATTGATTGTGAGCCGTCCACGACCAGGATGCATAGTTCGGCGCGCTCGATCGCCGTACTGGTGCGCAGGGATGCGTAGTACTCATGCCCAGAAGCCGTCTTCACCCGCTTGCGGATCCCCGCGGTGTCTATGAAGCGCCAAACCTCGCCCCCGAAGTCCACAAGCTCATCGACCGGATCAACCGTGGTACCCGAAGCATCATCAACGACCGCTCGATCCTCCCCTGCCAATCTGTTCAGCAATGATGACTTGCCAACATTTGGGCGGCCGATGATGGCAATGCGTCGGGGCCCGCCGACTTCCGCATAGGACTGCTCAGGGGCCTCCGGCAGTGCCGCCAGAACTGCGTCAAGCAGATCACCTGAGCCACGTCCGTGCAGAGCAGACACGGGGATCGGCTCCCCAAGGCCGAGATTCCAAAGTCCATAGGCCTCCGCCTCCGTGCGGGCATCGTCAACCTTGTTTGCGGCAAGGACGACCGGTCGCCCGCTCTTGCGCAGGATTTGGACCACAGCTTCATCGGCATCGGTGATCCCGACCGTGGCATCAACGACGAATAGCACCGCGTCGGCCAGAGAAACTGCCAGCTCGGCCTGTCCGGCGATCTGAGCCGCCAAGCCTCTTGCATCGGGATCCCAGCCGCCAGTGTCAACGACCGTGAATGCTCGCCCATTCCAGTCCGCGTCGTAGGAGACTCGATCACGGGTGACACCGGGACGGTCCTCAACCACTGCTTCGCGGCGGCCGATCATTCGGTTGACCAAGGTGGACTTGCCGACATTGGGTCGGCCCACCACAGCCACTACAGGTAGTGCGAGTTCAGCCATGAGTTGAGTCTCCCAAGGGGCCGGGAAGGGACATGCCAGTCAGGTCCTGAGCACGATCCACAGTGGCGATGAGTGCTTGCTTGACAACTTCAGTCGCCTCATCAACGGTGCTCTTTTGTCGCGGAAAAGGGATCGCGTCGAATCGAAGCGGATCACCATAAGAAAGGGAGATCCGGGTGCCTTTGGGCGGCACATAGCCCTTGTGCTCACCGGGGGCTCGAGTGCCGAGCAAGGCCACCGGGACTATCGGCGCACCACTGCGCAATCCGAGGTAGGCAGCGCCCCCCTTGGCTGAGTGCACATCACCTGCCCCCCTCTCTCCCTCTGGGAAGATCCCCACAGCTCCACCGCGTGTCAAGACCAACTGGGCCCCTAGGATCGCCTCGACGTCGACGCCTTCGCGGTTGAGTGGAATCTGTCCAGATCCGACCAAGAAAGCAGACATCGGGCCGGTGAACATCTCACGTTTGGTCATCACGTGGGCCGGACGAGGCGACACGATCGCAAGCAACGGCCCATCCAATAGGCCAATGTGATTTGCGGCCAGGATGACTGGGCCCGAGGTCGGCACCTTGTCTTCACCATGCAACTCGATCTGCCAGCGCGCATTGACCAATCGTTGGAATGTGGGCCGCAATCCATGCAACATGAATGTCGCTGGAGCCTTGACCCCGTCGACTCCCTTGACCAAGCTCATGGGTTCGCCAATGCTTCATCAACCATGGCCACGACCTGATTGATCACCTGTTCGAGGGTGTAGTCAGTGGTGTCGAGGTGGACAGCTCCATCGGGTACGACGAGAGGAGCCGATGACCGGGAGGAGTCGTGCTGATCACGGCGAAGCAGATCGGCCTCAGTCTTGGCCAGATCAACCGCGCCTGACTGCCGAGTGCGGCGCTGTGCTCGCGCGCTCGGATCAGCGGTGAGATAGAGCTTCAACTCTGCTTGGGGCCAGACCACTGAGCCGATGTCACGGCCCTCGACCACGATCCCGCCAGACCCGATGATTTCACGCTGCAACTGGAGCAGGCGTGCCCTGACTTCGGGAACGGCAGACACTGGGCTGACTGCCTGAGTCACTGCTTGGCCCCGAATCTCTTTGGCAATCCTGCGCCCAGCCAAGGAGATTGTCGGTCGGGCGGGGTCTGTGCCCGACTCAAGTGGCACCAAGTGCGTCTGCGCGGCAACTGCACTTGGGTCATGGATGTCGATGCCATTCTCCAGCATCCACAAGGTCATGGCACGAAACTGAGCACCAGTGTCGAGATAGCGCAAGCCCAGTGCCCTCGCCACTCCCCGCGCCGTACTGGACTTGCCTGACCCCGACGGCCCATCGAGGGTGATGACCGCTCGGCTCAGGCGAGTCTGCGCGGGGCTGCTCTCAGTGCTCATGACGGATCAAATCCTAGCGGCCACCAACCGTCAGCGATGAGTTGACCAGCCACGCTCGGTCAAACGCTCAGCCAGCCCCGTTGCCTGGGACTCCTCTACTTGCACCTCAACCAGACCAAAGTCACGCGCCGGGTCGTGATCAATGCGCACATCTTCGATATTGACGCCGATCTCGGCGATTTCTGCGAACAGACGATGAAGCTCGCCTGCATGATCGGGAACGGCAACAAAAATGGCGGCACTAGCCATTGGCTGGCCACCATGCTTGCCCGGAATGGCACGCGTGCCCGCAACGCCCTTGGCGAGGATCGCACTCATCAGATCAGGATCGTCCAGAGCAGCACGCAAGTTGACCAACTCAGACTGCACATTGTCGAGTAGCTCATCAACCGCATCACGATTTGCCAACAGAATCTGGGTCCACAGGTCAGGGTCGCTGGCTGCGATGCGAGTGACATCACGCACCCCCTGGCCGGAAAGCTTGAGTTGTTCTGGGAGTGCTTCGGCGAGTTGGCCGGCCGTCAAGACCGCCAACAACTGCGGCAGGTGCGAGGTTCGGGCCACAGCATGATCGTGCTCCCTCGGAGACAATCGCACTATTTCTGCGCCGCAAGCCCGGACCAGAGCCTCCACCAGCGGAGCAGCTGCAACCGAATGGACATCGGGGGTTACTGCCCAAGGTCGTCCCTCGAACAAACTGGCCGAGGCTGCCAATGGGCCGGATCTTTCGCTGCCAGCCATCGGATGCCCACCGACATAGCGCGCCAACTGATCATCTCCGACCTGATCGGAGATCACATCAAGTGGACTGCTCTTCACGCTACCAACATCGGTCACAATTGCCTCAGGACTGGCCTCCAGCGCATCGATCACTGCCGTACCGATGTGATCTGGAGGCACTGCGACTACGACGAGTTGCGCCGCGGTCAGATCGCTTGGTGCGAGTTGACCCGCCCCAAGGCCCACCGCAGTGCGTGCGTGTTCGTGGTTGACGTCGCTGAGCCACACGACATAACCCTTGGCCACCAAGGCCAATCCAATCGAGGTGCCCAGCAGTCCTGTCCCAACGATGTGGATTGGCCCGACGAGTCCAAGCTCACCGTTGCTGGCGCCTTCGCCGGCGGGTAAAGCCGGTTGGCTGGCTGACATTGGGACTCCTCAGATCTTGGGGCTCCATCAGCCTACTCACAAACCCGCTGTGTCGAGGAGTGCCCCAACCTCGGTAGGAGTGAGCTCTCGCAATGAGCCGCTGCGCAGATTGCCGAGCTTGACTGGCCCGATTCGAGTGCGGCTCAATCGTCGTACGGGTAGTCCGACTTGAGCCAAGAGCCGGCGTACGATCCGGTTGCGGCCTTCGTGGATAACCAGCTCCACAATCGCCCGGGACGCGGCTTGAGACCGAACCCTCGCCTTGCGGACATCAACGACTCTGCCTTCCACCTCAACCCCGGCAAGCAAGCTCGCGATGGTTGCTTTGCTGGCCAAGCCCGTAACCTCGGCGACATAGGTCTTCTCGATCTCGTACGACGGATGCGCAATCGCCTGGGCGAAGTCTCCGTCGTTGGTGAGCAGGATGAGGCCATCGGTGTCGGTGTCGAGGCGTCCCACGTGGAAGAGTCGCTGCGGTAGGTCACCAACCATGTCACCCAGGCACTTGCGCCCCTGTGGGTCAGCCATCGTGGAGACAACACCGGCCGGCTTGTTGAGCACGTAGTAGACGTGATCACTGACGGGCGGCAGGCGCTCACCGTCAACTCGAATCACTGCCCTTCGCGGATCAACTTTGACCCCAAGGCGGGTGACTATCTCGCCATCGACTTCGACACGACCAGACAGCATCAGCTCCTCGCACTTGCGACGAGAAGCCACGCCACTCTGGGCCAGCAATTTGTGCAGACGAACTTCTTCAGCAGCAGGGTCTTTGTCAGTCATCGATCAAGCCGGCTGCTCGGCCACCGCCGTTGGCAGATCAACACCATCGTCGAAGTCGCCCGCGTCTGGCAAGAAGGGCGCCAGCTCCGGCAACTCCTCCAAGGACTGCACCCCGATCCGCTCCAGAAAATATGAGGAGGTTCGATACAGATGCGCACCAGTCTCCGAGTCGGTGCCCGCTTCTTCCACCAGGCCACGAGTCAGGAGAGTGCGCATCACGCCGTCAACATTGACTCCCCGGATTGAAGAGACACGACTGCGACTGACCGGCTGTCGGTATGCCACTACAGCCAAGGTCTCCAGTGCGGCCTGGGTGAGCCGAGCCTGCTGGCCATCCAGCACGTGCTTGTCGACAACATGTGCGAAATCATCGCGGGTGTAATAGCGCCAGCCACCACCGATCTGACGCAGCTCAAAGCCACGCCCCTGCTCGTCGTACTCAGCAGCGAGACCAACAAGTGCAGCAGCAACTTCTGGGACCGGATAACCAACAGCGGTGGCCAAGGTTGCTTCATCCATCGGTTGGTCAGCGATCATCAACAATGCCTCGAGCGCTGGCCGTAGTTGGGTCAGCGACACGGCCAAGGTCTCGACTTCTCCAAGGCCGGCTTCAGCCGCACCCGTCTGGCCGGCAACCTGCTCATTCATGCGCATCCTCAGTTTCTGCGACGTCAAACTCATCATTGATTTCGACCTCGGTGGTCTCATCGCCGGTCCAGCGGATGGTTAGTTCGCCCAATGGCGTGATCTGGTCAAAACCAACGACCCCTTCCCTGAAGAGTTCAAGGAGCGCCAAGAATCTAGCCACCCTGGTCATCACATCCGGAGCATCCTTGGAAAGATTCCGGAAGGTCAAGGTGCCGCTGCCACGGAGTCTCCCGATGATGATCACCGCTTGCTCGCGCACGCTCACAGTTGGTGCGTGGATGTGGCCGAGCGAGAGCTCAGGCTCAGGCTTGGGTTGCAGAGCTTGGGCGGCCAGGGCTGCGAATTCTTCGAGACCAACCCCGATCAAGACTTCGGGTAAAAGGTTGGCATAACGCTCATCCAGGCCGACCGTGCGGGGATGACGCCGAGACTCGTCTTCCAGGCGCAGGGAAAGAATCCCAGCAACCTGTTTGAAGGCTTTGTATTGCAAAAGTCGCGCGAACAGAAGATCGCGGGCTTCCAAGAGGGCTAAATCTCCTTCGTCTTCGACGTCGCCAGAGGGCAGCAGTCGGGCAGCCTTGAGGTCGAGGAGCGTCGAGGCCACCAACAAGAACTGAGTAGTTTGCTCCAAATCCCATTCATCGCCACCCGCCTTTATGTGGGCAATGAACTCATCGGTCACCTTTGACAAGGCCACCTCGGTGACATCGAGCTTGTGCTTGCTGATCAGTTGCAGCAGGAGGTCGAAGGGGCCTTCGAAGTTGTCCAGTCTCACTTCAAATGAAGCAGTGGAGGCCTCGTTGACGATCGAATCAGCAGTCGTGACCGTCATTGGGCGAGAATGCGTCTGACCAAGTCGCTGTCAGATCCGTTCTTCTCCAGATCCTCCAGCACAATCGCGATGGCCTCACGCACCAATCGTCCGCGATCCACCGCGAGACCTAGCTCGCTGCGCAAGTTGAGCCGAGCCGACTCGATGTGCACGAGTTCCTCCGCGGTGACATAGACCGTCATCTTCTCTTCGTGCCGCACCCGACCACTGGTACGCCGCGGCCCCTTCGCGGGCGCTTCGTCGGGAACTGCTTGGATTCCGGGTGCCCTGACAGGTGACTTGCCTGTCTTCCCAGACGCACTCGTAGGCCTGAAGAGATCGTCTGCAGTCGGCATGTTTACGCGTCGAGACACCGAGCAGCCACCTCTCTGGCGAGTTGCCGATAAGCATCGGCTCCAGTGGAGCCCGACGCATAACTGGTGATCGGCTCACCAGCGACGGTCGAATCCGAAAACTTCACGGTACGACGGATCACGGTGTGGAATACCTGGTCACCCCAGGCCTCCACGAGGCGTTGCATGACTTCGCGACCGTGGAGAGTGCGACCGTCGAACATCGTGCCGAGGACTCCATCAACAACCAATCGTGGATTGAGTCGCTCTTGGACCTTGTCAATGGTGGTCTTGAGCAAGGCGACACCGCGCAATGCGAAGTATTCGCACTCCAGTGGCACGATCACACCGTCACTGGCGGTCAGCGCATTGACCGTCAAGAGCCCAAGCGAAGGCTGGCAGTCGATCAGAATCACGTCATAGTGCTCGATCGCTGGGGCCAGCACCCGCTGGAGAGTCTGTTCACGGGCGACTTCGTGGACGAGTTGTACTTCGGCAGCGGACAGATCGATATTTGATGGCAACAGGTCCATGCCCGGAAATCCGCTCGGCACCACTACCTCTTCAAGGGCGACATCTCGCTCCATGAGGAGGTTGTAGACAGTGAAGTCCATCTCGTGGGGGTTGAGACCGAGCCCCACGGAAAGGGAACCCTGAGGGTCAAAATCAACGAGCAGGACCTTGCGTCCATATTCAGCCAGAGCAGCACCCAGATTGATCGTTGTCGTGGTCTTGCCGACTCCGCCCTTCTGATTGCACATCGAAATGACTCGTGCTGGACCATGGCCAGTCAGGGGCGGCGGCACCGGAAACTCTGGCGTAGGTCGACCTGTGGGCCCAATCGCTGGGGCTTCAGGCTCAGCCGTAGTGACGGGTGCGCGGTCAGTCTTCGCTGGATCCAGATCCAAGACCGGCGCCGGATCGCCTGGCTGAGTCAGGATGGCCGGGATAGTCGGGGGCACCTGCGAGGCCACGCTCCCCCCGGCACCGAATGCTCCTGCTGCTGGACCACCTAAGTCTTGCGCCATGATTGCCTCTCCTCCATGGCCAGAAGCCGAATCGAAATGTCGATATAACGCTATGGCCGTCGGGGAATCTATCCGGACAGAAACGCCGACCACAAGTGGACTTTGCCAGCCCACAGGGGGTGGACCCCCACTGTGGATGGCGTGTGTGCCGCGCCCGCCTTCAATGCACACTTCCACGTCGCCTGTGGATCTTCCTGTGGGTTCAGCCAAGTGCCCGAGGGTGGGCAGCCGCATAGACTTCACGAAGACTGTCGACGGTCACCAGGGTGTAGATCTGCGTGGTGGTCACTGATGCATGCCCCAGCATCTCCTGCACCTCTCTGACATTGGCGCCGCCCTCGAGCAGGTGCGTGGCAAAGGAATGCCGCAGCGTGTGTGGAGAGATGTCGTCTCCAAGACCAGCCAGATCGGCTGCCTTGCCCACAACTGCCCAGGCGCTCTGCCTGGACAACCGACCACCCCGTGCATTCAGGAAGACCGCTGCCCCGCCATTGCCCCGTTCGCTCAAGTGCGGGCGTCCACGCACCAAGTAGGCAGAAACCGCCGCCAAGGCATACCTGCCCAATGGCACCATTCGCTCCTTGGAGCCCTTGCCGCGCAACAACACCGTTTCCGACTCCTGATCAAGGTCATCGATGTCCAGCCCCACGGCTTCGGAAATGCGGGCGCCGGTGCCATAGAGGATCTCCAACAGGGCACGGTCCCGCAGCGCCAGTGGTGTGTCAGCCGCACCAACGGCCTTCAACATCTGCTCGACCTGGCTGTACGGAATCGCCTTGGGCAGCTTCTTCGCCGGGCTGGGTGGCACAACTTGGGCGGCGGGATCACTGTCGCTCAACCCATCTTTGACCGCAAACCGGTGAAAGCCTCGTACGCCGACAATCGTGCGGGCAGCCGACGTGGCCGACATCGGTTTGTGGTTTTCGTCGCCCTCGCGCAATCCCATGAGGAAGTCTGAGACCGTGTCCGGATTGATCTGCGCCATGGTGGTGATGTCATGGTCGTCCAGATAGGCCAAATAGCGTCTCAGGTCACGACGATAGGACTTGATCGAGTTCTCAGCCAGTCCGCGCTCCACGACCAAATGGTCGATGTAGATGCGCATGGCCCGATCGACTTGGCTGGTTTGCTGTGAGCTCAGAGCAATGCCTCCTCGAGCGCGACACTTTGCAGGTCATGGGCTTGCGCCACGGCTGCATTGGTCAACTGGCCAGCGCGGGTGTTGAGCCCCCTCGCCAAGGCCGGATCATCTCGACACGCGATTTGCCAGCCTTTGTCGGCAATGGCTAGGACATACGGCAGGGTGGCATTTGTCAGCGCATAGGTGGAGGTGTTTGGCACTGCACCAGGCATGTTGGCCACGCAGTAGAAGACCGACTCGTGCACCACAAAGGTCGGGTCGTCATGAGTTGTAGGACGACTGTCCTCAAAACAGCCACCCTGATCCACCGCAATGTCGACGAGCACTGATCCAGGCCTCATCTGGGCAACCAGATCATTGCTGACCAGTTTGGGAGCTCTGGCACCTGGGATCAACACGGCGCCAATCACGAGATCAGCCTCGGTGACCCGCTGTCTGATGGCTAGCGTCGAAGAGGCAATCCCATGGACCCTGTTGTTGTACCTCCAAAAGGACATCCTGAGTTTGTCCAGGTCGGTGTCGAGCAGAGTGACATCAGCCCCCATCCCCAAGGCAATATTGGCGGCATTCTGGCCGGCCACTCCCGCGCCGATCACCACCACCTTGGCATTTGCCACTCCCCCGACTCCCCCCATGAGGGTGCCTCGACCTCCCTGCGCCTTCATCAGTGCATAGGCCCCGACTTGAGGTGCCAGACAGCCGGCCACCTCCGACATCGGATACAGCAAGGGCAATACGCCCGAGTCGGATTGCACGGTCTCGTAGGCAATCGAGGTGACCCCACGCTCCAGGAGTACGTCGGTGAGGCGGCGATCCGCAGCCAGGTGCAGGTAGGTGAACAGCAATTGGTCACTGCTCAACCTCTGGTATTCCTCCGCGATTGGCTCCTTTACCTTGAGGACGCATTGCGACTGCCCCCATAACTCATCCGCGTCAGCAATCACCTGCGCGCCAGCAGCTCGATACTGATCGTCGACCAATTGCGATCCGAGGCCAGCACCGGTTTCGATGAGCACTTCATGCCCGTGGGCAACCAACTCATGCACGCCCACTGGGGTGATTGCTACTCGGTATTCGTGGGTCTTGATCTCCTTAGGAATGCCAATCCTCATCTGGATCCTTCCACGCCCAACTGCGACGGATAGTCTGTCTTTGAGTCTAGGGCGCAGGTTTGGGATTGGCATCCAGGACGCGAAGTACATTGCGACAAGTGAGTGCCTCAAGATCCGCGCGAGACCATCCAGATGCGGCCAGCGCATCGAGCAGCCGTGGATATCCGCTCACATCCTCGAGGCCAACGGGTTGCCAACCAACCCCGTCGTAGTCTCCACCGATGCCAACATGTTCGATGCCAGCCACCTCGCGGACGTGATTGAAGTGGGCGACCACGTCACTAATCGTGCACTTCGGGGGCGGATGCTCGGCTCCATATTGGTTCAAGAAGGCGTGATAGGACTCGAACTGGTGCGTCGAGATTCCGCTGGCGCGGGCCGACTCCTCTGCCTCCAACTGCCAGTCACGCACTGCCTGCGACACGAAGAAGGGCACGAAGGTGACCATGCAGATGCCGCCATTCGTCGAGAGTCGTCCCAACACATCATCAGGCACATTGCGCGGGTGATCACAGACCTCACGCGCTGATGAATGCGAGAAGAGCACTGGGCGTGAAGTGATCTCCAAGGCTTGACGCATGACATCAGCACTCACATGGCTCAGGTCAACCATGACGCCAAGATCATTCATCTCGGTGACCACGGCTCTGCCGAAGTCACTGAGACCGTGGTTCACGGGTGTGTCCGTGGCCGAGTCCGCCCAGCTCACGTTGTCATTGTGGGTCAGAGTCAAATAGCGCACGCCTAGCTGAGCATAGGCGCCCAGCACTCCCAAGGAGTCCCGGATCTGGTGCCCCCCTTCGGCACCGAGCAGAGAAGCAATCTGCCCACGTGCCCACGCCTGTTCGACCCCAGCCACATCTTGCACGAAGCTGAGATCGTCGTACTTCGCAACCATCCGGTACGCCGCATCTATCTGCTCCAGGGTCGCCGGCACGATCTCTTCGGCTGGTAGGTCAGCGGGCACAAACACCGACCAGAATTGCGCCCCGAGGCCGCCTTCGCGTGCACGTGGGATGTCGGTGTGGGTGCCGTAGCGTTTGCTCGCCTCCGTTGACGACAGATCCAAGAGGTCGAAGTCATATGAGACAGATTCGCGAGCAGCCCAGAGCAAATCGTTGTGACCGTCAAAGACGGGACTGTTGCCCAGCACCTCGTCGATCTTCACAAACGACCTCGCCTTTTCAACGCGTCGTAGGCAAGCACGGCCTGCACCACCGGACCATCGCCCACTCGTCCGGCGAAGATGGCGTCGATCAGCTCTTCCACTGGCACCCAGAAATGCTCGAGTTCGGCTTCTTCACCATGCATGTCGAAGTCGCCTCGATCCCAGTGCGACAACCCGCGAGCCAGATAGAACCAATGGACCTCGTTGGTGAAGCCCGGTGTCGGCCAGGTCGTGAAGAGATGTCGCCAGTCGGCAGCTCGCAATTGTGCTTCCTCACGCAACTCCCGCTTGGCCGTCTCCAATGGCTCCTCACCGGGGCCACCGTCACACAACCCTGCCGGCAGCTCAATGAGCTTCATCCCAGACGAGTGCCGATATTGACGAAGACACCTGACGCGCTCTTGGTCGTCGATCGCCAAAACGGCCACCGCACCTGGATGATCCAACACCAAGCGAGCCAGGGGCTGCTCTGGATGCCCCGGGCGGACCACGGTGTCTTCACGGAAAGTCAGGATCCAGTCGTCCTCATGGATGATCCTGGACGCAACGACTTCCCATTGCTCTGGTCTGTCGCGCACGTCGCCGGCATGATCAGACACTTTCGTTGGCCTTGCCCGAGGCCCCGTCGCCCTCGTCATCTTCGACATGACGCCGCAGCTTCGACTCATCCATGGGGAAGCGCAATTCTCGCTGCCTGGTGATCGCAGCACCGATCAAACCAGCGAAGAGTGGATGCGGTCGTGTGGGGCGAGACTTCAGCTCCGGATGGGCCTGGGTGGCCAGGTAGTAGGGGTGCACCGTCACCGGCAATTCGACGAATTCAACCAAGGTGTTGTCGGGCGAAGTGCCCGAGAAGACCAGACCGGCCTGCTCAAGGCGTGGCCGGTAGGCATTGTTGACTTCGTAGCGATGCCGATGGCGCTCTTCAACCTCCGTCGTGCCATAGGCTCCGGCGACTTGACTGCCTTCGGCCAGCAGCGCGGGATAGAGCCCGAGCCGCATCGTGCCGCCCAAGTCTCCGGCTCCCTCAACGAAAGCCGCCTGCTCAGCCATGGTGGCGATTACCGGCTCAGTCGACTGTGGGTTGAACTCAGTGGATCCAGCCTCGTGCAGGCCGACCACCTCACGGGCATATTCGATCACCATGCACTGAAGTCCCAAGCACAAACCAAGGGTAGGGATCTGGTGGGTCCGGGCATAGGTCAAGGCGCCCAGTTTGCCTTCGATCCCTCGGATGCCGAAGCCACCTGGGACACAGATGGCATCGACTTCAGACAGATGCCGCGCCGCGCCCTCGACGCTCTCGCACTCGTCACTTGGGATCCAAGTGATCTTCACCTTCGCTTCATGGGCGAAGCCACCTGCGCGCAGTGCCTCCACCACCGACAGATAGGCGTCTGGCAGGTCGACGTACTTGCCGACCAGCCCAACGGTGACCTCTTCGTTGGGATGGTGCACCTTGCGCAAGAGGTCATCCCAAAGGGTCCAGTCAACATCTCTGAAAGGCAGATTCAAACGGCGTACGACGTAAGCATCCAGCCCCTCTCGATGCAGGACCTTAGGGATGTCATAGATGGACGGGGCATCCGCGGCCGTGACCACCGCTTCTTGGTCGACATCGCACATCAAAGAGATTTTGTTCTTGACCGAGACCGGGATCTCGCGATCAGCGCGACAAACAATCGCATCGGGTTGGATGCCGATCGAGCGAAGTGCGGCCACGGAGTGCTGGGTGGGCTTGGTCTTCAGTTCACCGGAAGGACCAATCCATGGGACCAGCGAGACATGGAGGAAGAAGCAGTTGTCTCGACCAAGATCGTGGCGCACCTGTCGAGCCGCCTCGAGGAAAGGCAAGGATTCGATGTCGCCAACCGTGCCGCCGATTTCGGTGATCACCACGTCGATATCGGCACCACCCATGGCCAAGACACGGTCTTTGATCTCATTGGTGATGTGCGGGATCACCTGGACGGTGTCTCCCAAATAGTCACCGCGACGCTCTTTGGCGATCACATGTGAGTACACCTGTCCAGTGGTGACATTGGCGATCTGATTGAGATTGGTGTCGAGGAAGCGCTCATAGTGACCGATGTCGAGATCAGTCTCAGCCCCGTCATCGGTCACGAACACTTCGCCGTGTTGGAAGGGATTCATCGTGCCCGGGTCGACATTGAGGTATGGGTCGAGCTTCTGCATGGTCACGCGCATGCCGCGTGATCGGAGCAATCTGCCCAAGCTGGAGGCGGTCAGCCCCTTACCGAGTGACGATGCCACGCCACCTGTTACGAATACGTGCTTTGAGCGCATCTCCACGGGGTTCGACCCTATCAAGGAACTCATCAATCAGCAGGACTGGACCCGCCGGATTCACCCCTTGTTGCGCGTCATCTGGGCGATGTCGAGCAATTCCTCGGCATGGGCAAGCGCCGTGTCGGACTCCTCCAGCCCGGCGAGCATCCTAGAAAGCTCCTTGACCCGACTTTGCTTGTCCAAGCGCTCAAGTCCAGATGTGGTCACCGATCCGTCGCTGCTCTTGCGCACGACGAAATGCGAGTCAGCAAAGGCAGCCACCTGTGGCAGGTGGGTCACGACAAGCACTTGGGTGGACTTCGACAATGCCCCCAAGCGGCGGCCAATCTCGACTGCGGCCTTACCCCCAACACCGGCATCTACTTCGTCGAAGACCATCGTGGGCACTGGATTCGTGCTTGCCAAGACCACTTCAAGACCAAGCATCACCCTGGACAGCTCACCCCCAGAGGCTCCCTTGTGCAAGGGTCTCGCAACGCTACCTGGATGGGCGGAGAAGTGGATCTCCACCTGGTCGACACCGGACTCAGTGAAGTGGACGGACCCCTCGGGCAGTTCCAAACAGGTGCTGTCGGTTGATTCGCCTGGTCTTTGGGTCACCACAAAGCTCAGCTGAGCATGTGGCATCGACAATTGGTTGATCTCCGCTGTTACGGCCTCACCCAGTCTTGCCGCCAGCACCTGGCGCCGCCCAGACAGATCAACTGCCAGCTCAGCCAGTCTGCGGCGCAATCTGGCTCGCTCGTCCTTGAGCCCTTGAATCCGCTCGTCGGCTCCCTCCATGTTTTCGACCCTCGCCCGGGCTTCAACCTCCCAAGCGAGCACTTCAGTGACATCTGCGCCGTACTTGCGGGTCAGTGCGCCCAATGCGGCTCTGCGCCCAGAGACGAACGCCAGTCTTTGGGGGTCAACCTCGATGCCATCGACGTAGCCGGCTATGTCTGAGGCCAAGTCCGCGAGCAAATAGCCGAGCTCATCGGCACGTTTGGCCAGATCGACCGCGGTCGGATCAATCTCAGCGGCGGCCTGGAGTTGTTGCCGAGCAAGCGAGAGTGCGGCATTTGCATCTGTTGTCTCGTCATCGCAGGAGAGGGCTTGTCTGGCCGTCTGTGCTGCCACCCTCAAGGTGTCTGCAGCACCAAGTCGGGCCTCCTCGGTGGCCAGGTTGGTGTCCTCACCTGGTTGAGGGGCAAGATCACTGATCTCCGCTATCCCGTGCTGCAGCATCTCCAACTCTCGGGCTTGCGCACGAGCATCTGTGAGTTGGGCACGCAGTTCTTGCTCGACAGCCTTCAACTTCGCCTGGTCAGCCGCAAACTCCGCACGCAGTGCCAGATGCCTGTCATCCCCGGATGAGTCGAGCGCCCGAAGTGCAGCACCTGGCTCCACCAGGCGGTGTTGGTCAGATTGCCCATGTACGGCGACCAAGGAGTCGGCAAGAGTGGAGAGCACCGATACGGGCACGGCAGCCCCACCAATGAAGGCACGCGAACGCCCCTGTGCCGCTACCTGTCGGCTGACCAGCAGAGTGTCGTCTTCGACCAGACCGCCGTGCTCCTCGACGCTTTGCGCCAGCTTCGAGTCGCAACTGAAGATGCCCTCTATCCGCGCCAGCTTGGCTCCCGCTCTGACCGCTGCAGCATCCGCCCGGCCGCCCAATAGCAGCCCGAGGGCCGTGATCAGCATGGTCTTGCCTGCGCCAGTTTCCCCGGTGATCACCGTCAGACCACTGTCCAGCGGCAGCAGGGTCTCCTCGATCACGCCCAGGTCATTGATCCGGATCTCTTGGATCACCGGCTGGGCCCCTCAATCATGTGAGCCGCTCCCCTTGCGACCGCCGCGCCAACCTGCAACGGGCAACTCGAACTTGCTCACCAATCGGTCGCTGAACGGCTCTTCGTGCAGTCTCACCAAACGCACCGGCGTCGCCCCACGTCGTACCTCCACCCGGTCACCCGGTTGCAGGTCAAGCATCCGCCGACCGTCACACCAAAGCACTCCAGACCCGTCTGTGTCCGGGAGGATCTCAACGGCCAACACGGATGAGGGCGAAACCACCATGGGTCGGGCGAAAAGAGCGTGAGCGCTGATCGGAACCATCAAGAGTGCTTCGACCTCAGGCCAGACAATCGGACCTCCGGCGCTGAAGTTGTATGCAGTGGATCCAGTTGGAGTGGCGCACACCATGCCATCGCAACCAAACCGACTGATCGGTCGACCGTCTATGCCGATGATCACCTCGAGCATCCGCTGACGTGCTGCCTTCTCGATGCTGGCTTCGTTCAGGGCCCAGGTCGACGCGATCGATTCCTTGTCTCTGACCACCTGTACGTCGATGGTCAGCCGCTCCTCGCTGACATAGTTGCGGCCCACGATGGCAGCTATCACCGCGGCCACTTGCCCAGTGTCGGCTTCGGCCAAGAAACCTACGTGCCCCAGATTCATGCCCAGAATGGGGGTGCCTGCTTGGTGGACCACTTCAGCAGCCCTCAAGATGGTGCCATCGCCACCGAGCACGACTGCGAGCTCGCAGCCCTCAGCTGGGGCGTCGCTGTCAGCAACCTCAACGCCCTCGAGCCCAATGAGGTGCATGTCCTTGCCCTCGTCGGACAGAACCCGCACGCAGAGCCCTTGCTCAACCAATGAGGTGCCGATCTCGCGGGCGATGGCACAGGACTCTTCCCGACCGGTGTGGGCCAGGAGCAGGATTCGGCGCTGATCGCTACCGGCTCTGTGCGTGTTCACAGGCTCCAGCCTCTCATCCACCGTGTTCAGCGCTCATCCCTGCATCTGACTTGGTCAGGTCGGCACTGGCCGACACCACTTGGGAGATCAACTCTGCCCCTACCAAGTTGTCGCCTCGACGCAACCAAACGAAGAACTCCACATTGCCCGAAGGACCAGGCAACGGGCTGGCGCACACCGAGACAGCTCCCCAGCCCAAAGCCGCAGCTTGATCAATGACCCCTTCCACTGAACTGCAGCGCAAGGCGAGATCACGCACGACTCCGCCCTTGCCTAGGTTGTCTTTGCCAACCTCAAACTGTGGCTTGACCATCAAGACGAGGTCGGCATCAGTCTTGGCTACGCCGATCAAGGCCGCCAAGACGAGTCTGAGCGAAATGAATGACAGGTCTCCCACCACGAGATCTACGGGACCTCCCAACATCTCCACAGAAATCTCGCGGATATTTGTACGGTCGAAAACTTGGACACGAGGATCTTGACGCAATTGCCAAGCAAGCTGCCCGTATCCGACATCAACTGCCACTACTTCAGAAGCCGTGTTGCGCAGTAGGACGTCGGTGAACCCACCAGTCGAAGCACCCGCATCCAAACAACGACGGCCCGCCACTTTCAGACCCTGAGGGATAAACGCGTCGAACGCACCTTGGAGTTTGTGTCCGCCTCGACTCGCATAGCCAAGGTCATCGGGATCTTCTCTCACCACCAGGTCGGCATCGGTGGTCACGCCCATGGCCGGTTTTGTGGCCACCAACTTGTTGACGCTCACTCGCCGCGACTCAATCAGGCTTGAGGCATGCTCGCGAGAACGTGCCAAGCCGCGACGTACCAACTCAGCATCAAGACGGAGTCGACGAGGTGGCATCAGCCTTGCGGGTCTTGATCCGAGGATGACACCATCTGGCTCTCCTGCCGCAAGGCGTTGCTGAGCACTCGATGGGCTTGCTCGAAGGCCGGCAGATGCTGGTCCAAAGCCTGGGCGTCCAACTTGGAGATGTTGTCAATGACTTCATTGAGTTCGTCGATCGCTTCTTCACCCATGGCTCAAACCTACCGAAGGCTCCGGCAATTCCGTGACGTCGACGCTGTGTCCACGAGAGTCCATGTGTGCCCATGCAGTAGCCGCGGCTACACGTAGCCAATCGCTCAAAGAGCCGTCACCAGAGATTCGCAGAACATCCGCCTCAGTCCAGCCTCGCCAACCGCCGAGCTCCCAAGCCGCAGCGACCTGGGTGGGGGTGCCATGCACTTCCAACAAAGACCGCAGATCTGTCCCAATGAAGTCGGGACGCTCATGTACGCCAGCTCCCAACAATTCACCCAACCCTGTGACCCCAGTCATCACCAACAGGCTTGCCCAGCCGGCACGTCGCGCGCCTTCGATATCGGTGTCCAGGCGATCGCCAACCATCAGTGGGCGCATCCCACCGACTCGCTCACGGGTTTCGTCGAACAAGGGCAACTCGGGCTTGCCTGCGACCACTGGAGAGCGTCGAGCAAACTCGCCGACCAGTTTGACCAAGGCGCCATTACCCGGACCGATGCCATTGGGTAGCGGGATCGTCAAGTCGGTGTTGGTGGCCACCCATGGGAGACCCTGTGCCACGAGAACTGCACCAGCCAAGACCTGCTTCCACGGCATATCGGGCCCATAGCCCTGAGCCACCGCCAGCACATCAGCATCGGGCTCGGTCACCGGAACCAGACCAAAGCTCTGTAGGGCCTCTTCTAAACCAATACCCCCAATGACGTAGACCTTGCTTCCATACGGGAGTGTCTTTGCCAACAGATGAGCACTGGCTTGAGCACTGGTCACGACATCTTCTTCATCCGCCGGCACCGACAGTGCGCGCAGCTTGGCTGCCACTTGGCCCGGCGTTCGCGAGGCGTTGTTGGTGATGAAAGCCAACTTGTGGCCCAAGGCTGACAGACTCTTCAGTGTCTCGGGCACTGACTGCAAGACAGTCTCGCCGACATAGACCACGCCATCGAGGTCCAAGGCAGTGAAGTCATAGCCCTGGGCCAAGGGCCCCGGGCAGGCCTTGAGCATCAGGAACCTGACTCCAGTTGCCGCTCAACCTCCGCAGCACGAGCCCCGGCATCAGTGGCCTCAGAGGCGTCCACCGCTTCAGTCCGGTGAAACCAAGTCACGGCGTCGGTGAGTTGCCCGTCAGCAGCCAGGGCATCTGCATAGGCATACCTGAGTCTGGCCAACCAAGGCTCACGAGTCTTCGACATCAACGGCGCAGATTCAAGAATGCGCAGCGCCGCATCCATCTCGCCGCGATCGCGACGGGCACCGGCTTCGACGATCCGCACCTCAGCAAGCGAAGCAGGAGACAACTTCTCCAAAGATGCACCCTTGATCAATGCCAAAGCCCGATCGGGACGCCCCAGAGCCCGCTCACAGTCGGCCATGATGGCCAGGTAGTCCCAGGCGCCATTCATCCGTTTGGCGGCCTTGAGTTGTGACAACGCTTCGGAGTATTCACCGGCCGCGTAGGCGGCCTCACCCACCGCCTCACGAACAACTGCCAATCTGCCTGCTCTAGCCAGCGCAGCTTGCGTGTGCTGGTATGCCTGCTTCGGGTCCGAGTCCATCAGCATGCCAGCAGCAACCAAGTGTCGAGCGACTCGCAACGCCAACTTTTCTGGGAGCGAGCGCAGCGCTGCTGCAACTCCTCGATCAAGCTCTTTGCCGGTGATCTCTTCAGGGATCTCCGGGCCGTCATATGCGCGCTGTACGTCGCTCCTGGGCGCTTCGTCGTACTCCCGACGCGGCGGCCTACCACTGGGCTTTCGATCTGGTCTTCCACTGCTCCGCCCAGCGGGCTTACCTTGGCTAGTTGCCCGTCCGCGTGGGCGCTGATCTGCTCCCGAGCGATTGCCGCCACGGCGATCGCTTTGACCATCGGACCTCGGTCGTCTGGGACGATTCTCGGGCACTGATTCTCCTTCATGTACTGCGCGAAATGCAGCCGATCCAACCACGCACTGTTGTCAGCATAGTGCCGGACAATCAAGCGCGAGCCCGCAACTATGCGCCTGGCACGATACGAGTGTCGATTGCCCGCTCTCCACAACTGGGGTGTCGAGCGACAAAATTCCACAAATTGCGTTGAGGGCCGCCCGCAAGCGGGCGACCCTCAACAAAGATAAGTCCGGCGACGTCCTACTCTCCCACAACCCACCGGTTGCAGTACCATCGGCGCTGAAGGGCTTGACTTCCGGGTTCGGAATGGAGCCGGGTATTTCCCCTTCGCTATGGTCGCCGAAACACTATTGAGTTATTCGTGTTTAGCCTTAATCAAGGCTCCCGACCGTAACTCGGGAACCACACAGTGGACGCGCAACATCTTTGAGGGACAAGCCCTCGGCCTATTAGTACCGGTCGGCTAGGCATTACTGCTGTACACCTCCGGCCTATCAACCCAGTCGTCTACTGGGGGCCTTACCCGGTTAACCCGGTGGGAAACCTCATCTTGAAACGTGCTTCCCGCTTAGATGCTTTCAGCGGTTATCACTTCCGAACGTAGCTAACCAGCCGTGCTCTTGGCAGAACAACTGGCACACCAGAGGTTCGTCCATCCCGGTCCTCTCGTACTAGGGACAGCCTTTCTCAAGTTTCCTGCGCGCGCGGCGGATAGGGACCGAACTGTCTCACGACGTTCTAAACCCAGCTCGCGTGCCGCTTTAATGGGCGAACAGCCCAACCCTTGGGACCGACTCCAGCCCCAGGATGCGACGAGCCGACATCGAGGTGCCAAACCATCCCGTCGATATGGACTCTTGGGGAAGATCAGCCTGTTATCCCCGGGGTACCTTTTATCCGTTGAGCGACGCCGCTTCCACTTGCCAGCGCCGGGTCACTAATTCCGACTTTCGTCCCTGCTCGAGCCGTCACTCTCGCAGTCAAGCTCCCTTGTGCATTTACACTCGATATCTGATTGCCAACCAGATTGAGGGAACCTTTGAGCGCCTCCGTTACATTTTAGGAGGCAACCGCCCCAGTTAAACTACCCACCAGGCACTGTCCTTGATCCGGATCACGGACCTAAGTTAGACAGCCAGCACGATCAGAGTGGTATTTCAACGTTGACTCCACATGAACTGGCGTCCATGCTTCACAGTCTCCCACCTATCCTACACAAATCGAACCGACCACCAATACCAAGCTGTAGTAAAGGTCCCGGGGTCTTTTCGTCCTGCCGCGCGTAACGAGCATCTTTACTCGTAGTGCAATTTCGCCGAGTCTGTGGTTGAGACAGCGCCCAAGTCGTTACGCCATTCGTGCAGGTCGGAACTTACCCGACAAGGAATTTCGCTACCTTAGGATGGTTATAGTTACCACCGCCGTTTACTGGGGCTTAAGTTCTGCGCTTCGCACAAGTGCTAACACGTCCCCTTAACCTTCCAGCACCGGGCAGGAGTCAGTCCGTATACATCGTCTTACAACTTCGCACGGACCTGTGTTTTTAGTAAACAGTCGCTTGGGCCTGGTCTCTGCGGCCATCATTGCTTTTTGCAGCAAGTGCATCAACAAATCCGGCCCCCCTTCTCCCGAAGTTACGGGGGCATTTTGCCGAGTTCCTTAACCATGGTTATCTCGATCGCCTTAGTATTCTCTACCTGATCACCTGAGTCGGTTTGGGGTACGGGCGGCGCATAGCTCGCTAGAGGTTTTTCTCGACAGCATAGGATCATCCACTTCGTCCATACGGACTCCCCATCAGGTCTCAGGCATGCAGATGACGGATTTGCCTATCATCAGCCCTACACCCTTAGCCGTGGTCAACCATCGCCACGGTTGGACTACCTTCCTGCGTCACCCCATCGCTTGACTAATACCGGTTCGGATCGTGCGCTCCGCCTCAATCGTCCCGAAGGATCCATGAGGTTTTGGGCACTTAGCATCACCGGGTTCGTCATGGGCGCTATTTTGCCGGTACGGGAATATCAACCCGTTGTCCATCGACTACGCCTGTCGGCCTCGCCTTAGGTCCCGACTTACCCAGGGCAGATTAGCTTGACCCTGGAACCCTTGATCATTCGGCGGAAGAGTTTCTCACTCTTCATTCGCTACTCATGCCTGCATTCTCACTCGTGTGGCATCCACGGCTGGATCACTCCGCCGCTTCGCTCGCCACACGACGCTCCCCTACCCATCCATGCACCTGGACCACGAAGGCCTAGTTGTACGCATGAATGCCATAGCTTCGGTGGATAACTTGAGCCCCGCTACATTGTCGGCGCAAAATCACTTGACCAGTGAGCTATTACGCACTCTTTCAAGGGTGGCTGCTTCTAAGCCAACCTCCTGGTTGTCTCTGCGACTTCACATCCTTTTCCACTTAGTTATCGCTTTGGGACCTTAGCTGATGGTCTGGGCTGTTTCCCTCTCGACTATGAAGCTTATCCCCCACAGTCTCACTGCTGCGCTCTAACTTACCGGCATTCGGAGTTTGGTTGATTTCGGTAAGCTTGTGGGCCCCCTAGACCATCCAGTGCTCTACCTCCGGCAAGAAACACGCAACGCTGCACCTAAATGCATTTCGGGGAGAACCAGCTATCACGAAGTTTGATTGGCCTTTCACCCCTATCCACAGGTCATCCCCTCAGTTTTCAACCTAAGTGGGTTCGGTCCTCCACGCGGTCTTACCCGCGCTTCAACCTGCCCATGGATAGATCACTTCGCTTCGGGTCTTGATCGTGCCACTCAGTCGCCCTATTAGGACTCGCTTTCGCTACGGCTTCCCCACACGGGTTAACCTTGCGACACAACGCAAACTCGCAGGCTCATTCTTCAAAAGGCACGCTGTCACCCCGAAGGGCTCCAACGGATTGTAGGCACATGGTTTCAGGTACTATTTCACTCCCCGCCAGGGGTACTTTTCACCTTTCCCTCACGGTACTTGTCCGCTATCGGTCATCAAGGAGTATTTAGGCTTAACGGGTGGTCCCGCCAGATTCACACGGAATTTCAGGGGTTCCGTGTTACTTGGGGTGACGCTTCAGAGCCATCGACTTACGTGTACGGGGATCTCACCCTCTATGTCGGGACTTTCCAGTCCGCTTCGACTTCATCGATGGTTTCTTACTCTGTGTTGACTCGGCAGAATCAACTAAACGGCCCCACAACCCTCAATAAGCAACGCCTGCCGGCTATCACACTTATTGAGTTTGGCCTGTTCCGATTTCGCTCGCCACTACTCTCGGAATCACTTTTGTTTTCTCTTCCTGTGGGTACTGAGATGTTTCACTTCCCCACGTTCCCTCCAGCCTGCCTATGTGTTCAGCAGGTGGTAACTGGACATGACTCCAGCTGGGTTTCCCCATTCGGAAATCCCCGGATCACAGTCTGATTGCCGACTTCCCGGGGCTTATCGCAGGCTTCTACGTCCTTCATCGGCTCTTGATGCCAAGGCATCCACCATGTGCCCTTAGTAGCTTGTCTTGCTACAAAGATGCTCGCGTCCACTGTGTAGTTCTCAAATTACGGGCGGATTCTCCCACCGACTCACGCCTACTTGGTTTTCCAAGTGGTTCGTGTTTGGTGAAAGTCCTAAGGTTTCGATTGCTCGATCCCTCAGGACCCAACAGTGTGCCTGGTCCGATCTTCGTCCCAATCTTGCTTTCCACGCCTTGCGGCAGTACTTGCCAGTTGTTTGAAAGAGACGAACCAAATAATCGACGTTCCACTAGTGAGCAATGCTCGCCGTTGGACATTCGCCAACGAAACGAACAAGCCTGGACAGACAAGCTGCCAGAAATGCTCCTTAGAAAGGAGGTGATCCAGCCGCACCTTCCGGTACGGCTACCTTGTTACGACTTCGTCCCAATCGCTCGCCCCACCTTCGACGGCTCCCTCCACAAGGGTTGGGCCACCGGCTTCGGGTGTTGCCAACTTTCGTGACGTGACGGGCGGTGTGTACAAGGCCCGGGAACGTATTCACCGCAGCGTTGCTGATCTGCGATTACTAGCGACTCCGACTTCATGGGGTCGAGTTGCAGACCCCAATCCGAACTGAGACTGGCTTTTTGGGATTCGCTCCACCTTGCGGTATCGCAGCCCTTTGTACCAGCCATTGTAGCATGCGTGAAGCCCTAGGCATAAGGGGCATGATGACTTGACGTCATCCCCACCTTCCTCCGAGTTGACCCCGGCAGTCTCTTATGAGTCCCCACCATTACGTGCTGGCAACATAAGACGAGGGTTGCGCTCGTTGCGGGACTTAACCCAACATCTCACGACACGAGCTGACGACAGCCATGCACCACCTGTATACAAGTGTCCAAAGAGACCTCTATCTCTAGAGGCTTCTCGTATATGTCAAACCTAGGTAAGGTTCTTCGCGTTGCATCGAATTAATCCGCATGCTCCGCCGCTTGTGCGGGCCCCCGTCAATTCCTTTGAGTTTTAGCCTTGCGGCCGTACTCCCCAGGCGGGGCGCTTAATGCGTTAGCTGCGGCACGGAACTCGTGGAATGAGTCCCACACCTAGCGCCCAACGTTTACGGTGTGGACTACCAGGGTATCTAATCCTGTTCGCTCCCCACACTTTCGCTCCTCAGCGTCAGGTAATGCCCAGAGAACCGCCTTCGCCACCGGTGTTCCTCCTGATATCTGCGCATTTCACCGCTACACCAGGAATTCCGTTCTCCCCTGCATACCTCTAGTTAGCCCGTATCGGAAGCAAGCTCGGGGTTGAGCCCCGAGTTTTCACTCCCGACGTGACAAACCGCCTACGAGCCCTTTACGCCCAATAATTCCGGACAACGCTCGCACCCTACGTATTACCGCGGCTGCTGGCACGTAGTTGGCCGGTGCTTCTTTTGCAGGTACCGTCACTTTCGCTTCGTCCCTGCTGAAAGAGGTTTACAACCCGAAGGCCGTCATCCCTCACGCGGCGTTGCTGGATCAGGCTTTCGCCCATTGTCCAATATTCCCCACTGCTGCCTCCCGTAGGAGTCTGGGCCGTGTCTCAGTCCCAGTGTGGCCGGTCACCCTCTCAGGCCGGCTACCCGTCGAAGCCTTGGTGAGCCATTACCTCACCAACAAGCTGATAGGCCGCGAGCTCATCCTTCACCGCCGGAACTTTCCACCACCGTCAGATGCCTGAAGTGGTCGCATTCGGTATTAGCACCGGTTTCCCGGAGTTATCCCAAAGTGAAGGGCAGATTGCTCACGTGTTACTCACCCGTTCGCCGCTCGTGTACTCCCGAAGGAGCCTTACCGCTCGACTTGCATGTGTTAAGCACGCCGCCAGCGTTCGTCCTGAGCCAGGATCAAACTCTCCGTTGAAATTTGTTCGACCTACCGAAGCAGGTCAAATCTCTTAGATGTTTTTTCCTGGTATGGATCGATTCACTGACTGAATGTCAGAATTATCGTTCTTACCAAAGGAACCGTTCGACTAACTTGGACTAACCAAGCCGTCGTACGGGTATCAATTAATTCGTCGACTTTTGGCACACTGTTGAGTTCTCAAGGATCAAGCGCGCACCGCATCTAGGCCCTTCGGCCTGTCTGTGGGGCAACTTGGTAAAACTTACCCGGTCTCTTCCACCGAGTCAAATCGGCTTGGAGTCAGGCTCCCTGGCTCTACAACCTGCTGCTGAATGTGGTGAGGCCGAACAAAGCGCGCACTCACTACGCCTCAGTTGAGGTGAAGTTCTAGGGATTGTCTCCGGGAGCCGGCCGCCCGATCTCTCGATCTTGCGTCCCGCCGCATCTCGGCAACGAAGTGAAACATTAGAGCCTGCGCCCGAGCCCCGTCAAATCGAGTCGACGTGGGCTGGGTCACACTGATTCTGACACACCTGTTTGTCCGTTTTCACGCCAGATTAATGCCGGCAAATCGCTTCTTTCCCCGCCGCAACACCAGCCATCCACCCTCAAGTACGTCGGTTGCGCTTGGCTGGAAGTCGGCGTCAGTGACCCGCTCGTTGTTGACGTAGACACCGCCCTCCTTGAGCGTGCGCCTGGCGTCACCATTGCTCGAACACAACTTTGAGGCAACGAGTAGGTCGACAAGCTGCGCCCCCAACTCCGCCCGGGTCTCCCCTGCTTCAGCCAGCGCCGCTGCCAAAGTGGTGGCACTGAGCTCGCGCAGGTCACCACCACCAAAGAGCGCTGCCGCGGCTGACTTGGCTTGCTCGGTCTGCGCCGGCCCGTGCACCAAGGAGGTCACCTCATCAGCCAAACGCTTCTGCCCAAGCCGTTGATGAGGAGCTTGTGCGTGAGCAGACTCGAGTGCCTCAATCTCCTCCTTGGTCATGAAGGTGAAGATCCGCAGGAGTTCTCCGACCTTTTCGTCCTCGACGTTCAACCAGAACTGGTGGAAGGAGTAGGGGCTCATCATCTGCGGATCCAGCCACAGGGCACCCCCCTCAGTCTTGCCGTATTTTGTCCCGTCTGTCTTGGTGACCAGTGGTGTGGCAAAGGCGTGCGCCTTGCCTCCAACCGCCCTACGGATCAACTCCACTCCGCCAGTGAGGTTGCCCCACTGATCGCTGCCGCCGAACTGCAAGGTGACGCCGTACTCGCGGTACAGATTCAGATAGTCCATCGACTGCAACAAGATGTAGCTGAACTCGGTGTAGCTGATCCCTTCCTCCAACCGGGATTTCACCACGTCACGCGCCAACATCCGATTGACCGGGAAGTGCTTGCCGATATCCCTGAGGAAGTCGATGGTCGACAAGCTGGCGGTCCAGTCGTAGTTGTTGACCATCGTTGCGCCATTGACTCCGTCGAATGACAAGAAGGGCTTGATCTGGTGATGGACTTTGTCGACCCAATCCTTGACGGTGTCCAGGGAGTTCAAGGTGCGCTCCCCTGACTGACGTGGGTCGCCGATCATGCCGGTTGCACCACCCACCAGGGCATAGGGCGTGTGCCCAGCACACTGCAAGCGCATCATCGTGATGATCTGCACCAGATTGCCCATGTGCAGGGATGGAGCCGTCGGATCAAAACCGACGTAGTACTTGACCCGTCCCGCTGAAAGGGCAGCCTTCAGCTCATCAGGGTCAGTGTGGTGGCACAGCAGGCCGCGCCATTGCAGGTCATCGAAAAGATCCGGATCCGTGGTCACGGTGACTCAGCCTAGCTTTTGGTCAATGCCCCCGCTCAGTGTGTGGGCTTGGCCGGCACATATCTGGAGACGCTGGGGTGGTCGGTGATCCAGAAGCGCCAGGGGCGTTCGGACGCACGACGAAGCCCGACCCGTGGACCACATGAGTAGGACTCTTCGCGGGTCGCAAGGATGATCTGTCTGGTGAGGTCCTGCCCGTTGTCGCTTCGAGTCAACTCCAGGGCCTTTCCAAGCCGGCCTGGCCCAGTCACGAAACTCCCATCACCGAGGACTCCGGCCCGCATCAGCACTCCAGCGGCCTTTCCTTCGGGGCCACACGAAATGTTGGCGCAATGATGCATCCCATAGCTGAGATAGACATACAAGTGACCCGGTGGGCCGAACATGACACGATTGCGGTCAGTGGGCCCCCGATAGGCATGTGATCCAGGGTCACATTCCCCGTCGTAGGCTTCCAACTCGGTCAGGCACAAGCTCTGCTGGCCCCATTTCAAGGTGGCACCCAAGAGCCGTGGGGCAGCCTCCCAGACTGGCCCCGAAAGAACCTCGATCAGCCCAACCATCCACGTAGCTCATCAGTCTTGGCCCGCAATTCGGCGAGTTGTTCGACCACGCGCTCTGGCGCCGTACCACCTCGACCATTGCGCGATGCAACAGAACCAGCAGCAGTGAGCACGGACTTGACCTCTGGCTCCAACCTGGCATCGATCAACGCGAATTGTGTGTCGGTCAATTGATCGAGCTCAATGCCTTGCTCTTCACACTGACGTACGCACGCCCCGGCCAACTCATGCGCCTCCCTGAAAGGCACACCTTGACGGACCAACCACTCTGCGATGTCGGTGGCCAAAGAGAACCCTTGCGGGGCCAACTCGGCCATCCGCTCCAGGTTGAAGCTCAGGGTTGCCACCTGTCCGGTGAATGCAGGGAGCAGCACACTCAGGGTGTCGATCGAGTCGAAAACCGGCTCCTTGTCTTCTTGGAGGTCTCTGTTGTAGGCCAAGGGCAAGGCCTTGAGCGTCGCCAGGAGTCCGGAGAGATTGCCGATCAGACGCCCGGACTTGCCCCTTGCGAGCTCGGAGATGTCTGGGTTCTTCTTCTGCGGCATGATGCTCGACCCCGTGGAATAGGAGTCGTCGAGCTTGATGAAGTCGAACTCCTTGGTGGCCCACAAGATGATTTCCTCGGCCTGCCTGCTCAGGTCGACCCCGATGATCGAGCAGACAAAGGCAAACTCAGCCACGAAGTCTCGAGCCGAAGTGCCGTCGATCGAGTTGGCAACCGATCCAGCGAAGCCCAGGTCGGCGGCCACGGACTCAGGATCCAGCCCCAAGCTCGAGCCAGCCAATGCGCCTGAGCCGTACGGCGACTCTGCAGCAACCCGCTCATCCCAGTCGCGCAACCGGTCGACGTCACGCAGTAGAGGCCAAGCGTGCGCCATCAAGTGATGCGACAGCAGGACCGGCTGCGCATGCTGCAAGTGGGTGCGGCCAGGCATGATCGCGCCCAGATTGGCTTCGGCCTGAGTTGCAATCGCCTCAATCAACTCGAGGACTTGCGCAGCAATCAGTCGAGCGTGATCACGAAGAAAGACCTTGAACATCGTGGCTATCTGGTCGTTTCGACTCCGTCCTGCCCTGAGCTTGCCACCGAGCTCAGCCCCGACCAGGGCCACCAGGGCACCTTCCAGAGCCCCATGCACGTCTTCGTCAGCGTCACCCGGACTGAGTGCCCCAGTCATCACCCGTCGATCCAGCTCATCCAGGCCATCAAGCAGACCCTGCAACTCCGATTGGTCGAGCAGGCCCGCTCTTGCCAGCACTCGAGCGTGAGCCCGTGAACCATCGATGTCATATCTGGCCAGACGCCAGTCAAAGTGCGTGCTCTTGGAAAGCGCCTCCAACTCCGGACTGGGCCCACCGGCAAAGCGACCGCCCCAGAGTTTGCCCGTATTCGTGTTGGGCTTGTCTGCATTCGGTTGTGACAACTCATCCATCAGTCGACTCCGAATTCCATGGCGGCATTGTCCAAGGCGCCCTCTTCGTCGTCACTGGCATCAGGATTGTCTGCGATCACATCCGCACCGCCCTGAGGCAATGACCCGAGCAGGTGGCCGTGCTCCACCAACAACTGACCTTCGTTGAGCGGTTGCAAGGCGTACTGCTCCAACTTGGCGCGAGTGTCGGCAATGTCAAGATTGCGCATCGTGAGCTGCCCGATCCGATCATTCGGACCAAACACGGCATTATCGGTGCGCTCCATGGACAACTTCTCGGGGTGATAGGAGAAGTTCGGGCCTTCAGTGCGCAGGATCGTGTAGTCCTCACCTCGACGCAACCGGATCGTGACCTCGCCGGTGACCATCGAGGCGATCCACCTCTGGATCGACTCACGCAACATCAGCGCCTGCGGGTCGAGCCAACGACCTTCGTAGAGAAGCCTGCCCAGTCGTCGACCTTCTTGATGGTAGTTGTTGATGGTGTCTTCATTGTGGATGGCGTTTAGGAGGCGCTCATAGGCGATCCAGAGCAATGCCATTGCTGGCGCTTCGTAGATGCCGCGCGACTTCGCTTCGATGATGCGATTCTCGATCTGATCGCTCATCCCCAAACCATGGCGACCACCGATCGCATTGGCTTCCTGAACCAGCGCGACTGCATCGGTGAACTGGTTGCCGTTGATTGCCACAGGCCGACCGCCCTCGAACCGGATCGTGACGTCTTCGGTCTGGATGGCAACGTCTGGATCCCAGAAGCAGACACCCATGATCGGTTGCACCGTCTCCAAGGAGACATCAAGATGCTCCAAGGTCTTGGCCTCGTGAGTGGCGCCCCAAATGTTGGCGTCCGTCGAATAGGCCTTTTCCTGCGGATCACGATATGGCAGATCGTGCTCGGTCAGCCATTGACTCATTTCGGCACGTCCACCAAGTTCATGGACGAAGTCAGCATCAAGCCAAGGCTTGTAGATCCGCAAAGCAGGGTTGGCCAACAAGCCATAGCGATAGAAGCGCTCGATGTCATTGCCCTTGAAGGTCGAACCATCACCCCAGATGTCGACACCGTCTTCATGCATTGCCCGCACCAACAGGGTGCCAGTCACCGCACGGCCCAGAGGGGTGGTGTTGAAATATGCGCGACCACCCGAACGAATGTGGAAGGCACCACAAGACAACGCAGCCAAACCCTCTTCGACCAACTCCGGGCGGCAGTCAACCGCGCGAGCAATCTCGGCGCCGTACTGCATCGCACGCGAAGGTACGCCGGCGATGTCGGGCTCGTCGTACTGCCCGATGTCTGCGGTGTAGGTGCAGGGAATGGCACCCCTGTCGCGCATCCAGGCAACGGCCACGGACGTGTCCAGCCCGCCGGAGAAGGCGATGCCGACACGTTGCCCGACAGGCAGGGTGGTTAGAACTTTGCTCAACTGCGTTTCCTGTTCTTCTTGATGTCTAATTGTTCGTGATGTCTAGGTCTGGATGGCCGTGGTCAGTGGCGCTCGATTGGCAAGGGCAAGCAATCTGCGGGCGAGTTCCTCACCACCGCAGGCCTGGCGGCTGATCACAACCACGGTGTCATCGCCGGCAATCGTGCCGAGCACATCGTCGTACTCTGTCTTGTCGAGGGCAGATGCCAAGAAACTGGCTGCACCGGGCGGGGTCCGCAGTACGACGAGATTGGCGGAGGCCTCCGCGCTGACCAGCAGTTCTTCTGCCAATCGTGCCAGTCTGGTCTCGCTGGCAGGAGTGTGCGTAGCGATCGCGGTTCGGTCGCCTCCCTCGGCGGGTACGGCGTACACCAATGCCCCAGAAGTCGAGCGCACCTTGACTGCATCAAGGTCGACCAGATCACGCGACAGGGTCGCCTGGGTCACGACGTGACCGCTCTCGCTGAGCAGATCGGCCAACTCATGTTGGGATTTGATCTGGCCCGTTTCCAACAACTCTACGATCCGACGTTGGCGGGCATTCTTGGTCTGGGGTCCGGCCCCTGTTGACTCGGTCATCGCCACTCCATCAGCTTGGACAGGATCGCCTTCTGGGCATGCAACCGGTTTCCAGCCTCGTCGAAGACCACGCTCTGGGGACCATCGATGACTTCGGCGGTGATCTCCTTGCCACGATATGCAGGTAGGCAATGCAGCACGATCGCGTCGGGCGCAGCCTCTGACAGGAGTCGAGAGTCGAGCTGCCAAGGGTGGAATTTCGCCAAGCGATGAGCGGCCTCGTCTTCCTTGCCCATCGAGACCCAAGTATCGGTGGCGACCGCATCGGCACCGGACACTGCATCTCGAGGGTCACTTACCCAAGTGACACTTCCCCCAGTCGCGGCCGCAATCTCGGTGGCCCTGGCGAAGACATCGGGTAGCGGCTGGAAACCATCGGGCCCAGACAGCCTGACATGCATGCCAGCCAAAGCGCCGGAAAGAAGATAGGTGTGGCCCATATTGCTGGCGGTGTCACCGACCATGGTCAAGGTCAGGCCAGCCAGCGCCCCCTTGTGCTCACGCACCGTGAGCAGGTCGGCCAAGCCCTGGCAGGGATGGAACTGATCTGTGAGCGCATTGACGACCGGGACACCGGCACACTGGGCCATCTCGTCAATGCGGGCTTGATCACCGGTGCGCCAAACGATTGCACTGGTCATCCGCCCCAGCACTCGGGCAGTGTCGGCGATTGACTCGCGTACGCCGATCATCGCCAGGTTGCCATCAACGAGCATCGGGTTGCCGCCAAGGTCGCTGATCGCCACCGCAAAGGAGGCTTGGGTCCTCAATGTGGGCTTGTCGAAGATCATCGCCACCGTCTGCGGACCAGCGAATGGTTTGGCGGCGTAGGGATCGGACTTCAACTCCAGTGCCCGGTCAAGAACAGCTTCGAACTCCTCTGGGGTCAGATCGTCATCTCGTAGGAAATGTCTCATCACGACTGATCCCCCATGGAAAAGGCTGCATCGAGGATGGACGGCCAAGCTTGCAAGAAATGATCGGCTTGCGTCTCGCTCAGAACGAGTGGTGGAGCCAAGCGAAGTCGATCAGGGCCGCACGCATTGATGATGAAGCCCAGCTCCTGGGCAGCAGCCACGCACTCCGCAGCTCTTGGCTCGGTGAGAGTCAGACCGATCAACAAGCCGGCGCCTCTGATCTCACCAACCCTTGGATCAACCAGGCCCGCCTGCAACTGGGCCCCACGTGCGCCCACCTGCTCAAGAAGTCCATCGCCAGCAATCGTGTCGATCACCGCCAGGGCCGCAGCGCAGGCAACCGGGTTGCCACCGAAAGTGGTGCCGTGGTTGCCTGGCTGAAGTAGGTCGGCTGCAGCACCAAAGGCCAAGGTGGCGCCAATCGGGATCCCGCCACCGAGCCCCTTGGCAAGGGTGATCACGTCGGCTTCGGCGTCACAGGCAAACCACTGGCCACACCTGCCGATGCCGGTCTGCACCTCATCAAACCAGAGCAAGGCGCCGCGCTCAGCGGTGATCTCACGGACAGCTTGAGAGTAACCAGTCGGGGGGAGATTGACGCCCGCCTCGCCCTGAATCGGCTCCATCACCACCGCAGCGGTCTGATCATTTACTGCGGCATTCAACGCATCAAGATCTCCAAAGGGCACGAAGGTGACCTGGCCAGGCAAGGGCTCGAAGGGCTCCCGGTAAGCAGCCTTTGAAGTCAGGGCCAAGGCGCCCATCGTGCGCCCGTGGAAGGAACCCTCCATGGCCACGACATGAGTCCGTCCTGTACGACGAGTCAGCTTGAAGGCAGCTTCGTTGGCTTCGGTGCCGGAGTTGCTGAAGAAGACCCGACCTGGCCTGCCAGCCAAATCAATCAGTCTCTCGGCCAGGGCGACTTGAGGGCCTGAAGTGAAGAAATTGGAGATATGACCGAGCGTGCTCAACTGCTCGGTGACAGCAGCGATGATCGCAGGATGGGCATGGCCGAGTGAGTTGACCGCAATCCCGGCGAGCAGGTCGAGATATTCCTTGCCCTGCTCATCCCAGACCAGTGCCCCTTCACCACGGACAAGGGCGAGCTTCGGCGTACCGAAGACATTCATCATCACCTGTGGATAGCGCTCGAGTAGGTGATCAGAATCGCTCATGACGCCTCCTCCACCCGCAACTTCGTGGCGACACCAGGCAAGACTTGGGTGCCGACCCCCTCGTTGGTGAAGATCTCAAGCAAGACTGCATGGGGCTCACGCCCATCGACGACTGTCGCCTTGGGGACACCGTTTGCCACCGCGTTGTAACAGGCCTGCATCTTGGGCACCATGCCGCTGGCCAAGGTGGGCAACATCTCCTTGAGAGCTTCGGGGCTGATCTCTTGGATCAAGTCTGGACTGTTGGGCCAGTCGCGATAGAGGCCCTCGACATCGGTCAGCACCAGGAGTTTCTCCGCTTTGAGCGCAACGGCCAAAGCAGCGGCCGCAGTGTCGGCGTTGACGTTGTGGACCTCGCCACTCGGATCGGGCGCCACCGATGAGATCACGGGGATCCTTCCCGCATCGATCACATCGAGCACCGCTTCGGGGCGCACACTCTCGACCTCGCCCACGAGACCGAGGTCGACAGCCTGCCCGTCGACCGTGGCGTTGGTACGCCGAGCCGTGAACAGGCCTGCGTCTTCACCTGAAAGACCCACTGCGAATGGGCCATGTTGATTGATCAAACCGACCAGTTCGCGCTGCACTTGGCCGACCAGGACCATCCGCACGACATCCATGGCTTCGGCCGTCGTCACCCTGAGTCCGCCCTTGAACTCCGACTCGATCCCGAGCCGATCAAGCATCTTGGAAATCTGCGGTCCGCCGCCGTGCACTACGACCGGGCGGAAGCCAGCCATCCGCAAGAAGACGATGTCTTCAGCAAATTGCTTCTGTAGCTGAGCGTCGACCATGGCATTGCCGCCGTACTTGATCACGATGGTTTTGCCGTGATAGGCCAGCAGCCAAGGCAAAGCCTCAGCCAACACCTGCGACTGTGGTCTTTGGATGTCTGTCATGACGAATAGGCGCTGTTCTCGTGTACATAGGCGTGGGTCAGGTCATTGGTCAAGATCGTGGCGGCATGCTCGCCCGACTTCAGGTCGATGGTGACATCGACTCGTCGAGCAGACAGGTCGACCTCGGCAGGGCTGGCAGCCGGCCCGGAGTTGCGGCAGACCCAAACACCGTTGATTGATACATCCAGGTCTGCTGGGTCGAACTCTGCCTGGGTGGTGCCGACGCTGGCGAGGATGCGACCCCAATTGGCGTCTTTGCCGAAGACCGCCGCCTTGAACAGGTTTGATCTGGCTACCGAACGCCCCACTTCGAGGGCATCGGCCTCGGAAGCCGCATTGACAGTCTCGATATGGATCTCATGGTCGGCCCCCTCTGCATCGGCCAACAATTGCAAGGCCAGGTCTTGACAGAGCTTGGTCAGCGATTCGACGAAGTCGGCCACCTCGGGTCTGATGCCGGAGGCACCGCTGGCCATCAAGGTGACTGTGTCATTGGTCGACATACAGCCATCGGAGTCGAGCCGGTCAAAACTCATGGCGGTGGCCTTACGCAGGGCCTGGTCAAGCTCCTCACTCGGCAGATCGGCATCTGTGGTGATCACGACCAACATCGTCGCAAGCGCCGGCGCCAACATGCCCGCGCCCTTGGCAATCCCGCCGATCGACCAGCCTGACTGCGTCACGAGAGCGGTCTTTGGCACTGAATCGGTGGTCATGATCGCCTGGGCAGCATCATCGCCACCATCGGCTCGAAGGTTGTCTGCAAGTTGCTCGATGCCCGACAAGATGGATTGCTCGTCGTTGAGCAATCCAATCAGCCCAGTGGAGCAAACCACGACATCCAGAGCACTGATCTGCAGCAGATCGGCCACTCGCTCTGCTGATCGATGCGTGATCGCAAAGCCATCGGGTCCGGTGTAGCAATTGGCGCCACCCGAGTTGATCACAACTGCTCGAGCCAGACCGTCCTTGGCGGCCTCTTGGCTCCACAGCACCGGATTGGCCTTGCACCTGTTGGCGGTGAACACACTCGCTGAGGCGCTGCTCGGACCGTCATTGACGATCAAGGCCATGTCGGGCGCACCAGTTGACTTCAAACCAGCGCAAACGCCTGCCGCTCGGAAACCCAATGGGGTGGTGACTGTCATGGCGCGAGTCCGATGCAGCTCAGACCGGTTTGCTCTGGGAGTCCTAGGGCAAGATTCATGCACTGCACTGCACCACCAGCAGTGCCCTTGGTCAAGTTGTCAACGGCACCCACAACAACCAAGCGGCCCGCCTCTTCGTCAATGGCGACCTGAAGGTGCACGGAGTTGGAGCCGAGCACCGCCTTCGTGGTTGGCCACTGCCCCTCCGGAAGGAGCGAGACGAAAGGCTCGTCACCATAGGCATCGGCGTACGCTGCCCGCAGCTGCGCTTCGCTGACTCCTGCGGCGAGTTTCGCCGTACAGGTCGACAAGATGCCGCGAGACATTGGAGCCAGCAGCGGCGTAAACGACAGAGTGACCCGATCTTCGGTGAGTGACTGCAGCCCTTGGATGATCTCAGGAATGTGCCTGTGCCCGCCACCGACACCATAGGCAGAAACCCCACCCATGACCTCACTGCCAAGCAGATTGGTCTTGGCAGCTTTGCCAGCTCCACTCGTGCCCGAAGCTGCGACAACCACCAGGTCTCCTGCCTCAACCAGGCCAGCCCCGATCGCCGGAGCCAGGGCCAGGGTGGTCACGGTCGGATAGCAGCCTGCTACCGCAATCCTGCGGGCGCCTTTGAGCCGTTCACGGTGCCCGGGCAACTCTGGTACGCCGTATGGCCAAGTGCCGGCATGCGTGCTGCCGTAGAACTTGGCCCATGCATCTGAGTCATTCAGGCGGAAGTCTGCGCCACAGTCGATGACCACGACATCAGGGTCCAGGGCCGCGGCGAAGGCTGCGGACTCGCCGTGTGGCAGCGCCAGGAAGACAACGTCATGCCCGGCCAGACTCTCCATCGAAGTCGGCGCCAGGATCCGCTCGGCCAAAGGCGGCAAGTGCGGCTGTAGTAGACCTAGTGGCTGCCCGGCATTGCTGGCCCCGGTCAGGGCACCGATCTCGACGCCAGGATGCCCAACGAGAAGACGCAAGATTTCACCACCGGCGTAGCCACTCGCGCCAGCTACAGCGACATTCACCTTCTGCACCTGCATAACTATACACATATCCGTATGTTTGTGCATTAGAGTGTCGCCCGCGCCGCCTCCCCACGGCAAGACCCCCCTCGGCCTAGGATCGATTGCAGACAAAATCACTCGGGATTGAAGGCGGCAATGAGCACCCAGACCACCTCAAACAGTGGCAACCGATCAGGCAGCCATCGCAGCAAGAAGACCTCTTCAGGGTCGCGTTGGTTGTTGGTGGCGATCGGATTGGTCATCGTGGCGCTCGTTGGCGTTGGCGCTTACTTGCTATTCGCCCAAGACGATCAGTCGGGGAAGAATGCAAAGGCTCAGGGCCAGACTCCTACTCCAACACTCGCGTCCCCGACGAGTTCACTGGCCGACTCCCCGACCGCAGACCAAGACACTCCTGTCCCATCCGTGAACACAGCAGCGGGCGACCTGCAAGCGGTGGAACCGGCCTCACCACGCGCACTCACCTTTGCCGGACGCACCCGCGGCTTCGACGAGGCGATCACCGACCAAAGCGACCATCTGATCCCAAACAGTCTGTCCGAGCTCTCTCGCTGGGATGCCAGAGGCAAGCCGGGGCAGCCGACATCGGATTCGGTCGTGATTGCGGGCAAGACGACAGTGAATGGCGCCTTCAGCGATCTGTCTGAGTTGAAGGTCGGTGATGAGATCACGATCCGCACCGACAACGGCGAGCTCACCTATTCGGTGACGAAGGTCGGAACCATTGGGGTGGCCGGCGAGGTCGACAATCCCGCCCTGAAGAACTCCCCCGGCCGACTACTCCTGGTCGGCACCCAGTACGACTCCGTCAGCAACCGCACCTCCAGCGACATCTTGGTCACCGCTCAGTTGAGCCGCAGTGTGGCGAACTGAGCGGATCGGCCTATGCTCGTTGCCGGGCACCCAGCCGCTCAACTGCAACCGCAACGGCCGAATCCCGTGCAGCAGCACACTCGGCGTCGGTGAGCGTGCGATCTGGGGCTCGAAAACGAAGCGAGAAGGCCAATGACTTGAAACCGGCCTCAATCTGATCGCCCACGTATACGTCAAAGAGACGAATGGACTCACACATTGGTCCGGCCCCCTCGCGGAGGGCTGACGAGACCTCGGCACTAGTCACCGAATCAGCCACCACCAAGGCAACATCCTCTTTTGCAACCGGATAGGTGGAGAAGACCTCTGCTTGGGGTACAGCGACTGCTGTGGCCTCGAGAGCCGAGGCATCGATCTCCGCCGCCACCGATCGGGGCGGGATACCGAAATTTCGACATACTCGAGGATGAAGCTCACCGGCGTGGCCGACCACCTCGCCTGCAAGGCGTAACTCCGCACAGCGTCCAGGATGCCAAGGCGCCAAGTCTGCGGCTGCAATCTCCAACTCCAGACCAAGTGAATCCGCAAGCATCCGCATCGCCTCGATGCCATCGCTCCAGTTGGCTGGACGGCCCGAACCCCACCAACCAGCGCGATCTTCATTGCCGCAGAGCACGACTGCCGCATGCAGAGGTTGAGCTGGCACCGCTTCGGTGAGCCCGGCCAGTTCCTCTTCAGACGGCCGCTGATCAACCCCGAGGATCGGTGTCGGCCCCATGCGATCACCCTTTGCTACCTGGGCAATCTCGAAGAGTGCGAGATCTTCCAGGCCCCTGCTGACATTGCGCGCCGCTGTCTTCAGCAGTCCGGGCAACAAGGTTGTGGCCAACAACGGCTCTTCACTGCTCAGTGGATTGGCGAGCCTGAGCGTCGTACGACGCGGGTCATCGTCGGCGAGCATCAAGTTGTCCAGGTCGGTCGTGCCGACAAACGGGAAGCTGATCACTTCGACATGTCCAGTGCTGGCCAGCAGCCTGCCCAATCGGCGTCGCCACTGCTGCTCCTGGGTCAGGCCAAGTCCGGCCGGAGCTGGTGGCAGCACCGACGGCACATCGTCGTAACCGACGACTCTGACCACTTCTTCGACCAGGTCATAAGGGTCGGTGAGGTCAGGGCGCCACGAGGGTGGCCACACCTTGAGTCGATCACCTGCCGAAGTTGTCGTGCAGCCAACCTGCTGCAGAATCGCATTGGTCATCTCTGCGCTGATCGGCATGCCGGAGATCAGTTGCGGCAGCGCAGGCTCCAACTCGATTTCCGCGGTGGCAGGCGCCTGGCCAACCACTGTCACGCCCCGGCCAGCCGAGCCGCCACCGTGCGCGACCAACAACTCAACTACCCGGTCGGCCGCAGCCTCGCAGATCTCCGGGTCGACACCTCGCTCATTGCGCTTGCCTGCCTCGGAGGTCAGCTTGTGTCGACGCCCAGTGCGGAACATCGCCGTAGCATCCCAGTGTGCGGCCTCAACCAAGACATTGACTGTGGAATCGGAGATCTCAGTGCTCTCACCGCCCATCACGCCACCCAGCCCAATGATCCCCGAGGCATCGGTGACCACGAGGTCTTCTTCACTCAGTGCACGCACGTTGCCGTCAAGAGTCTTCAAAGACTCCCCACCAACGGCGCGGCGAATGACCAACTCACCTTGGAGTTTGTCGGCGTCATAGGCATGGATGGGGCGACCCAACTCAAACATCACGTAGTTGGTGATGTCGACTGCCAACGAGATCGAGCGTTGCCCGACCTGCTCCAGCCGACGAACCATCCAAGTGGGCGTGGGCGCTGAAGGATCAAAACCAGTCACCGATCGGGTCACGAAGACCGGGCAGCCGATGGGATCCTCGACCGAAACTGGATGCCCCTCACCATTGCCAGCTGGCGTGTCACGAAGCGCCGGATCAGTGAAGGGGACCTGGAAACCGAGGGCCGCCTCGCGGGCAACTCCGCGCAGAGACATCGCATATGCGCGGTCAGGGTTGATCTCGAACTCGATGACCTCTTCATCAAGCCCCAAGATGGGCAAGGCGTCTTGACCAGGCACTCCTGCATCCGTTGGCAAGACGATGATGCCGTCGTGATCGTCGCTGATGCCGAGCTCGCGGCCCGAGCAGATCATCCCCGCACTCACATGACCGTAGGTCTTGCGCGCGGAGATCACGAAGTCACCCGGGAGAACTCCACCAGGAAGGATCACGACCACCAGGTCACCTGGTTTGAAGTTGTGTGCACCGCAGACAATCCCTTGGGGCTCACCGGTGCCATTGGCATCGCCCACATCGACTGTGCACCAGTTGATTGTCTTGCCATTCTTCTGGGGCTCAGGATCCATGGTCAGGACTCGCCCTACCACCAGAGGACCGGTGATGTCGGCTCGATGAATGGCCTCGAGCTTGAGGCCCAAAGCGGTCAACCGATCAGTCAACTCATCGATGGTCAACGTGTCAGGCAGGGCGACATAGTCCTTGATCCAGGACAAGGGCGCGCGCATCAGAGCTCAACTCCAAACGGGGTGGCGAAACGAATGTCGCCCTCGAAGATGTCACGCATGTCAGCGACACCGTGGCGGAACATCAACAGGCGGTCAATACCGAAACCGAAGGCAAAGCCGGAGTACACCTCAGGATCCACACCGCAGGCGATCAACACCCTTGGATTGACGATCCCGCAGCCACCGAGCTCGATCCAGCCCTCACCCCGGCAAGTCCGGCACTCCCCTTCATCTTGTTGGCCGGAGCCATGGCAGATGAAGCAGACCATGTCCATCTCGGCCGAGGGTTCGGTGAAAGGGAAGTACGACGGACGAAATCGGGTGCGCATCCCTTCGCCGAAGAGCGCCTGCAGCATGTGGTCGAGGGCACCACGAAGGTGGGCCATCGAGATCCCCTTGTCGATCACCAGGCCTTCGACCTGGTGGAAGACCGGCGAGTGCGTCGCGTCGTACTCATCGGTGCGGAAGACCCGGCCAGGACAAGCGACGTAAATGGGTGGCTTGCGAGTGAGCATCGTGCGCGCCTGGACCGGAGAAGTGTGGGTGCGCAAGACCAAGTGGTCTTCTGGGGGGTCCACCCAGAAGGTGTCCTGCATCGTCCTGGCCGGATGATCGGGGCCAAGGTTGAGGGCATCGAAGTTGAGCCACTCCGCCTCGACCAAGGGGCCTTCGGCGATCTCCCAACCCATCCCTACGAAGACATCTGCGATCTTTTCCGACAACATGGTGATCGGATGGCGCGCACCCATCGGATGCCGATCCCAGGGCAAGGTCACGTCTACCCGCTCTTCGAGCAACATCCGTTCTTGGGCCTCGTCTTCGAGAACGGCTTGCCTGGCCTCGAATGCTTGGGCCACGGCCGCTCGCGCCCGGCCAACGCGGGAGCCAGCATCCTTGCGCGCCTGCGGGGGTAGCGCTCCGATTTCGCGATTCGCCAGAGCCAATGGCGACCGATCACCGACATGGCTGCTGCGGACTTCCTTCAATCCGGCTAGATCGATGGCGGCATTGATCGCTGCCAAGGCGGCATCACGCATGTCAAACACCGAAGCCTCGTCCAGAGCACTGACTTGGACGGGGTCATAGTTGGTATTTGGTCCAGACATGATTGCCTTTCCGGAGCTGCTTTCTGTTTGCATGGATGAGTCTAGGAAGGCCGTTGCGATTGGCTTCACTGGGTTTGGGATCAGGGCACCAGGTCGAGGCCGAATCGCGCGTACAGGCAGACGGCGGCGGCCGTTGCGAGGTTGAGGCTCTCAGCTTCACCGACGATCGGGATCGCCACCTGGTGGTCAGCCAACTCCCGGATCTCAATAGGGAGCCCCCACGCTTCGTTACCGAAGACCCAGGCAACCGGCCCAGCCAACACAGCACGGGCCTGCTGGGAGTACAACCCTGTCTCACCACCACCATCAGCAGCGATCACCACTCTGCCTGACTCGCGAGCTGTGGCAATCGCTGCCTCGACGTCACTCCCGTTGACAATCGGGAGGCTGAATACCGACCCTACGGTGGCCCGTAGGGTCTTGTCGTTGTACAGGTCGACGCTCGTGCCGGCCAGGATCACCGCCGCGGCACCACTGGCATCAGCGACTCTGATGATCGTGCCTGCATTGCCGGGGTCTCGCACATTGGCACAGATCACCACGGGCCCAGGATTAGCGATGGCATCAGCCATTGGGACGTCGATCAGGCGACAGATACTGATGATCCCCTGTGGGGACTGTGCCCCAGACATGGCGGCAATGGCTCCGTCATCGACCAGGTGGCAGTAGCCACCGGCTTGCTCCACCTCAACTGCCAAGCCCTGGTGTTGGGTGGCGAACTGCTCGGTCATGAAGACATCTTCCACACAACCGTTCAGGCGCAGGGCCTGCTCAAGAGGCTTTGCGCCCTCGATCAGAAAGCGCCCCTGCTCTTGCCTCGAATTGCGACTGGCGAGCCCACGTGCCCGGCGGATGCGTCCGCTCTTCGCGGTCAGCACCGGATCCGGTGGGCTCGCCATGTCGACTCCCGAGGGACTGGCTCAGGCAGACACCGGAGCGTTGACGTCCTCCGGCAGATTGGCCTTGGCGGTCTCAACGAGCGCGGCAAATGCCTTGGAGTCGTTGACGGCCAAGTCGGCCAAGATCTTGCGGTCAACCTCCACCCCAGCGGCCTTGAGGCCCTGGATGAAACGGTTGTAGGTCATGCCTTCAGCACGAGCGGCCGCGTTGATCCGCTGGATCCACAACTTGCGGAACTCGCCCTTCTTCTTGCGGCGGTCGTTGTAGCTGTAGACGAGCGAGTGAGTGACTTGCTCCTTGGCCTTGCGGTACAGGCGGGACCGCTGGCCACGATAACCAGACGCCCGATCCAGGGTGGTACGACGCTTCTTCGCTGCGTTTACTGCGCGCTTCACGCGAGCCATGATGATGCTCCTTTTGAGTCTTGGGTTTGATGCTGGGAGTTGTTTGCGGCCAAGCAGTGCTGCTGGCCAAGACAACTCAGAGACCAAGCAGTTTCTTGGCTCGGGGTACGTCGTTCTTGGCGACCTCGGTGGTGCCAGACATCCGGCGGGTCATCTTCGAGGGCTTCTTCTCTAGGTTGTGGCGCAGGCCGGCCTTCTGGCGGCGGATCTTGCCGGATCCGGTCACCCGGAAGCGCTTGCTGGCACCGGAATGGGTTTTGTTCTTGGGCATTTGGTTTCCTTCGTTCTCGTATTGGCTCAGTCTCGTATTGGCTCAGTGAGGCTGGTGAGCCTCAGAGGTCGATGTCGGGATCGAGGTTCTCGCTGCGACGACGCTCCTTCTTGGGCGCTGTCGCCTGCTTGGCATTGCGCTCGGCACGCTCATGCCGGTCTTCATCGCGCTCCGCACTGCGGGCGGCTGCCTTCTCTTCCTTGGCAGCCTTGACTTCGGCCTTGGCCTCGGACTTCTTCTTGTGCGGCCCGAGCACCATGGTCATGTTGCGGCCATCTTGCTTGGGCGAAGACTCGACGAACCCGAGCTCGGTGACATCTTCGGCGAGCTTCTGCAGCAACCGGAAGCCAAGCTCAGGGCGATGCTGTTCGCGGCCTCGGAACATGATCGTGATCTTGACCTTGTCACCCGCCTTGAGGAATCGCACCACGTGACCCTTCTTGGTCTCGTAATCGTGCTGATCGATCTTCGGGCGGAGCTTCATTTCCTTGATGATCACATTGGTCTGGTTGCGACGAGCTTCACGCGCCTTCTGGGCGTTTTCGTACTTGTACTTGCCGTAGTCCATGAGCTTGCAGACCGGCGGCTTGCCCATTGGGGCGATTTCCACCAGATCCAGATCTGCTTCCTGGGCCAGACGCAAGGCATCACCGGTAGGCACGATGCCGACGGTCTCGCCGTTGGGTCCGACTAGCCGAACTTCGGGTACGCGAATCCGATCATTGATGCGCAACTCTGTGCTGATGGGTCCTCCTGGGTTAAGACTTATGAGCCGACCCGAGGAGTCCTTTCATCCAAAAGGCCTCCGCACAACATGCGGAGGCCCAACGATCACTGAGGGTCGACAGTGCACGACTGCACAACACTCAGACCGAACCCGACGACCTAGACGGTCGATGCGGGTGGGAGGAGCCTCCACTTGTCGGATGGATTCCCGTGTCAGGTATCCATCGGTCGCAGACAAGGTTACAAGGAGATCGCCGAGATTGCACATCGGGAAACCTGCGGGCTGTTCAGAACCACAGGGGCCTATGAATCCTTATCAGAACCTTGGCTCACCAACCAAGCCCATTCGTCACCGGCCTTGACCAATTGGTGGCCGACCGCGAGGTTCTTCAACAGATCACCGTCAATCGCGACCATTGCCGAAGAAATGTCCACCAGCACGGCGTCGGCACCATCGTGAATCGCCGCTTGAGCCGCTTGTCTGAAGGTGACCGGAACCGGCCTTGCCTTTGGGTCCCAGTCAGCAAGTGAATCAGTACAAGTAAAGGCAAGCAGAGCACTGCGGCCATCCTGGCCGGTGATCGACACCGCAGCCATCTCACTGCTCTTGTCACGAGCCAAACCGTTCTCGTCGTACTCGATCTCTCCCAAGATGGCCACCACCGGCACCAGCACGCGTGCATCCTGAAGAGCAGCCACCACCGGCAGGAATCCGATATCGGCCTCACGCTGAAACTCCAGCAGCGCTGCGGTGAGCGAGTCTGAACGGCCGCCGTCATCACCGGCGAATGGTGCTTCCCTCAGGTTGGGCATGGGATTCATCGTGCCACTAGCCAGCCGCTGGCAAGTGCCGGGTAGGTTTCAGCACATGAATGACTTCGTGAGCGAAGTGGCCAAATATCGACTCAAGAGGCGCCTGGACCAAGCCGTGGCGGCCATCCCCGATCCGGGTCCACCGCTGGTCGTCGTAGACCTGGATGCCTTCGACGCCAACGCTGGCTACTTGGCCAGACGGGCTGGAGGCAAACCGATCCGGCTGGCCAGCAAGTCAATCAGGGTCCCAGCCTTGATCAAACGCGCGTTGGCACACCCTGGCTTCAGTGGGATCTTGTCCTACAACCTGCGTGAGGCACTCTGGTTGGCCAGTCAAGGCATCAGCGATGACATCGTGGTGGGATATCCAAGTGTTGATCGTTTGGCGCTCACTCGACTCGCCAACGATGCTGTAGCTCGACGGGTGATCACGCTCATGGTCGACGATCCAGCCCATCTGGACCTGATTGCCGAGGTCGATCGAGTCAGCGATGGCCAAGATCCGATCAGGGTCTGCCTCGACATCGATGCCGGGCTGTGGTTGGGCAACAACCAGATCGGGCCCAAACGCTCCCCTTTGCGCGACAAACCCGACATCACTCGGCTAGCGCAATCTGCAACCCAACGCGGCCTCAAGGTTGCCGGAGTGATGACCTATGAAGGCCAAGTAGCGGGGGTCCCCGACCAACTGCCTAAGCAAGGGCCGAAGATGGCCGTGGTCAGACGCCTCAAGCAAGCCTCGGTGCAACAGCTCGCCCAGCGACGTCGAGAAGTGCTTGAAGCCCTTCGCGGGATTGTCGAATTGGAGTTTTTCAATGCCGGCGGCTCGGGCAGCATAGAGTCATCCGCCGCTGATCCCGCCGTCACCGAGGTGGCCGCTGGATCTGGCCTCTTGGTGCCTGCGCTCTTCGATCACTATGCCTCCTTCGAACCTCGACCTGCCTGCTTCTTCGGGGTGCCTGTCGTACGACGGCCCAGCCCCACGCTCGCGACAGTCGCTGGCGGCGGCTTCATCGCCAGCGGCCCGGCTGGCAAGGATCGGTGGCCACTCCCCTGGGCCCCGCCAGGTCTGCAGTTGACCGCTCTGGAAGGAGCTGGCGAAGTCCAGACTCCATTGAGTGGCCTGACCGCCGGCGGCTTGAAGATCGGCGAACTGGTCTGGTTCCGGCACGCGAAATCGGGGGAAATCGCCGAACACACCAACACCATTCATCTGCTTCAAGACACCCAGATCGTAGATAGCGTGCCCACCTATCGCGGTTGCGGCAACGCTTGGTGACCACAGGTAGCACTCCCGAGGAGATCCTGGCCACCACGCTGTCGAAACCGCCGACCTGTGGTCGACTTCGCGTGATCGCCATCGATGGTCCGGCAGGCTCTGGCAAGACCACCTTGGCCAATGACTTGGTCCGAGCGGCACCAGACACCGAAACCAGCCTCTTGCGGTTGGAAGACATCTATCCCGGATGGAATGGCCTCCCACTACTGCCGGAGTTGCTCGAACCTCTGCTGCGCGACCTCGAGGCGGGGCGCGGGACCCACTACCGACGTTTCGACTGGCATCGCCTGGCGCCCGCTGAGATCGTGCATCTAGAGCCAGCGTCGCTTCTGATCATCGAAGGAGTCGGGGCTGGTTGCCGGGCTTGGCATGACCTGATCACAACTCTTGTCTTCGTCGTACACGACCATGCTCTGGATCGCGCCGTCGACAGGGACGGGCCAGAAAATCGGGCTCTGCTGGAGGCTTGGCACCAGGATGAAGAGCGGTTGTTTGCAGAGGAACGCCCCCAGGATCACGCTGACTTCATGATCAGGGGAGGCGCAGGCACGGCCCGATGTCGATAGCGCCTCAAACTTGCTAACGGGACTTGATCAGGGCTCGCAACTCATTGGTCGCCCGGATTGCCCGGTTGCCATCGGACCCCTGGATGCCGAGCACCATGTGCGCCTCGCCATCGGATAGATCAAGGTGAGCCCAGGGCGCACCGCGTCCCAGTGAGATCCCGACGATCTGGGCCCACTCATAGTGATGAGAGCGGAAGCCGTTGACCACGGTGACTCCCTGATCAGTGGCCACGATCTTGGAGCGGATCAGGCCCCAGTAGGCCGCAAAGAGAAGCAAGAACAAGAAGATCGTGGTCAGTCGCTGGAAGGTTGTGAAGTGACCTCTGATCTCTGGCCCGAGGGCAACCCACATTGCCGCGAAGACCACGATCAGGGCGCTTCCGAATGCATAGATCGCAATCCGAACACCGAATGGTCTCCAGGTGTGGGGCAGAGACACCAAGCTCTCAGAGTCGGCAGGCATGGATGTCCGTAAGTAGGATTCCGCGAGCCCCGAGGTCATAGAGACTATCCATCAGTTTTTGGGCTCCTTCGCGCGGCACCATCGCTCGCACCGCGGTCCAACCTTCCTTGTGCAGGGGCAAGACAGTGGGACTCTCAATGCCTGGGGTCAAGGCGACGGCAGCTTCGACCCTGTCGTCTGGGATGTCGTAATCCATCATCACATAGCTGCGGGCCACCAAGACCCCGTCGAGACGTCTCTTGAAGATCTTGAAGTTGTCGCTGGTCTGGGCCCCTGCACGCTGGATCAAGACCGCCTCAGAGTCCATGATCGACTCACCGACCACTTGCAGGCCCGCGGCCTTGAGAGTTGAGCCCGTCTCCACCACATCGGCGATCACGTCGGCCACGCCTAGTTGAATGCTCGTCTCGACTGCACCATCCAGTCGGATCACCTCAGCCGCGATTGACTGCTTGGTCAGATATTCCTCGACGACCCCGACGTACGACGTGGCAATCCGTTGCCCTGCCAGGTCATCAAGTGATGCCAGGGTGCCAGGTCGAGCGGCAAAGCGAAACTTGGAGGCTCCAAACCCTAGCGGGCGGACTTCTTCGGCCTTGGCGCCAGAGTCGAGCAACAAGTCACGGCCGGTGATCCCGACGTCGAGGGTGCCTTCGCCGACATAGACGGCGATGTCTCGGGGGCGCAAGTAGAAGAACTCCACGCCATTGTCGGCGTCGAGCAGAGTCAACTCCTTCGTCGTGGAGCGTTGGCGATAGCCGGCTTCGGAGAGGATCTGTGATGCCGCCAGTGAGAGAGCCCCCTTGTTGGGGATGGCGATCCGGAGTAGGTCAGACATTTGGGTCCTTGGGCGATGACTCAGAGATGGGCGTAGACGTCGTCGAGGCTGATGCCGAGCGCGAGCATCATCACTTGTGCGTGGTACAGAAGTTGGCTGAGCTCTTCAGCGGCTCGCTCTTTGGTCTCATGCTCGGCCGCCATCCACGACTCGGCAGCCTCCTCGACGAGCTTCTTGCCGATCGCATGCACACCGCCATCGATGGCTGCGACCGTGCCTGAGCCAGTTGGGCGCAACTGAGACTTCTCGTAGAGCTCAGCCCACAAATCCTCGAAGGTCTTCACAGCCTCTAGCCTAGGCGCTCTTGAGCACTGATACGACCGAGCGTCTGTGCGGTGAGAAGTGCTGCAGCAGTGGCTTCGTATCCCTTGTCCTCACGACTGTGTGGCAAACCTGCCCGATCCAGTGCTTGGTCGTCGTTGTCACAGGTCAGCAGACCGAAACCAACAGGAGTCTGAGTGTCCAAGGCAACTCGGTTCAACCCATCGGTTGCCGCCTGACAAACATAGTCAAAATGCGGGGTCCCGCCCCTGATGATCACGCCGAGGGCCACGACTGCGTCAAAACTTGCATTCGTCAGAGCCTGCGCCACCACAGGGAGCTCAAACGAGCCAGGCACCCGCACCAACTCCCAGGAATCCACTTGGAAGTCACCAAGGGCACGCTTGGCGCCCTCAATGAGACCGTTCATCACCTCTTCATGCCAAAGCGCCGCCACGACTGCAACTCGCAGGTCATGACAATCGACAGCTTTCAGCTGTGGGATTCCCTCGCCGCTCATGCTGGTCCTTCCGAATTGTTGGCAGTCCGCTGACTGACAGATCAGGCTACTGGTGTGGGTTTGGTTGGCTGGATGATGAATCCATATCGGGCACGACCAGCCCGGGCAATTCATGTCCCATCCGGTCGCGCTTGGCAGTCAGATAGGCGATGTTGTGGTGGTTGGGCCTTGGCGTCAACGCCACCCGCTCCGCCACAGGGATCCCATAGGCCTCCAGGGAGGAGGTCTTGTCTGGATTGTTGGTCATCAAGCGCACCGACTGGACTCCCAGGTCCTTCAGGATCTGGGTGGCAGCTCCATAGTGTCGGGCGTCTGCCGGCAGGCCCAGGTCGAGATTGGCATCAACAGTGTCACGGCCTTGGTCTTGGAGCGAATAGGCCTGCAATTTGGCAAGCAGGCCGATGCCACGCCCTTCATGCCCGCGCAAGTACACGACAACGCCCCTACCTTCTTGAACAATCAGATCTAAGGCCTCATGGAGCTGAGGCCCACAGTCGCAACGTTGTGAACCAAAGACATCACCGGTCAGGCACTCGCTGTGCACGCGGGTCAGCACTGGCCCAGGGCCAGACACATCGCCGTACACAAGAGCAATGTGCTGGCTGTCATCGACGGTGATCCGATAGCCCACCGCATCGAAGTCACCATGCTCAGTGGGCAGGATCGTCTCGGCGACTCGCTCGACATGGGTCTCGGTGCGCCTGCGGTAGTGCACCATCTGCTCGATTGAGATCAGCTTCAGGTCGTGTTCATCCGCGAAATCGCGGAGTTCTTGTCCACGCTTCATGGTGCCGTCGTCATTGACGACCTCAACCAACACGCCAGCTGGGGTCAGGCCTGCCATTCGGGCAAGATCCACGGCTGCCTCGGTGTGTCCCCGTCTGACCAGGACTCCCCCTTCGCGATAGCGCAGCGGGAAGACATGTCCGGGCCTGGTGACCTCCCAGGGCTCGGTGGCGGAGTCGGCCAGGACTCTTGCAGTATGGGCGCGATCTGCAGCCGAAATACCGGTTGTGACGCCGTCGCGTGCATCAACAGAGATGGTGTACGCCGTGCGAAGTCGATCCTTGTTGTGCGGAGTCATCAATGGGATCTCCAACCGATCCAACATCTCCGCTGGCATGGGCACGCAGATCACGCCAGAGGAATGACGGATCGTAAAGGCCATCAGCTCAGGTGTTGCCTTTGCCGCAGCGAAGATGATGTCGCCTTCGTTTTCGCGATCCTCATCGTCGACTACCACAATGGCCTTGCCAGCGGCAATGTCGGCGATGGCCTCCTCCACGGAGTCCAGGCGGATCTTGTCTTCCCAACTCATCGCTGCACCAACTTCTCGACATATTTGGCGATCACATCAATCTCCAGGTTGACTACGTCACCGGGCTTCTTGAAGCCCAAGGTGGTCCGGGCCAGGGTTTCGGGGATCAGGCTGACCGTGAAGGCTTGGGTCTCGACCTCGACCACGGTCAAGGAGACGCCATCCACTGTGATCGATCCCTTTGGCACCAAGTACCTCGAGATCGCCTCAGGGATGGAGATCTTCACTATCTCCCAATGTTGACTGGACTCGCGACTGACCAGCACCCCAGTGGCATCGACATGGCCTTGCACGATGTGGCCGCCCAGCCTCGTTGCCGGGGTCACGGCCCTCTCGAGATTGACCTTGTCACCCACCTCAAGACTCCCCAGGCAGGTCTTGTCGAGGGTCTCCTGCATCACATCTGCGCTGAATACATCAGTGGCGTCGCCAACCACCGTGAGGCAGCATCCGTTGACCGCGATGGAATCACCGGGTCTTGCATCTGCACAGACGAGAGGCCCGTAGACCGTAAGTCGCTGCGCATCCGGGAGCACTTCAACCGCAGCCACGGTGCCCAACTCTTCGACGATACCGGTGAACATCATCGACCCCTTTGCATGGTCATGCGCACATTGCTGTCTTGGCCCTTGCCGATCAGTTGTGCCTCAACTATCTGAAACTCGATGGCCCGTTCAACGTTGTTGATGCCCAGGTCACCCACCGCAGGGACACCAGCCCCTAGGAACTTCGGTGCGACATAGGCGATCACTTCATCAATCAGCCCAGCCTTCATGAAGGAGGCGGCCAGATTGGGGCCTCCTTCAAGAAAGACATGTCGCAGCCCTTGGTCATATAGTTGGGTGAGAGCCTCCGATGGCTCGTTGGTGCGCAACCTCAAAGTCGGTGCCGACCCGTCGAAGACAGCCAGGCTCTCCGGCAACTCACGCCGACCCATCACAACCCTGAGTGGTTGATCTGGAAGTGGTTGATCAAACTCGTCGCGCACAGTCAAGCGTGGGTCGTCCTGCACAACCGTGTTGGTGCCGACCATGATCACATCGCACAATGCCCGATGTCGGTGTACGTCGAGCCGAGCCGGCGTCGACGTGATCCACTTACTCGTCCCGTCGGCCGCAGCGCTGCGACCATCAAGAGTTGCGGCGTACTTCCAGGTCACGAAGGGACGGTGATGCTCCAACGCGAAGGTCCATGCGCGGTTGAGTCGACGAGCCTGATCCTCAAGGAGCCCAAAGGCCACTTCAACACCTGCTTCATCGAGGCGCTTGGTGCCACCAGAAGCAAGTGGATTGGGGTCGGGCTGTGCAAAGACCACGCGCGAAATACCAGCCTCGATCAAGGCTTCGGTGCAAGGACCGGTGCGTCCGGTGTGATTGCAGGGCTCCAAGGTGACCACTGCGGTGGCCCCTCGGGCGGCGCTCCCCGCTTCACGCAAGGCTGCGACCTCTGCGTGCGGGGTACCGGCACCACGATGAAAACCCTCCGCGATCGGATGCCCGTCGGGAGTCAAGATGACACAACCCACACGCGGGTTGGGCCCAAGCGGCACTCCCGGGGTGCTGGCCAGCGTCAGGGCACGCTTCATGGCCGCGCTCTCAGCTGCGCTGAACTCCATGCAAAGCCGCCATTCCCTTAAGTCACCTGACTGGGGGCAGCGTTGTCAGCGGTGCAGACGCACCACAACAACACGTGCGCTTTCCATCCGGACTATTACCGTCGGTGCAGGAATTTCACCTGATCAACCAAGCCTCAAGGACATCTCGTCCGAGCGGACTCGGGTCGCGGACTATAACCGCCGGTGCGGACTTTCACCGCCCCCAGTGCACGTGAGTTTGTCTACTCGAGCAAGGAGTCTACCCAATCGCGGCCAGGATCAATCAGTTGGTCCGGCAGCCTCATCGGCCAAGCGTCGCAACTCACGCACCATCTGGTCTGGGTCGGCGGCCGAATACACCGCGGAGCCAGCCACGAAGACATCCGCGCCGGCCACCGCACAACGCTCGATTGTCTCGGCTGAAACCCCACCGTCAACCTGGATACGCAATTCCAACTCTTGTGCTGAGGCAATCCTTCGGGCGCGTTTGATCTTGGGCAGGCACAAGTCAAGGAATGGCTGTCCACCAAAGCCCGGCTCGACCGTCATGATCAAGAGCATGTCGAGCTCCCCCAACACACCGGCGTACGGCGTCACATCGGTCGCGGGATTGAGGGCCATGCACGCTTTGGCGCCCTTGGCCCGCAACTCGCGAGCCAGTCGCACATGTGCCTTGGCTGCTTCTGCGTGGAATGACACTGAAGCCACCCCGATCTCGGCAAAGGCGGGAGCCCAGCGATCGGGGTCTTCGATCATCAGATGCATGTCGATCGGTAGAGCCGTGTGCTTCATGAGTGACTCAACCACCGGCAGACCAAAGGTCAGGTTGGGCACAAAATGGCCATCCATGACGTCGACATGGACCATGTCGGCGCTGGGGATGCGGCCCACCTCATCTGCGAGTCTGGACAGATCTGCATTGAGGATGCTGGGCGTGATCGCGGCGGGCATGGTTGGGATGTTAGTACCGCCGCATCAGGGCAATGAACATCGCATCCGTCCCGTGCCGGTGTGGCCACAACTGGATGGCCCCCTGGAGATGGGCCGACTCGGCATCTGACAAGTGCGGGGTCAACAAGGTTGCATCCTCGAGTCGCACTGGCAACGTGCCCAGTGCTTCAGTCACGATTTTGCTGGTCTCCGACACGACCGGCGAGCAGGTCGCATAGCAGACAACGCCACCCACTTGGGTCGAGGCGACCGCCTGTTTGAGCAACTCCCGTTGCAAGACCACCAGGTCGACAAGGTCTTCAGGGCTTCGACGCCAACGGGCTTCTGGCCTGCGGCGCAATGCCCCCAAGCCTGTGCAGGGTGCATCGACAAGGACTCTGCTGAAAGCCTGCTGCCTCCAGGCGGGAGCACGTCCGTCAGCAACGATCACGTCACCTCCCGTAGCCCTGAGATTCTGTTTGACCAACCGGGCCCGGTGAGGGGCGGACTCGTTGGCGACCAGATGTGTGCCCCGTTGCTTGGCGAGCGCGGCCAGCAATGCCGCCTTTCCGCCAGGCCCGGCACACAGGTCCAGCCAAGGACCATCGGGCGCGACGTCGGGCGCAGCAGTCAGCAAGGCCACCAATTGGGATCCTGCGTCCTGGACCCCAGCTCTGCCTTCCCTGACTGCCTGGATCTCACCAGGGGCTCCCCCATCGAGGATCACGCCATATTCCGACACCGCAGAAGGCCGCCCACCAAGCTCCGCCACCGAGGCCAAGCCGGGTCGAGCCACCAAGTTGACGACCGGACGCTCGTTGTTGGCCAAAAGGAGGGATTCGAGCTCTGCAGGTCGGTCCAAAGCCTCTGCCAACTCATCCACAATCCACTGCGGATGGGAGAAGCGTTGAGCCGCTGACAAGCCCGCGAGCCAACTCTCGGCGCTTTGTTGGCTGACTCGTCGCAACACTGCATTTACCAGACCTGTTGGGGCTCGCCCAATCTCCTGTCTGACCAGATCAACGGTGGTGGTGACGGCAGCATGAGCAGGCACGCGCATCGAAAGCAGTTGGTGTACTCCGAGCCGCAGCGCATCGCGCACCTCAGCCTTCAACTCACCCTTGACGAGTTGGTCCAGAACCGCGTCGTAAGCTCCCGACATCCGTAACGTGCCGCCAACCAATTCGGTGGCAAAGGCTGCGTCCTGACCACTCAACTGAGAAGTCTTGAGCTGTTTGGCAAGTTCGAGGTTGGCATAGGCTCCGGCGGTATCGACCCGGCGCAGCACTCCGTAAGCCACGAGCCGTGCAGCATCAACTCTCGCCAAGACGCATGCCTGTCTCCAAGCGAACTCCACGCGCCCAATCCGCTGCCGCCATCTGCTTCTTACCGAAGGGCTTGACCTGTTGGAGTTTGACTGCCGAGGTGCCGGTGCCGACGAAGATCTCCTTCTTCGTCACCAACAGTTCGCCGGACGGCAACTGGTGGCTTGAGTCGAAGACAACTGGCCCCACCTTCAGACGAGACCCATGATGAGTTGTCCAGGCGCCGGGATTCGGCTCACAGGCCCTGATCCTGCGATCCACAGCGACCGCGGGCTCACTCCAGTCAATGCAGGCGTCATCAACCGTGATCTTGGGTGCATTACACACGCCCTCTGCCACTTGGGCTCTTGCTTCCAACGAACCATCAGAAATGCCATCCAGGGTCTGAAGCAAGAGCTTGGCACCGCCTTCAGACAGGCGCCCCAAGAGCTCGCCAGCGGTGTCATGAGCCTTGATCTGCTCGGTCATCAGGCCAAACACCGGGCCAGCATCCAGCTCACGCACAATCCGGAATGTCGAGGCGCCACCCACCTCGTCACCAGCCCAGATCGAGTGCTGGACCGGGGCCGCGCCCCGCCATCGCGGCAGCAAAGAAAAGTGCAGATTGATCCAGCCATGGGTTGGGATGTCGAGCACTGCTTGCGGTAGTAGGGCCCCATAGGCGACCACTGCGCAAATATCGGGCTTCAATGCTCGCAGTTGATCTTTGAAATCTTCGTCTCGAGGGTGTTGGGGCTTCAAAATTGGCACACCCAACTCGTCAGCAGCCACCGCCACCGGAGAGGCCACCAACTTGCGACCCCGGCCAGTCGGGGCGTCAGGTCTGGTCACTACAGCGATGAGCTCGTGGGCGGAGTTGGAGATCTCGTGCAAACTGGGCAAAGCCACTTCTGGCGTGCCGGCGAAAATGATCCGCATCAAAAACCCAATCCCATCGTGTTGTGTGGCGAGACGCGAACTTGTGGAGCCGGCTGGCCAAACCATTCTGCTTCGCGGATCATCTTCATCGCTGACCGTCTGGCCTCTCGATCGAGTCTGTCAATGAACAAGATCCCATCAAGGTGGTCGGTCTCGTGCTGGAGGGCCCTGGCGAGAAGATTCGAGCCTTCCACCAGCAGCGGTTCACCGTGCATGTCCAAGCCATGTGCCACCACATTGAGGGCTCGCTCGCAATCGATGGTCAGTTCTGGGATCGACAAGCACCCTTCGGGGCCCATCTGCTTGTCGTCAGACAGGACCAGTCGAGGATTGACCAAATGACCAATGTGCCCATCAACATGCCAGGTGAAAACCCGCAAACCGACCCCTAGCTGAGGTGCGGCCAAGCCTGCACCTCCAGCATCGAGCATGGTGTCGGCCAAGTCAGAAACGAGGGTGCGCAACTCCTTGTCGAAATCGATGACTTCCTTGGCAGGCGTACGCAAGATCGGATCACCAAACAGTCTGATGTCCTTGATCGGCACTTCCACTCCCTCGAGTCGGCAACCCCTGTCAGTCAGCGCAAGTCTAGGGGTAAGCCCCTCGCTCAGCCCAAGTCATGAGGGTCGATCTGCACCCGGATGTGTGGCCGCTTGTGCACTGACCTGATCGACTGCATCTGCGCCAGCCTGGCTGAGAGTTCGGCGGCCACGACTCGAGGAGAGCGCAAGACATACTGGACTTGATCATCAACACTCGGGACCGGGCCCAGGATTTCGGTGCCCTGCGGAAGCTCCAGGTCACGTAATGCCGCCTCGACTTCACCAGGATCACCACGCAACACGGCCAGGCGACTGGCTGGCGGCAAGTGCGCTGCTTGCCGCTCGCTCAGCTCTCGTTGAGCGAGACCAGGCAGATCCCAGCGGATCAGCGCTTGTACGGCGGGCTGGGCGGAGTCACCGACCAACAACGCCTTGCCACCTTTGGCCACCAAGGCAATGGCATTGGCCCATCGTCGAGCAGCCTCTTCGGTGGCGCGCAAATCGCTACGAGCCAGGGTGATCCAGGTGTCCATCACAAGCACACCGGCATAGCCACCTTTGGCGACAGGCTCCGCACCGATCGTGGCCACCACGATCGAATCATCCTCGATGGTCTCCAGGCGTCTCTTGGCAGAAGAGGTGCGCACCCTGACACCTGGGAAGGATCTCCCAATCTCCTCAGCAGTGCGGGTGTGTCCGAGCACGGGGGCTCTCAACCCCTGCCCCTGACAGTGGGTGCAACGCCAATTGTGATGCACCAGGCCGCACCATTTGCAGGTGAGAGGCTCCGCTGGCCCGAGTTGACGAAGTGGACCAGAGCAAGTCGTGCAGGTTGCCTGTTCAAGGCAACGGTCACAGACCAGTCTCGTGGCGTAGCCGGCTCTGGGGGTCTGGATGAGAACTGGCCCGATCGCGAGGGCCTCTCGGATCATCTGGTGAGCCTCGCTGGGCAGTCTCGCCCCACGAGCGGCCGGGTCTCGCGCCAGATCCGCCGAGCTGTCCCCGGTCACGCCGACAAGGACCCGCTCACGCAACAACGCCCGTTGGGCCGCGACCTCAGTGGCCCAACCCGTACGGACTAGATATTGGGCTTCCACGCTTCGGGCATAGCCAGCGACCAGCACTCCAGCATTTGCCTGTTGAGCCCGCTGGAGCAGTACTTCACGGGAGTGGCAATAAGGCGCCCTGGGCTCATGGAAAAGATCATCACCGTCGTCCCAGATCGCCACCAGCCCCAATCGCTTCACCGGAGCAAAAGCCGCTGCTCTGGTGCCGATGACGATCTGGACCTGGCCCCGGGACAGGGCCAAGAATGCGCGATATCGTGCCGCTGGCCCCAGATCTGCGGTGAGGACGACATGGTGCTGATCACCCCAACGTCGCCGCATGGCTTCGTCCAGGCGCTTGACGTCAAGATGGTCAGGCACGCACATAACCACCCCCTCACCACGCGCGAGGGTCGCGCCCGCAGCGGCACAGAAGGCATTGGTCCAGTCATCGCCCGGTGCCACGCTCATGACAACCCGCGTTTGACCAGTCAACAGGCTCGCGAAACCCGGATAGTGGACCCACTCCTGCGCGGTGCTCCCCCAAGTGAAGGGCTGCGTTGGGGCCGTCACCAGCTCTTGTTCAACACGAGCATGTCGAGCCGGCACCGCAAGGCGGAGTACGTCGGCGCGAGTGCCGGCATAGCGCGCCGCTATGGCGGCACTCAACTCAGCGATCTCAGGAGCCAAGACAGGCTCACCTGAGACCACCCTCAGGATGGGTTGTAGGCGTGGCTGGTCGCTCTCGTCACTGCGTCCAACCACAAAACCAGCCACTTGCCGCCCCGCGAATCGGACCTTGACCCGGGCGCCGGGCCGGGCGAGCTCATCAAGATCCGCGGGGACTCGGTAGTCAAAGGGCCGATCAAGATGCGCCAGACTCACGTCGACCAAGACCTGGGCTATCGGCTGAATAGGCGCCCACTCAGTCGGCTTCTTGCCTTGCGAATCGGCGAGCTTGCGCGCCGAACGTGCCGCTGCCCGGGCCTCAATCAGCCCGGGCAGCGCAAGTTGGTCATCGACAGCGCTCATGACGAAATCATGTCAGGAGCTACCTACATTTCAGAGACCAGCAGCCTTCTTCAATGCCTCTGCCCGATCAGTCTTCTCCCAGCTGAACTCAGGCAACTCACGACCGAAGTGGCCATATGCCGAGGTCTTGGCGTAGATCGGACGCTTCAGGTCTAGATCCTCGATGATTGCTGCTGGGCGAAGGTCAAAGACCGCAAGCACGGCTTCTTGGATCTTTTCGTCTGGGATCACACCGGTGCCAAAGGTCTCGATGAAGACACCCACAGGAGCGGCTTTGCCGATCGCATAGGCCACTTGGGCCTCGCAACGGCGGGCCAACCCAGCGGCAACGACGTTCTTTGCCACCCAACGCATCGCATAGGCCGCGGAACGGTCGACCTTGGAGGGGTCCTTGCCGGAGAACGCTCCGCCGCCGTGTCGAGCCATCCCGCCGTAGGTGTCGACGATGATCTTGCGGCCAGTCAGGCCAGCATCACCCATCGGCCCGCCCACGACGAAGACGCCAGTTGGGTTGACCAGGAGACGGTAGCCCTCGGAGGAAATCTCAAAGGTCGCGAGCACAGGATCAATCACATGGGTCTTGATGTCCGCAGCCAGCTGCTCCTGGGTGATCTCCTCAGCATGCTGCGTCGAGAGCACCACGGTGTCGACCCGCACTGGGTTGTCGGCCTCGTCGTACTCGATGGTGACCTGAGTCTTGCCGTCCGGGCGCAGATAGGCCAGCGTGCCATCCTTGCGGACTGCGGTCAGACGCTCAGAAAGTCGGTGGGCAATCGTGATCGGCAAGGGCATGAGCTCGGGTGTGTCAGAGCAGGCATAGCCAAACATCAAACCTTGGTCGCCAGCGCCCTGCTTCTCCTTGGCATCAACCGATCCAGTCCGGCTCTCCAGCGCAGTGTCGACACCTTGGGCGATGTCTGGAGACTGCTGCCCGAGAGCAATCTGCACACCACAGGAATTGCCGTCAAAGCCCTTGACGGATGAGTCATAACCGATCTCAAGGATCTTGGCTCTGACCAGTTGGGCAATCGGGGCATAGGTCTGAGTCGTGACTTCGCCAGCTACGACCACAAGCCCCGTGGTCAGGAGGGTCTCGCAGGCAACGCGGCTATTTGGGTCGTCGGCAAGCAAGGCATCCAAGATGGTGTCGCTGATCGCATCAGCGATCTTGTCGGGGTGCCCCTCGGTTACGGACTCGGAGGTAAACAGACGTCCCGTCACTTCATTTCTCCTGCTTCATCGGATCACACGGTCTTTTTGGATCGCGCAGTGGCTCACTGCGAGCCACCCGAAGACTAACGGAGCAACGGTGGCTCAGGTAACGCAGTCTCTATCGCTGGGACTGAGCAATGATCTTGCTGACTCGATCCCAGATCACATTTGCAACAGCCGCCTTGGGCCCTCTGGAGATTGGCTCCGCCTCAACATCTGGCGCCAAGAGCACAGCCTCGTTGTCATCCTCACCGAAGACTTGGCCGCCGCTGACGTTGTTGAGCACCAATAGATCGCAGCCCTTGCGAGCCAGTTTTGCCAAGGCGTGGTCATAAATGCTGCCGCTCTCGTCACCAGTCTCAGCTGCAAAGCCAACTACCACGAGCCCGGGATTGGGTCGGTTGTGTGAGATCCCGGCGAGGATGTCGTCATTGATGGCCAACTCGATCTGCGGTGCTGTGCCGTCTTCGCGCTTCTTGATCTTGCTCGACGTCACGCCTTGGGGTCTGAAATCGGCAGGAGCAGCCGCCATGACCAAGGCATCGGCATCCTTGCACGCCATCAGCGTCTGCTCCTGGAGTTGTGCCGTCGTTTCGACCTTGAAGACTTCGACACCGGTTGGATCGGGCAGAGTCGTGTTGGCGGCGATCAAGGTCACTTCGGCACCGCGAGCACACGCCGTACGTGCCAGGGCATAACCCTGGAGCCCTGAAGACTTGTTGCCCAGGAATCTCACCGGATCAAGCGGCTCGCGGGTGCCGCCCGCAGTCACGACCACCTTCAACCCGTCGAGGTCTCGGCGGGCGTTGCCCCGGGCCAAGATGTCGCAACTGATCGCAAAGATCTCCGCCGGCTCGGGCAATCGCCCTTTGCCAGTGTCGACACCTGTCAGCCGCCCGACCGCAGGCTCGATCACATGAGCGCCACGCTCGCGCAACATGGCCACATTTGCCTGGGTTGCAGGGTGCTCCCACATCTCGGTGTGCATTGCTGGAGCGAAAACCACTGGGCACCGAGCAGTCAGCAAGGTGTTGGTCAAGAGGTCGTCGGCCAGTCCGGAAGAAGCCTTGGCCAAGAGATCCGCCGTCGCTGGGGCAACCACGACGAGGTCGGCCTGCTGCCCGATCCGTACGTGGGGCACTTCGTGCACCTGAGCCCAAACGTCTGCCGCAACTTCCTTGCCGGACAGAGCGGCCCACGTGGGCGCACCGACGAACTCAAGAGCGGCCCGAGTGGGCACCACGGTCACATCGTGATCGGACTCGGTGAATCGACGAAGGAGTTCGCAGGCCTTGTAGGCGGCAATACCACCGCTGACGCCCAAGACCACCCGCGGCTTGCGTGAATCAGCTCCTGACCGCTCCACACCAGCCATTGCTGAGCCAGGCCTCAGTCGCTGACCGGGACGTCGAAGTCCGCAATCGGATCTGTGACCGGCTCTGCTGCCTCGACCTCATTGGGGTCGATGTCTTCGCAGACCAACTTGCCTTCGTTGATCTCACGAAGGGCGATAGAGAGCGGCTTCTCCTGGACATGGGTGTCAACCAGCGGGCCGACGTATTCCAACAAGCCCTCGCCGAGTTGGGAGTAGTAGGCATTGATCTGGCGGGCGCGCTTTGCGCTGTAGAGCACCAACTTGTATTTGGAGTCGGTCTTGGTCAGCAGATCATCGATCGGCGGATTGGTGACGCCTTCGGCGATCAACTGGTGGGAAGACATACTCATCAAGCCTCACATTCAGGGGGGAAAGATCTCATCAACTCTACCAACTCCTCGGCCGCTTCGGGAATTGACACGTTGACGATGGTCACGTCGAACTCATCTTCGGCGGCCAACTCCTGCTTTGCGGTGTCGAGGCGGCGCTGTTGCTCGGCAACCGTCTCGGTGCCCCGGCCGACCAGTCGGCGCACCAATTCCTCCCAGGACGGCGGCGCCAGAAAGACAAAACGGGCCTCAGGGACGGTTTGGCGCACTTGTCGAGCCCCTTGGAGGTCGATCTCAAGTAGCGCGAGCTCACCGCGCGCCAACGCCTCTTCAACGGGTTTTCGGGGGGTGCCATAACGAGCTTTGCCGTGGACCTGCGCCCACTCGAGCAAGTCCGCATCGGCAATCATCTTGTCGAAGACCTCCTCTGAAACGAAGTGATAGTGGACGCCATCAACTTCGCCAGGTCGAGGTGCCCGCGTCGTGGCCGAGACCGACACCCAGACCTCAGGGAAGTGCTGGCTCAAATGGGTTGCGACACTCCCCTTGCCTACAGCAGTGGGGCCTGCGAGCACTGTCAGCCTGGGTGTCTCAGTCAAACTCGGCCACCAGCGCCGCAGCCTGCTTGGAGCCAAGTCCTCTGACCCGGCGCGACTCCGAGATCTTGACCTTCTCCATGATCTGGCGTGCCCTGACCTTGCCGATGCCCGGCATCGCCTGGATGAGGTCCAGGACCTTCATCTTGCCGATCACTTCGTTGGCCTGCCCAGCCTCGATCACCTCACGCAATGATGCGCCCGAGTGCTTGAGTCGGTTCTTCACCTCAGCACGCTCGCGTCGGGACGCCGCAGCCTTGTCGAGGGCAGCTTGGCGTTGTTCGGGGGTGAGCGTGGGTAGGGCCACGGGGCTGCCTCAGCTTCCTGGATGTGGGGGTGAGATCAATCTAGTCACCAGTTGCCAAGGTCGCAAAGTCCTCAGCCGTACGACGAGCAGCCTCAGCGAGGGCGGCTGGATCTGGCCCTTGACCAAGGATCTCGCGAGAGCTGGAGGGCAACACCAGATCAAGTGCTCCGGCGAAGATCCGGCGTACGTCTGCCGGAGTGCCACCCTGAGCCCCCACCCCGGGGACGAGTAGTGGCCCACCGATGGCCAAGTCTTCATCGGCCTTGCTGATCGTGGCCCCAACCACGGCCCCGAATGATCCCATTGAGGACGTGCTGTGGTTGAGCGCCTTCAGCTGGCTGAGCACCTCACCGGCCACAGTGCCACTTGCCGCTTTGGCACGTTGCACTGGCGCAGCTTCAGGATTTGAGGTCAAGGCCAGGACGAACACACCATTGCCGTGCTCTCTGGCCAAGTCGATCATGGGTTGCAAAGACCCAAACCCAAGATAGGGGCTAGCCGTGATTGCGTCGACGCAAAGTGATGACCGAGGGTGCAGGTAGGCCTCCGCATAAGCTTGAGTGGTCGATCCGATGTCGCCTCGTTTCACGTCAAGGATCACCTGCGTGCCTGCTTCTCGACAGATCTCGATCACCCGCTCGAGCACCGCGATGCCCTTGGAGCCGTGCCTTTCGAAGAAGGCCGACTGCGGCTTGACTGCTGCCGCCACCGGCGCAAGTGCCTCCGCTGCGCTCAACGAGAAGCGCTCCAGGCCACTCGGATCATCGCGCAGACCCCATTGCCCCAGCAGCGACGGATGTGGATCGATGCCAACACACAGCGGACCACGCTCTTGCATGGCCAGGCTCAGTCGCTCACCGAAGGGGATCAATGCTCTGCTCCTGTCGTCAAGGCGGCATTCATCCGACTGGGCCAAGCGGGCCCTTCATAGATGAAGGCGGTATAACCCTGGATCAGGTCTGCGCCTGCGGCGATCCGGTCAAGTGCGTCATCAACAGTGGTGATGCCTCCAGCCCCGATCAAGGTCAGATCCTCTCCCACTCGATCACGCAGGATGCGCATGACCTCGGTGGCCCGAAGTCGCAACGGGGGCCCGGAGAGTCCTCCTGCTCCGGCTGCCTCGACCTGTGCTGGGGTACTGCGCAGTCCCTCACGAGTGATCGTGGTGTTTGTTGCGATGATGCCGTCAAGCGCCAAGCTCATGGCCAGATCACCGACTGCGCGGACGTCATCATCGCTGAGATCGGGAGCGATCTTCACCAGCAGCGGCACCCTGCTCTCGGTCACCTGGTCGGCCCGGCGGCGTACGGCGTGCAGCAAGGGCTCCAACTTTTCAACCGCTTGGAGATTGCGCAGCCCGGGCGTATTGGGCGAGGAGACGTTGACAACGAGATAGTCCGCATAAGGCGCGAGAAAACCCGTGCTGGACTCATAGTCTGCGATCGCCTCTTGCTCGGGCACAACCTTGGACTTGCCGATGTTGATGCCCAAGGGCACCCGCGACTTGGGGCCATTGGCCTGTCTCAGTGCAAGTCGCCGCGCAACTGCTTGGGCGCCATCGTTGTTGAAACCCATCCGATTGATGATGGCTCGATCAGCCACCAGGCGTTGTAACCGCGGGCGGGGGTTGCCCGGCTGGGGTAGGCCGGTGACGGTGCCGATCTCGATGAAGCCGAAGCCCAGGGCCGCAAGGGCATCGATCCCGGTGCCATTCTTGTCGAAACCCGCAGCCAGACCGAGCCTGCCCGAAAAGGGGATACCCATCTTCAAGATCGGGGCGGAGTCGACCTTGAACATTCGCTCGCTGATCGGTCTGCCCAACTTGACCGCGGCGAAGCCGAAATGGTGTGCCTGCTCGGGGTCGACTTTGCTCAGCAGATGGTCGAAGGCCGAGCGATAGGAAGAACTGATCAGACTCACGAGATCGACTTTGCCCAATCTTGCAAAGAGCACACCGAGATCTCGCCACCGCGCACGGCTTCGATGCCCTGCACTGCGGCACCAAGGCCCTGCACTGTGGTGATGCACGGGATATTGGCCAAGACCGCCGCCGTGCGGATCTCATAACCGTCGAGTCGGGGTGAGCCACCCTTCGTGGTGCCATGCGGCGTGTTGACCACCAGGTCGACCTCACCGGCGACGATCCGTCCGACGATCGTCTTCTCCCCATCGGGGCCGGGCCCCTCACTGTGTTTGCGCACCACGGTGGGTGAAACGCCATTGCGACGCAACACCTCCGCGGTGCCCTTGGTCGCCAGGATCTCAAAGCCCATGTCGGCAAGGCGCTTCACCGGGAAGATCATCGTGCGCTTGTCCCGATTGGCCATTGACACGAAGATGCTGCCCGTGGTCGGGAGCGGGCCGTAGGCCGCGGTCTGCGCCTTGGCGAAGGAAGTGCCGAAAACCGCATCGAAACCCATCACCTCTCCCGTCGAACGCATCTCCGGACCCAAGATCGCATCGACGGTCTTGCCCTCGATGGTCTTGAATCTGTTGAAGGGCATCACGGCTTCCTTGACCGCGATCGGGAAGCCTGCAGGGAGCGTGCCCCCGTCTCCAGAAGCCGGTAGGACCCCCGCGCTGCGCAACTGGGCAATCGACTCACCCATCATCAAGCGAGCGGCAGCCTTGGCCAACGGCGTTGCGGTCGCCTTCGAGACGAAAGGCACCGTGCGGCTTGCTCGAGGATTGGCCTCCAAGACGTAGAGCACGTCGGAGCCGAGGGCGAACTGGATATTGAGCAACCCACGCACCCCGACCCCCTCGGCAATCGCATGGGTGGCCGCGCGGATCCGGTCGATCTCCTCGGCCCCCAGGGTGATCGGAGGGAGGGCACAGGAGGAGTCGCCGGAGTGGATACCGGCCTCCTCGATGTGCTCCATGACCCCACCCAGGAAGAGCTCGGTGCCATCAAAAAGTGCATCGACGTCAATCTCGACTGCATCGTCAACGAAACGATCCACCAGGACTGGGCGATCCGGGCTGATCTCGGTGGCTTGGGCGATGTAGTCGGCCAGGGCCTGATCGTCGTACACGATCTGCATGCCGCGCCCACCAAGCACATAGGACGGACGCACCAAGACCGGATAACCGATCGTTGCCGCGATCTCACGGGCCTCCTCGAATGAGATCGCCATGCCGTGCTTGGGTGCCACCAAACCTGCTTCATGGAGGACCCGTCCGAAGGCACCGCGCTCTTCAGCAAGATTGATCGCGTCCGGGGAGGTGCCGACGATCTTGACCCCCGCATCTTCAAGGCCTTTGGCCAAGCCCAACGGCGTCTGACCACCGAGTTGGCAGATCACTCCAGCCACCGGGCCCGCCTGCTGCTCGGCATGGATGATCTCCAAGACATCCTCGAGCGTCAGCGGCTCGAAATAGAGCCGGTCAGAGGTGTCATAGTCAGTCGAGACGGTCTCTGGATTGCAGTTGACCATGATCGTCTCGTAGCCAGCCTGGCTCAGCGCCAACGACGCATGCACGCAGGAATAGTCAAACTCGATGCCTTGGCCGATCCGGTTGGGGCCAGAGCCAAGGATGATCACTGCGGGCCGCTCGCGGGGCGCGACCTCGGTCTCCTCGTCGTACGACGAATAGTGGTACGGCGTGCGAGCAGCGAACTCTGCCGCGCAGGTGTCGACCGTCTTGTAGACCGGGCGCACCCCTAGTGCATGCCGGAGCCCGCGTACGACGGCCTCGTCCATGTTGCGCATCTTGCCGAGCTGGCTGTCTGAGAAGCCGTGACGCTTCGCCTTGCGCAGCAAGGCTGGGGTGAGCTCGGAGGCGCCGATGATCTCTTGTGCGATCTCGTTGATCAAAGCGAGTTGATCGACGAACCACGGATCGATGCCGGTGGCCTCGTGGATCTCATCTGGGGTGGCTTCGGCCCGGATGGTGTCCATCACCTTGCGCAGGCGCCCGTCATGAGGGGTCTTGATCTGCTCAAGCAGATCGTGCTTGTCGAGGTCGATATGGCGGTGGGTCCAGTCAAAGGGAGCCGCCTTGTGCTCAAGGCTGCGCAAGGCCTTTTGGAGGGCTTCGGTGAAGTTGCGACCAATCGCCATCGCCTCACCGACCGACTTCATGTGAGTGGTCAAGGTGGGGTCTGCCGTAGGGAACTTCTCGAAGGCAAATCGCGGGACCTTGACCACGACATAGTCCAGAGTCGGCTCGAAGCTCGCGGGCGTCTCCTGGGTGATGTCATTGGGGATCTCGTCGAGGGTGTAGCCGATCGCCACCTTGGCCGCGATCTTGGCGATCGGGAACCCAGTCGCCTTCGAGGCCAAGGCACTGCTTCGGGACACGCGTGGGTTCATCTCGATGACCACGACCCGGCCATCTTCAGGATTGACCGCGAACTGGATATTGCAGCCACCGGTGTCTACACCGACCTCACGAATGATCCCGATCGAGAGGTCTCGCAGGTATTGGTATTCGCGATCCGTGAGGGTCATGGCAGGCGCGACGGTGATCGAGTCGCCTGTGTGCACGCCCATTGGGTCCAGATTCTCGATGGAGCACACGATCACGACATTGTCTGCCTGATCGCGCATCACCTCGAGCTCGTATTCCTTCCAGCCAAGGATTGACTCCTCCAGGAGTACCTCGGTGGTGGGGCTGGCCTGCAATCCCGACCCCGCGATCCGACGCAGGTCATCCTCATCGAAGGCCATCCCCGAACCGGAGCCGCCCATCGTGAAGGAGGGGCGCACCACAACGGGATAACCCAACTCATCGGCTCCCGCCATCGCGCGCTCAAGAGCAATCCGCTCCAGCTCCGCCTTCGTGGTGCCTGTGGGAGCATCGGCGGCATTGCAGATCACGCTGCGGGCCACCTCTCCCCCAAGGTCCTCAACGATCTTCTTGAAGGACTCGCGGTTCTCGCCGCGATGGATCGCTTCGATGGAGGCGCCGATCAGCTCGACGTCGTACTTCTCCAGTACGCCGGCCTCGTCCAACGCGATCGCGGTGTTGAGTGCGGTCTGGCCTCCAAGTGTCGCCAAGAGCGCATCCGGTCGTTCCTTGGCGATCACCTTCTCGACAAACTCAGCGGTGATCGGCTCTACATAGGTGGCATCAGCGAACTCCGGGTCAGTCATGATCGTCGCCGGATTGGAGTTGACCAGGATGACCCGGATCCCTTCGTCCTTGAGGACCCGACACGCTTGGGTGCCTGAGTAGTCGAACTCGCAAGCCTGACCAATCACGATCGGCCCGCTGCCGATCACCATTACTGAACTGATGTCGCTGCGCCTAGGCATCGATCAGGCTCCCTTCTGCGCTGACATGAGATCGCAGAAGCGATCGAAGAGATAGTCCGCATCATGCGGCCCAGCGGCCGCCTCCGGGTGGTACTGCACCGAGAAGGCCTTTAACTTGCCTCCCGCATGCAACTCCAGCCCTTCAACAACATCATCATTGAGGCAGACATGACTGACGGTGGCGACACCGTAGGGGGTCTGGGTCTGATCATCGAGCGGGGCCCCCACCGCAAAACCGTGGTTGTGGGCGGTGACCTCGACCTTGCCCGTCGTACGATCCATCACGGGCTGGTTGATGCCACGGTGGCCGTATTTGAGCTTGTAGGTGTCAAAGCCCAGAGCACGTCCGAAGAGTTGATTGCCGAAGCAGATCCCGAAATAGGGCAACCCGGCCTCCAAGGCCTCTTGCAACAACGCAATCTGTGACTTGGTCGCTGCCGGGTCACCGGGGCCATTGGAGAAGAACAGGCCATCGGGCTGTAGAGCCGCCACCTCGGCATATGACGAGGTCGCTGGCATCACGTGCACTTCGATGCCCCGCTCAGCCATCATCCGCGGGGTATTGGCCTTGATGCCCAGATCCAGGGCGGCGACCGTGAATCTCTTCTCGCCCACAGCTTCGACCACATAGGTCTCGTCGGTGGACACTTCACCGGAAAGTTCGGCCCCCTGCATCTCGGCGCTCTGCCTGACTCGGGCCAGAAGTGCTTCGGGATTGGTCTCGGTCGACGAAATCCCCACTCGCATGGCTCCGCGCTCACGCAGGTGACGGGTCAACGCCCGAGTGTCGATGCCACTGATGCCCACGACTCCTTGGTCACGCAGGTCATCGTCGAGGCTCCGCTTGGCCCTCCAGTTGGATGGGATGCGCGCTGGATCACGGACGACATAGCCGCTCACCCAGATCTTGCGAGACTCCCAGTCCTCGTCGTTCATGCCGGTGTTGCCGACATGAGGAGCGGTCATGACCACGACCTGACGGTGGTACGACGGATCGGTCAGGGTCTCTTGATAACCGGTCATGCCGGTGGCGAAGACCGCCTCACCGAAGGTCTCTCCTTGAGCCCCGTAGGACTCGCCGACGAAGGTCCGGCCATCTTCCAGGACCAAAATCGCGTCACTCACTAACCACTCCATCTCGATAGGTCACTCGGCCGGCATAAACCGTTGCGGCGACGCCGCCCTTGAATGTGCGCCCGTGCCAGGGGTTGTTGCGACTGAGGGAGACTGATTCGTCGCGATCCACCGTGACCTCAGCACTCGGGTCGATCAAGGTGATGTGGGCGGGGTCTCCGACAGCGAGGGCTCGACCGTGGTCACCCAGGCCGGCAATCCGGGCCGGATTGACTGACATCACCTTGGCGACCTCAGCCCAACTCATTTGACCAGTCGTCACCATGAGCTCGCTGATCACCGACACAGCAGTCTCCAGACCGAGCATCCCAAAGGCCGCGTCCACGAACGCGTGCTCCTTGTCGTGGCGGGCATGTGGTGCGTGGTCGGTGGCGACCGCATCGATGGTGCCGTCGGCGAGGGCATCACGAAGCGCCTGCACATCCTCTTGGGGTCGCAGCGGCGGATTCACCTTGAAGGTCGGGTCATAGCCGACCAGCAGATCCGTGGTCAGCATCAAGTGATGTGGTGTCACCTCGGCGGTGACGTCGATGCCGCGAGACTTCGCCCACCGGATCACGTCTACCGACCCGGCAGTCGAAACGTGGGCGACATGGACCCGCGAGCCCGTGTGTTTGGCAAGCATCACATCGCGCGCCACGATCACCTCCTCGGCGATTGCTGGCCACCCCGGAAGGCCCAGCTGACCCGACAGCTCACCCTCGTGACAGCAGGCGTTGGGCCCGGCGAGCGTGTGGTCCTGGGAATGTTGGGAGATCACCCCGCCGAAGTCACGGATGTATTCAAGCGCCCGCCGCATGACGCGAACATCCTGCACGCACTTTCCGTCGTCGGAGAAGACCCTTACCTTGGCCCGACTCCTGGCCATGAGGCCGAGTTCGGCCAACTCCTGCCCGGCCAGCTCCTTCGTGACGGCTCCTACGGGTTGTACGTCGACCAAGCCGACATTCCTGCCGAGATCGAACACCCGCTCAGCGGCCTCGGCAGTGTCGGTGACGGGGTTGGTATTGGCCATGGCAAGCACCGCAGTGAAGCCACCGCGCGCTGCTGCTCGCGAGCCGGTGGCGATGGTCTCGGCATCCTCGCGGCCTGGCTCGCGCAGGTGTGTGTGCAGGTCGACCAGTCCCGGAAGGGCTACCAGACCGTCGGCATCGAGTTTGACCGACTTTGCTGGAGCCGACACTTTGCCGACAGCCGTGATCCGGCCCCCCTCCACCAAGATGTCAGCCGCTTCGGCACCGTGGATCTGGGCACCGCGGATGTGCAGGACCTGCTCATTCATTCGTCATTGCCCTCTCCAGCGAGTTGGTGATAGAGGATCGCCATCCTGATCGCGACGCCAGCGCTGACCTGCTCGAGGACCACCGACTGCGCTGCGTCTGCCGCATCGGCAGCGATCTCAAGGCCACGATTCATCGGGCCTGGGTGACAAATCGGCACGTCTGGCCGCAGCAAGGCCAACCTGTCTTTGGTGAGTCCATAGCCGACGGTGTATTCGCGGGCACTCGGAAAGAAGCCACCACTCATCCGCTCCTTCTGCACCCGAAGCATCATCACCGCATCGGCAGTCGGCAAGACCGCGTCAAGATCATTTGAAATCGCAAATCCGCTTGATTCGGCCCAACTCTTGGCCCCGGCAGGCAGCAGGGTCGCCGGAGCAACAACGGTCACTTGCGCCTGTAGTTTGCGCAGCAGTTTGATGTTTGAGCGGAAGACGCGGGAATGAGTCAGATCGCCGACGATGACGACATGCTTGCCCTCGAGCGAGCCGATGTGTCTGGTCAGGGTGTAGGCGTCCAGCAGGGCTTGGCTGGGATGCTCGTGGGTGCCGTCTCCAGCATTGATCACCACGGCGTCGGTCCATTCGCTGACCTGCTTGGCCGCGCCACTGGCACCGTGCCGCATCACGAGTGCGTCCACGCCCATGGCGCAGATCGTCAGCACCGTGTCTCGCAGGCTCTCTCCCTTGGAGGCAGATGATCCTTTACCGGTGATATTGATCGTGTCGGCTGACAACCATTTGCCGGCGATCTCAAATGAGGACCTCGTGCGGGTGGAGTCTTCGAAGAACAGGTTGATGATCGTGCGCCCACGCAATGCGGGCAACTTCTTGACCGAGCGCCCTTGTACGTCGTGCATCTGCGCAGCGGTCTCGAAGAGCTCGTCAATATCGTCGATGGTGAGGTCGTCGATGGAGAGAAGATGCTTCTTCATGAGATCTGCACCTCGTCTTGACCATCGACCTCGGAGAGCCTGACCAAGACTCGCTCAGCACGGGCACTGGGGAGATTCTTGCCCACGTGGTCTGCCCGGATCGGCAATTCGCGGTGCCCGCGATCGACCAGCACCGCGAGTCTCACGGCTGCGGGGCGTCCGATGTCGTTGAGCGCATCCAGGGCCGCCCGGATGGTGCGCCCGGAATAGAGCACGTCGTCGACCAGGACCACCGTCCTGCCGTCGATGCCACCGGTCGGGATCTCGGTGCGGTGGGGGTTGCGGGTCGGGTTGTCACGCAGGTCATCGCGGTACATCGTGATGTCGAGGGTGCCGACCGGCACCTGGGCGCCTTCGACCTTGGCGATCCGGGTGGCGATCCGATTGGCCAGGTGGACTCCGCGGGTGGGGATGCCCAACAAGACCAAGTTGCCAGCACCCTTGTTGTGCTCAAGGATCTCGTGGGAGATGCGCGTCAACGCGCGGGAAATTGAGTTGGTGTCAAGCACCGATCGACCGCCCGCGATGGGAGCGGCATCTTGAGGCTCGGGGTGGGTAGACACCTGCAGCGGACCTCCTTCTCCGCCTCACTGGACGGCTAGTTAAAGGATGTCTAACGTCGCCCACGCTATCAGCCGGACACCTCTGGGTCTTCATCGGCTCCTGCTGGTGACGCAGGTTGCTTGAGTTTGCTCCTGCCCTCGCGCGCAACGCTTGCGAGCACCCCGTTGACGAATGCAGGAGACTCATCCGTCGACAACTCTCCGACCAATTTCACCGCCTCCGTGATCGCAACGGCGTCAGGGATATCGGCGCTGAAGACAAGCTCAAAAGTGGCGATCCGGAGCACATTGCGGTCGACCGCAGGCATCCGGTCAAGACTCCAACCACGCGCGAATGAGGCCAGGAGCGAGTCGATCTCCTCGCTGTGCTCCGACCACCCCTCGACGAGGGTCACGGTATAGGGGTTTAGCGGCTTCTCGACTGAGCTCTCTTCAAGCAGATCTGCCACCGGCACCTTGCGCAACTCTGCCGCATAGATCAGGTCGACGGCACGTTTGCGAGCCTTGCTGCGTGCGCTCAAGAGGAAACGCGCCCCTGATAGGACGAATCACGCGTGTCCACCTTGATCTTTTCGCCGGTCACGATGAACAAAGGCACATTGATCTGGTGACCGGTCTCCAAGGTGGCGGGCTTGGTGCCACCAGTCGAGCGATCGCCCTGCAGACCAGGCTCGGTGTATTGCACCTCGAGCTCCACGCTTGCCGGAAGCTCGATGTAGAGCACCCGACCGTCGTTGGTGGCCACGATGGCCTCTTGGTTCTCCAGCATGAAGTTCTTGGCATCACCGACGATCTCCGGCGCGACCTCGAGCTGGTCATAGGTACTGGTGTCCATGAAGATGTATGACGTGCCGTCGTTGTAGAGATATTGCATCGTGCGCTTGTCGACATTGGCGACCTCGACCTTCACATCGGCATTGAAGGTCTTGTCGACGGTCTTGCCCGACTCGATGTTCTTGAGCTTGGAGCGGACAACCGCCCCGCCCTTGCCGGGCTTGTGATGTTGAAACCAGATGACCTGCCAGAGTTGGCCGTCGAGGTTGAGCACCATGCCGTTCTTCAGGTCATTGGTTGTTGCCACAGTTGTGCGCCTTTGCGAGTCAAGTTCTTGGTTTTGGGGACAGCAGATGATAGCGCCCTTCCCAGGCTCCTAACCAACTACGCGATTGAGGTGTTGACGCATTGGCTGTCCAGGGCTCACGGCATCGTGAGCGCCTTACTCACAGAGGAGCCATATCGCCGACCGAAATCGGATCATGCAAATAGGAGTTGAACGGCGATCCAAGAACGAGTCCGCCCGTGAGTCCAAGACCAGCACGCGTGACTCCGCAGTGACCTCGCCAACAGTGCCTCGACGCCGGATAGGATTCCATCCGCGCCGGACTCTAGATCGCCGGAGCGGAACGACTCCCGGCGGTGTCCACGATCAGATGAGTACTGATCCGACGCAGGTTCGTCACCTGTGTCACGAGACCATCGCTAAGCAGGCATTTCCCGTTCTGTGTCCTTCCGGAAAACTGCCGGATTCCCCGCCCAAACTTGGCCGTCCGGGATGTCGCGTGTGACCACGGACCCGGCTCCGATGATGCAATTACGTCCGATCTTCTTGTGGGGGAGGATCACCGCACCAAGCCCAATGTGCGAATGGTCACCAATCTCGACCACTCCACCAACCACCACATTCGGCGCCAGATGAACTCCCTCGCCCAAAATCGCATCGTGTCCCACGTGGCTACCCGCCATCATCAGGGTGTCGTTACCAATGACCGTCTCACGGATACATCCTGCGTGCACACGAGCGAACTCCCGAATCACAACATTCGCGCCTACCACCGCGGGGAATTTCGTTGGCTTGCCGATCCATTCACCTGGCGATCCGACTACCGCAGCACTGCTGACGGTCGCGGACGAATCAATCTCGGCCCAGCGAGCCTCCACTTCTTCGTAGCCGTGCTCGCGCGACATCGTCTTCTCCTCATGTCCACTGATATGGAGCTCGAAGTGTGTCATATTCTGCTTCACTTCAGTGACAGCACCACTCTCGTTTTCGAACTGCGACGCGGGTGTGTCAGATTGCCGGTGGATCTGGCTGAGCGTATTGGTTGTTGAACACCTCAGCTGGGGTCTGCCAGTCCTGGCTCTTGCGTGGCCTGTGGATGCTCTCGGCCATGAAGTCGGTCAGTCCCTCCTCTTTTATGGTGTCGAAATGGTCCTAATTTTGGTGGCGATGCCCCATCTGATGACGCGTTCGACCCCGGTAGGTCGTTGGTGGATCGACCCCCAGGATTGGATCTGTCGTGTGCGACGGACTTGCCCCCGGAACCAGGCGAGGGTGTTCATATTGGCCCGCGACACCGGAACCTCGGGGAACTCACGGGGCAGATGGCCAGCGAAATCGCCTAGCGTCCTCCCCCGGCGGCAACCGTCCTTTCGGCCTACGCCGGAGCGATCGTGGCCGGTGCTGAAGTTTGGTCCACTCCCGGGGAGGTGTGCCTACTGGCAGGGACGGGACATGAGCCACCGATGTGTTCGAAGGACGCCACGAACATCACCTCACCGCCGCCCAGATCAGGGGGGCACGAACATCCCAACCCCTCGACAGTTCCACCAAGGCTGACCAGGGTCGAGCAAATTCTCGCTCTCGCCTCGTCCAGCCAACAAGACAGGCTTTGAGTGCGAGGCCAAGGAAGCACATCCCCTACTTTTCGACGTGAACTAGGCATCCAAACAGTAGAGACCTGTTACTACATTTCTTCGTAGCTACAAGCCCACGTCTAGCGCTTCAGCCTCGAACACGGGGATTCGAGATCAAACCCACCCACCGTTAGCATGAGATGTCCCTCGAACTCATCGGCCCCCATCCCCTGGAGATACCCCACCCATGACCAACTCGACCGAACTGGACCTTTGTTTGATAGGTGTCGGCTCGATGGGGCGCAACCACGCCCGAGTGATCGCGCAACACCCCCGCACCAAATTGTCGATGGTCATCGATCCTGATGAGGAGACTGGGCGCGCAGTCGCCGCCCAGTACGGCGCCGAATGGGCCCCCGTGCTTGAGCGCCCCGAGAACTTCGCTGCCACGGTGATCGCCACACCCACCGAATATCACTTCGACGTGGCGGCTCAAGTCATCGACCAAGGCGTGCCTTTGCTCGTTGAGAAGCCGTTGTGTCCGTCGTACGAGCAGACCAAGACCTTGGTTGACAAGGCCGAGAAGCGCGACACTCCACTCATGTGCGGTCTGCTGGAGAGATTCAATCCTGCGTTCATGGTGGCCCGCTCAATGGTCGACGCCCCACTGCTGGTGCGGGCCGAACGCCACTCCCCCTACGCCTCACGGATCAAGACTGGCGTCGGGTGGGATCTTCTGGTACATGATGTCGATCTGGTGGTGCAATTGTTCGACAACCAAGCACCGGCCGATCTCAACTCGGTCGTGGGTCAATATCACCCCGAGTCGGTGCCGGGCGCTGAAGATGTGGTCGAGTGCTCACTGCGCTTTGCTGGTGGCCAGGTCGCCACGGTTTCGGCCAGTCGGATCAGCCAACGCAAGGTCCGCACGATGCGGATCCAGGAGTTGGACCGGCTTGTCGAGATTGATCTGATCCAGCGAAGTGTCACTTCTTATCGCCATCGAGCCTTCGAGGAGATTTTCGAACACGGGGTGGGCTTCCGCCAACACACCGAGATCGAGGTGCCAGAGGTCTTCGGCAATGAGCCATTAGTCACGCAACTCAGCCACTTCGTGAATCTCATCGAAGGCCAAGCCGATGCAACACGTGAGCGAACAGGGATGCTGCCTGCTCACGCCATCGTGGAAGACGTGCTTAGCAAGGCATCGGGCTAGGCCCCCCGCACACTCCTGAACTCAGGATCCTCGGGCGTGCTCAGATCGACCGTGCCAATCACTCGACCGGGCACGCCCGCAACGATGCTGTACGCCGGCACATCACTGGTGACGACCGCTCCAGACGCAATCACACTGTGGTCACCGATGGTGACCCCCATATTGACGATTGCGCCGGCGCCAATGAACACGTGATCACCGATCACCACCGGCTCACGGTCGACTTGGTCATAGGCTCGGGCACTGACACAGCGGCGGGCGCTGGAGTGGGTGTAGATCTGTACTCCGGACGAGATGTCGCAGCCCCGACCAATCTCCAAACCACCCGAGCCGTCGATCACGGTGAAAGCGCCGATCCAGGTGCCTTCACCGACCTTGGGCTCGCCGACAATCCACGCGTGTTCGTTCCACGGATTGTCAGGCAACCCGCTTGGCCTAGCGGCCTGGCTCATCCGATCTCGGCGGTCTTGATCAGGTCGGTCATGCCATCGCGGACCGAAATGGTGGGCTCGAAGCCGATCACCTCACGAGCCCTGGTGATGTCAGCGGCACGACGGCTCACCAAGACATCTCGTGGGTTGAAGATGGGCTCCACATCTGCACCAGAGGCTTCGATGAGGATCTTGGCCAAATCAGCGATGGAGGTATCGATCCCTGTGCCCACATTGATCGGCACATTGTCCTTCTCGCTCTCCAGGGCCAACACAATCGCGCGGGCGATGTCGTGCACATGGATGAAGTCCATGGACTGTTCTCCACGCCCATCGATCACCGGAGGCTCTCCGTTGTGGATCCGCTTCACGAAATGATTGATCACAGACGTGTAGTAGGCCTCGGTCTTCTGGCCTGGGCCATAGACGTTGAAGAATCGCAACGCGATCCAAGACAGTCCCGCCCGACGATGGTAGAAGTCGAGGAGATCTTCACTGGCCCGCTTGGAGATGCAATATGGCGTGAGCGGGTTGAGCCTGTCGTCTTCGTGCATCGGCAACTTCTCCGGGTCGCCATAGACCGAGGCGGTCGAGCAGAAGACGACCCGATCAATGCCCAATTCTGCGGCTGCCGAAAACACATTCTGACTGCCGATCAGATTCACATCCATTGACTCATCGGGGTCTGCTTGACTCTTGTTGATCGAGAGTGCAGCCGCATGGATGACCTTGGTGCATCCCTTCATGGCCGCGAGGACGGCCCCGCCATAACGCACGTCATGGTCGATGAGCTCGACATTGCCACCGGCCACCAACTCGGCGACTCGGTCTCTGTCTCCGCGGAACATGTTGTCGTAGATGCGGACCTTGTAGCCCTTCTCCAAGAGCATGGGCACGACGTGCATGCCGATGAAACCGGCACCGCCGGTGAAGAAGACCGTTTCAGACATTGACTTTTGACTCCTGATCAGATGGTTGAGCTGGTGACTGCCGAACGCACCGAGGCGACCACATACTCGAGGTCCTCATCAGTGAGATTGGCGTGCATTGGGATGGCAAGATGTCGGCCGAACAACGATCGCGAGACCGGGCAATCCTGTTTGGATTCGTAAATGGGCTGCAGGTGTGAGGCATAGGTACCGAAATTGCAACCCACCCCAAGCATGCGCAAGTTGCCCGCCAACTGGTTTCGATCGACCGGGGCATGTACGTCGATCAAGTAGGACTGCCAGGCAGGGGTGCGTCTTGGTGCAACCACAGGCAGCGAGATCCCCTCGATGCCGGCCAACTCTCGGTTGTAGAACTCAGCGGCGTGGGTGCGAGCCGCAACCAAGCTGTCCAGTCGACCAAGCTGGACTCGCATGATGGCAGCCTGCACCTCTGACAAGCGGTAGTTGTAACCAAGTTCGGCGAATTCAGGGATGGCTAAGTCGACGCTTCCCTCACGAGACAGAGCCGGAGCAATCCCATAGGTGTGCAGTCGTCGAGCTCGGCTCATCAGCTCTTCATCATCACCGACGAGAGCGCCACCTTCACCTGCGGTGATCCCCTTGCGTCCGTGGAAGCTGAACGCAGCCAAGTCGGCGCCGATCGACCCTGCAGGACGCCCGTGATAGGTGGCGCCGGCAGAGCAGGCAGCGTCCTCCACCAGCCAGATCCCGGCCTTGTCGGCCAGGGCGCGCAGCTGGTCGAAGTCAGCAGGCTGCCCGACTAGGTCAACGGCGATGATGCCAACCGTGCGGGGGCCAACCAGGGATGCGGCGGCTTCAACGTTGATATTGCCAGTGTCTTCATGGACGTCAGCGAAAATCGGGGTCGCACCAGTCCAGGCAACAGAATGTGAGGTGGCTGGAAAGGTGTAGTCAGAGACGATCACTTCGTCACCGGGGCCGGCACCCAGCACTTGGAGCGCTAGGTGAAGCGCTGACCCGCAATTGCTGGTCGTCAGGGCGTGACGGGTGCCGGTTGCCGCCGCAAACTCCTCTTCGAAGGCCACGCAGGTTGGGCCGGCTCCGGACAACCATCCAGAGTCAAGCACTGCCGCAACCGCGTCGAGCTCTTCGCGCCCAACGGTTGGTTGTCCCAAGGGGACGGTCCGGGTTGGCTTTGTCATGATCTCTCCCCTGTTGCAGGTCCTAGGGCAGGCCCGTGGGCGACCAAGTCCTCCAAGCAGGACAGGTACTGATTGGTGACCTGTTGAAGGGTGAAGTGCTCTGTGATGATCTGCTTCCCACGAAGCCCGACCTCACGGGCCTTGTCGAGATCATCGAAGACGGTAATCAACCTGTTGGACAGGCCTTTGGTGTCTCCAGGCTTGGCCAAGTAGATGTCCTTGCCGTCGTACAGCGGCATACCGGGGAAGTTGTCGAGCCGGCCCCAACCCACCACAGGGGTGCCCGCGGCCATGGCTTCAAGGGTGGCAGTGCCGAGGCCGTCTCCTTGCTCATGGCATTCGACATCGCCGGCAGCGATCAGGTCAGGGATTTCCGTTTTGGCCACGGCACCCAGCGAGATGACCGCATCAGAAACACCCAGCTCCTTGGCCCGGTCGAGGAATAGGTCGTAGTAGACCCGACCAACAACAATCAGTTTGGTGTCGGGATGGGCTCGGAGCACCTCGGGTAGAGCCTCGACCACCGCCAACCGGTCTCGTTGCGGAATGACATGTCCGATTGACATGATCACAGGCTGGTCATCGAGCCCGAGCCGAGCACGCCCGCGGGCACGGTCGCCCCCCTGGATCCAGGCTGGATCCACCCCGACAGGTATGTCCACCAAGTCACGGTAGGCACCTGCATATCGACGGGTGATGTAGTCGTGCATGTGAGCATCCATCACCACGATGCGGGGCTGAAATCTCTTCAGCCGTGGAGTCACCACGAATTTATCGAGAGCCCCAAACACTCGCCCATACATTGCAGCCGGGTTTTCCAAACGCGTATGCACGCTCAACAGGCTGGGGATCTGACGTTGGGCCGCATAGCGTCCAGAAGCCCAAGTGAGGTCGAAGAATTGACCATGCTGGTGGATCACATCTGGCTTGAAGTCATCGAGCAATGCCGAAATCCGACGCTTGAGCGAAGGTCTGGAGGCGAATGAGATGTCGAAACTCACCGCAAGTTTGCTCTCGGGAATCATGAAAGCAGGCAGCCTGACTACCCGCACCCCTTCGGAAAGGGTCTCTTCGCCAGGCGCATCCTGGTAGGCGGCAGTGACCACCAGCACTTCATGACCGGCCCTTGCATAGCCTCGGGCCAACGAATCGGAGAGATGGGAGCTTCCCCCTGCTCGCGGCGGGAAGAAGTTGTTGACTACAGCAATGCGCACAAATGGGCCGATCGATCAGGTCAGGAGAACATCAGGAGTCTAACGACTCCATGCGCTTGCGGCCTCATTGGCTCGACACCCGATCGACCTGAGCGGTCAAGTGGGCAGCAATCTCCAATGATGCGGTTGCAGCAGGCGAGGGCGCATTGAGTACGTGCACCTGCCTAGTTGTTCGTTGGACCAAGAAGTCATCGACCAAGTCACCCTTCGAGGTCACCGCCTGGGCGCGCACTCCCGACGGCGCAGGAGCCAAGTCCGCAGCCGTGATGCCGGGCACCATCGATGCTGCTCCCCTTGCCACTGCCCCACGAGACAACGACCGTGACAACTCACGAACTCCCGCTGCCGCATTGCGGCGAGCCAAATTCCAACTGCCCCGCCAAGCCAGCAACGAGCGCACCATCGCGAAGTCGAAATCCCTGCGCGTATACCCCTCGCGTTTGAAAGCGGGTACGGCGTTTGGCCCCACGTGGGCACCACCACCGATCATCCGGGTCAGGTGCACTCCGAGGAAGGGGAACCTAGGGTCTGGCACCGGGTAGATCAGGCCTCGGATCAGATCCGCCTTCTGGGCAGTCATTTCGAAGTACTCACCGCGAAACGGCACGATCCGAGCCTTGGGCTTCAGTCCACACGCGACAGCCAATTGGTCTGCGTGTAGGCCTGCACACCCAACGAGTACGTCAGCATGGATGGTGCCGTGATCTGTGTTGATCTCGACGCCTTGAGCGTCTTCATGGGCGCTTCGAACTGACTGCCCCAGTCGAATCTCACCACCCGCCTCAATCAGGTCTTCGGCGAAGCGCTCACACACCTGCCGATAATCGATGATCGCTGTGGAAGGGACATGGATCGCGCGAATACACTCGACATTCGGCTCGACCTCTCGAGCCTGCTCTGCGCTAAGCTCGCGGACGGGCACGCCATTTGCAGCAGCTCGTCGCACCAACTCCGACAAACGGGGAAGATCGCGCTCATGCGTCGCCACGATCAACTTGCCGCAGACCTCATGCCGCACATCTCGAGCCTTTGCGTATTCCAACATCGAGGCCGCGCCAGCGACTGCCATCTTGGCCTTCAACGAGCCCGGCGTGTAGTAGAGGCCGGCGTGAACAACCCCGGAATTGCGCCCAGTCTGGTGGACTGCGACCGTGGCCTCCTTCTCAAGGACCGTCACCTGGTCGCCTCGCAAGGCCAACGCTCGCGCAGTGGCTAGGCCGACGATGCCACCGCCGACCACCACAACCTTGGTCACTTGGCAGATCCGCTGAGCGTGTTCACCGCGGTCACGATGCGCTCGAGATCGCCCTGGGTCAAGCTCGGGTGGACCGGAAGTGACAATACCTCCGCGGCTGCCTGCTCAGTCTTGGGCAAATCCGCGCGGCTATCGAGGTGTTTGAGTGAAGACAACTTGTGGCATGGAGTCGGATAGTAGACACCGCAGCCGACCTGAAATTCTTCTCTAAGTGCAGCAGCAAAGCGATCTCGCTCGTCGGCCCCACCTGCTACTCGGATGGTGTACTGGTGGAAGACATGTGAGGCCCCATCAACGATCTCTGGTGTGGACACCCCAGAGAGATTCTGGGTCAAGAAATCAGCATTGGCTTGGCGTTGCTTGGTCCATTCAGGGAGTTTGCGAAGTTGCACGCGCCCGATCGCGGCGTGCACATCAGTCATCCGCGCATTGAAGCCAATCACTTCATTTGCATACTGCTGAAGCATGCCTTGATTGCGCAGGAGTCGTAGGGCTCGAACCACCTCAGGTGTGGATGCGGAGACCATGCCTCCTTCACCAGAGGTCATGTTCTTGGTCGGATAGAGGCTGAACATCGCGAAGGTGCCAAAACTGCCAACCGGAGCGCCATGCCAGGTAGCACCATGTGCCTGGGCAGCGTCCTCGAAAATCTGCAGATCATGCTCCTTGGCCAGAGTCGACATGGCGTCCATGTCTGCGGGGTGGCCGTAGAGGTGCACCGGCATGATCGCCTTGGTCTTGTCTGTGATCACCGTTGCCGCTGAAGTCGCGTCGAGACAGAAGGTGACTGGATCAATGTCGGCAAAAACAGGGGTGGCACCGGTCAGCGCAACCGCGTTGGCCGTAGCTGCAAAGGTGAAGGACGGCACGATCACCTCATCGCCGCGGCCAATCCCAGCAGCCAATAGACCAAGGTGGAGTCCCGAAGTGCCGGAGTTGACGGCGACACATTCGCGTGAGTCGACCAAGGCTGCAGAGAATTCCTGCTCGAAGGCTGCGACTTCAGGGCCTTGGGCCAACATGCCCGAAGCAAGTACTGCATCAACTGCCGCCCGCTCATCATCACCGACAATGGGTTTGGCTGCTGGTATCAAGGCTTGGTTCACCTATTTGTCCTCTCAAATCCGGCCTGACGATAGCATCGAGCCGACACCGACAAAGGAGGGCTCGTGCCCCAACAATATGGCTTCCACGACGTCGAGGCCCGATGGGCACAGATCGACGAAAGTGCTCACATCAGTCCCATGTCGGTCATCGGCGCACCAGGGGAATGGCTCGGAAAGCCATCCTCGCATCCAGTAATCGTGCGAGCAGGGGCCGTCGTACGCGAGTTCGCCAGCATCCATGCAGGTTGCGTACGCCAGACCATCGTTGGTGAAGAAGCCTTGGTGATGACCGGAAGTTATGTGGCCCATGACGTGATCCTGGGGCGAAATGTGCACGTGGCTCCCAATGCGACTATCGGTGGATTGGCAGAGATCGGGGACTACTCGCGGATCGGCCTGAATGCCACTGTCCTCCCCCACCGCAAGGTGGGCCGCAATTGCATCATCGGGGCAGGGTCTGTGGTCACCCACGACATCCCCGACGGACAGGTCTGGGCCGGCAATCCGGCCACCTACCGCAAGGATGTTGACCGACCGATCCCTTCGGACTGATTTGTCCGTAGCCATGCGCCAGTGATCAAGTCCATCCAAAACTGGAGACACACATGATTCGAAGCGGAACTACCCGAATTGCCCTGCGCCCAACTGGCGGTTGGGTGGCCTTCATTGGGTTTGCGCTGATTTTCGGGATTTGGTCATTGGCCACACCACTGTGGTCAACCCCTGACTCAACGCAACACGATTTGTATGCCTACACCTTGGGCCACGGCAATCTCACTCCCGAGCACACAAACGTGTTCGCCAACGGCGTCACCACCAATACAAATACGCCCGTGCCACTCGGGGTCCTGCGGAGCGTCGAATCCGTCGACTGTTACCAATTCAAACCTGAGAACCCAGCCAGTTGCATGCGTAATGTCAACTCCGGCTCTGAACTCGTGCCTTACGTCAATGCTGCTGGACGCAACTTCCCGGTCTACTACGCCGTCACCGGGGTCTTGTCCAATTTCGGCACGAACGCACAGGCCCTCTACCTCGAACGATTCGCCGCGGTACTCCTCGCTGCCTGGATGATGGCCTGGGCCGTGACAGGTTGCCTCCAGATGCGGCGACCTGGACTGGCCACCATGGGCGTGTTGCTATCCCTGACCCCGATGCTGGCCTATCTGGGAGGTGCGGTAAATCCGAACACCTTCGAGATCGTGGCCGCATACGCCCTGGTTGCATGCTCCTTGGCCTTCTTTGCCAACCCCGACGGCCCGGCTGCGCAAACGATGTTTCGTCGAGCCATGATCGCGGCCGCGATCGTGGGTTCTACCCGCATCCTCGGACCCGCCTGGCTCGGTGTTTGGGCACTTGGACTGCTGATCATCTATGGCAAGTCGGCCTGGACACTGACCTGGACGTCACGGTCAAGGCGACTGCTGCTGGTGCCGGTGCTCGCCGTGATTGCGAATATCGTGTGGCTGCAGTACTCGGGCGTAGACAATATCCGCAAAGAACCACTCTTCGACTTGTCTCTTTGGGAACGGATCCGGCTGTCAGCTCATTCAATGAATGGTGTGCTCACCCAGATGATTGGCAATTTCGGCTGGCTCGACACGCCCCTCCCGCCCAATCTCTGGATCGCATACACGGCAGTCATCTTGTTCGTGATTGGCACCGTGTGGGCAGTGCTCACGCCTCGGCATGCTCTCGCTGCCCTTGCCATCTTGGTGTTGTCATGGGTGCTCCCAGTCATGCTGCAGGCTTGGAAACTCAACCTCCAAGGTCCGGTTTGGCAGGGGCGCTACATGCTGCCCACAGTCGGCATGATCCCGATCATGATCATGGCCTTGGCGGCCAACAGCCCAGCCAGCGACACCAACTGGAATGGACGCTTGGCCCGATGGAGCCGGATCGGATCCATCGGTGTGCTCGCAGTCTTACACCTGTGGGCCTTCCAAGTCATGATGCGACGCAATGTCTCAGGGATACGTGCCGAAGACATGCCACCCGCCGAGTGGGCAGACTGGGCGCCACCGCTCGGCTCAACGGCGCTATTCGTCTCATTGGCTGTGGTGATGGCCGGCTGGCTAGCCTTGCTCGCCCGCACTCGGATGAGCGTTGAGGCTCAGGCTCCCGCGGCGATGAACTCAAGCGCCGAGCGATAGCCTTCAACGCCCTTACCTGCAATGACCAAGTCGGCGTGTGGCGTGATCACCGACGTATGCCGGAACTCCTCCGGACGCTGCATCGGGTCGCTGAGGTGCACTTCGACCAGCGGTGCGGTCAGTTGGGCGCAGGCGTCGTAGATCGCATATGAATAGTGGGTCCAGGCACCCGCATTGAGCACGACCGGAGTGGAGTCGTCAGCGGCTTGATTGAGCGCATCGAGCATGACGCCCTCGTGGTTGGTCTGGACGACCTCGACCGACAGCCCCAAGGACTCACCCCACGAGTTGCAAAGGGCGACCAACTCGGCGTACGTCGTGGAGCCGTAGATCTCAGGTTGCCGGCGCCCCAGCCTGCCCAGATTGGGGCCGTTGAGCACCAGAACCCGCTTCACGAGCGGCCTGCGAGATGCTCATATGCCGCCTGCAAGGTCGCATCGTCTGGATTGGTGAGCACCTTCGGCTGCGCCATTTCATCGAGTACGACGAAGCGCAGGGTCTTGCCCCGCGACTTCTTGTCGACCCTCATCGTGGCCAGCAAATCCTCGAAGGGCACCTTGTCGAAGCTGGTGGGCAGGCCGACCAAGTGCAACAGGCGCGCATGAGCGGCTGCTGTGTCATCATCCAGCCTCCCTGAGAGCCGGGCGAGCTCGGCGACGTAGACCATGCCGAGAGCCACGGCTTCGCCGTGACGCACTTGATAGCCGGTATTGGTTTCGATGGCATGGGCCATTGTGTGCCCATAGTTGAGGGCCTCGCGACCGGGATGATCTCCCTGGCCGCCGGTCTCCTTGAGGTCGTCGACCACTACGTCGATCTTGACCCTGATCGCCCGCTCGACGAGCTCACGGAGCACCGTGGAGCGCGGGTCGAGGGCATCGACGGGATGATTGGCCACCAGCTCAAGGATCATCGGGTCAGCGATGAAGCCGCACTTGATCACCTCACCCAGCCCCGCCACCAACTCAAGGCGAGGCAGCGTCTGAAGCAGATCGAGGTCAACCACGACACCAGCGGGCTCGTGGAAGGCGCCGACGAGGTTCTTGCCCGCATCGGTGTTCATCCCGGTCTTGCCGCCGACGGCAGCATCGACCATCGCCAGCAGACTGGTCGGCACATGCACGACCCGCACTCCCCGTAGCCAGGTTGCTGCGATGAAGCCTCCCATGTCTGTGGTGGCCCCACCACCGACCGTGACCACCGCATCTGATCGAGTGAAGCCGGCAGCACCAAGGGCATTCCAAGCTCTAATGGCCACGGATGCTTCCTTGGCAGCTTCACCGTCGGGCAGCTCGATCATCACGATGTCGCTGTCTTCGAAAAGATCACGGACCTGTTCGGCGACGTGCACCAACTCTTCACTGTGGCAGATTGCGACCCTGCGAGTCTCCCCCAACATCTGCGGCACCTGGGCGAGGATGCCGTGACCGACCACGACGTCATAGGGGGTTTGGGCAAACACCTGGAGCCGGGTCAGATCACTCATGCCTACTACCCTCCACCATCTGCTCGGCCAGCTCAACCACTTGGGTTGGGCTCAGTCCTGAAGTGTCGAGGACGAGGGTGGCCACCGACTCATAGATCGGGGTGCGTTCTTCGATCAATTGCTTGACGCGTCCACGCACATTCCCCAGGAGCATCGGTCGCGAGACCCCGAGCCCCACTCGTTTGGCTGCATCAGCCAGGCCGACCTTCAAGAAGAGCACTCGGTGACCCTCAAGCAAAGCCCGGGTGTCTGGATTGAGCACTGCTCCCCCGCCCAGCGCCAACACGCCCTCGTGACTCTGGAGCGCTTCGGCCACTGCCTTGGCCTCGAGCTCACGGAAGGTGGCTTCGCCGGACTCCACGAAGATGTCCGACACCGCCCGGCCGTCTTGCGCCTCGACATCGTGGTCGGTGTCTCGGAAGCTCAACCCTCGGCGTTGGGCCAACAGTCTGCCCACGGTGGTCTTGCCGGCCCCCATGGTGCCGATCAGCACTACATAAGGTTTGCTCACCGGAATCTCAGGGTGCCGAGATAGTTGTGCATATTGCGCTTGGTCTCCCGCACTGAGTCACCGCCGAATTTCTCGATCAGCGAGTCAGCGATCACCAGCGCCACCATCGCTTCTGCCACGATGCCAGCAGCCGGCACGGCACAAACATCGGAGCGTTGGTGATGAGCGACCGCGGGCTCGCCAGTGGCCACGTCGACGGTCTTCAGTGCGCGGGGCACGGTGGCGATCGGCTTCATCGCCGCACGGACCCGGAGTACTTCACCGGTGGACATGCCTCCTTCGGTGCCGCCTGCGCGGCCAGAGGTACGCCGCAGCTCGCCATCGCGGGTCTCGATCTCGTCGTGCGCCAACGAGCCAGGGGTGGCTGCTAACTCGAAGCCGTCACCGACCTCGACTCCCTTGATCGCTTGGATCCCCATCAGGGCAGCAGCCAAGCGGGCATCCAGGCGGCGATCCCAGTGGACATGTGACCCCAGACCGGGCGGGAGGCCTTCGACGACGACCTCGACCACTCCGCCAAGGGTGTCGCCGTCTTTGTGGGCCTGGTCGATCCTGGCCACCATCTTCGCGGCCGCTTCGGAGTCGAGGCAGCGCACCGGGTCTTCGTCGAGGCTGGCGGTGTCGGCATAGGTCGGGATCACACCGGCCGGGGCTCGCACCCCACCCAACTCGATCACGTGCGAAGTCACCTTGATCTCACCGACCTGGTCGAGGAAGGCCCTTGCCACGGCGCCCAGGGCCACTCGTGCTGCGGTCTCCCGGGCAGATGCCCGCTCGAGGATCGGACGGGCTTCGTCAAAGGCGTACTTCTGCATGCCCACCAGGTCGGCATGCCCCGGCCTAGGTCGGGTGAGGGCCTCGTTGCGCCCCAATCCGGCGAGCTCGGTCTCGGGCACCGGATCGGCAGCCATCACCTTGTCCCACTTTGGCCATTCGCTGTTGCCCACGATGATCGCGATCGGGCCACCGAGGGTCTCGCCGTGGCGGATGCCGCCGGTGATGGACACCTCGTCTTGCTCAAATTTCATCCGGGCGCCGCGCCCATAGCCCAGACGCCGACGAGCCAAGGCGTCTTGGATGTCTTTGGAGGTCACCTGCACGTGAGCGGGCAGGCCCTCAAGGATTGCGGTCAAGGAGGGTCCGTGGGACTCCCCCGCTGTAAGCCATCGAAGCATGGGGCACAGTCTCTCAGACCAGCCAGGTGCTCAGGACCCAGCGCCCAAAGGTCAAACCAATCAGCGCCCCCAGCAACATGAATGGACCGAAAGGCAGCTGTCTGCCCCGGATCGAAAACCCGTTGAGCACCAGCATCAGGATGGGGCCCAGGAGGAAGGTCGCGTAGAAGCTCACGATCAGCTCTGCCCAGCCCACCAGGCCGAGCAGGAGCGCAAGCAACCCCGCTAGCCGCACGTCGCCATAGCCCAGGCCACGCGGATAGATGAACCACATCAAGAAGAAGATCCCGCCATAAACCAGCCAAGCCAAGGTCGTGCGCTTGACCGTCTCCCAATCTTGGGCCACCACCAGGGGCAGGTAGATCACTGGCACCAGCACGACATAGGCAGGCTTGATCAGGTAGCTGGGCAGCAGTTTGGTCTTGGCGTCGATGATCGCCAAGGCAATGCCGAGGGGCAAGAAGAGCAGCCAAGCAGTCAACTCCCAGCCGAGATCCAATCGCCAGCCGATCAAGGCACCACACAGACCCGCCACAGCGCTACTCACGGCGCCAAGGGCAGGCCGCCGCGAGATGTCGACATAGGTGGGCTTGATCGGCGTACTGCAATCAGGCTCAAGATCTTGCTCTGCAGTTGCCTCAGGCTCTGACGCCGGCTCCGGCACGCGGGCGATCAACGCGGGGACAGCCAGTCCCGTGAGCACCCCGAAGACCCCACCGAGCACCACCGACCAGGCGGTGCCTTCCATCAAGACCAACCCCGCGGCCGAGGCCAACGTCATCGTGCCTCCAAAGCCAACCGACCGGCAGTTCGCAGTACGTCGACCGGCACCGACTCACCGGTCATCAAGAGCACCTGACCGACCGCTTGATGCGCAAGCAAGTCGAGTCCGTCAATCAGCGGACACTCTCGCTCCGCGGCGAGCTTGGCGAGGGGTGTCGGCCACGGGTCATAGATCACCTCGAAGACCGATTCAACAGCGCGCACCTGCAGTGCAGGTTGGGCGCTCGCAGGGATGGTCGACACCAACAACTCGGTGTCGACCGGCTGGTCAATCGCGGCGAGAGTGACTTCTGGGGCATTGGGGTGCGCCCTGATCCGCATGAATGTGTCTTCGGCATTCGCTGCATTGCGGGCGGCAACCACGATCTGGCGGGCACCCAACTCAGCCACGGCCAGTCCGATCGATGCCGCAGTCGCTCCAGCCCCCAAGATGGTGACCCGTTTGAACCCCAAATCCAGCTCGACCAGGGCAGCCATGGCGCCAGTGACATCAGTGTTGTGCCCATGTCGGCGGCCTGACTCCAAGACCACGGTGTTCGCAGCGCCGGAGCGTCTGGCCCAGTCATCGACGTCGGTGAGCAGCGACATGACCGTGCGCTTCAATGGCATCGTCAATGACAGCCCCCGCCAAGGCGCACTGAGTTGATCAAGGAAACCCTCCAAAGAGGATGAGTCCACCTCGATCGCCTCATATGACCAATCCAGCCCCAGGGCCTCATAGGCAGCCCTATGCAGGACCGGCGAGAGCGAGTGCTTGATCGGTGACCCGAGTACGGCGCACCGCCTCGATTGCCCTAGCACTTCTCACTCTTGCGGCAGAACTCCTTGGCCTTAGCGACATACTTCAAGTGCTCTTCGTAACTGTCCGTGAAGTGCATCCCGCCAGTGTCGTAGTCGTTGACGAAATACAGCCAGTCACCCGCTGCCGGGTTGAGTGCCGCCTCGATGGTCTCCTCACCGGGGGAACCAATCGGCCCCGGAGGAAGACCGGTGTGCTTGTAGGTGTTGTAGGCGCTGTCGGACTGACGCTCCTCAGCTGTGGTCCACACGTCGCCCTTTCGACCTGACAAATAGGTGATGGTTGAGTCCATCTGCAAGGGCATGCCTGCCTTCAGCCTGTTGTAGATCACTCGAGTGACCTTGGGATAGTCCTCGCTGCGATTGGCTTCCTTCTGGGCGATGCTGGCCACAGTGAGGACTTGATCAACGCTGAGGCCGAGACTCTTGGCCCGGTTGGCTGCGTCGAGGGTGTCCAAGGTGCTGATCGTCTTTGAGATCATCTGGCTCAACAGAGCTTTGGCAGTGGTGCCTGGCGGTGCGTCGTAGGTTGCCGGGAAGAGCCATCCTTCTGGGTTGCCACCTGCTGCTGGGGGCAATCCCAATATGGCCGGCTGCTTGAGCGCCTGTTCGATCTCCGCCTCGGAGATCTCGGTCTTGGCCACGATCGAGGCAAACACATCACGCACCTTGGCTCCCTCAGGCACCAAGACGCGGTTCTTCACCAGATTGGCAGGGTTCACCAGCACTTCAAGAGCATCACTGGCCTTCATCTCTTGTTTGAGGTCATAGAACCCAACTTGAATCTTGGTGGCATCGGGGTTGTCTCGTGCGGCATTCTTGAATGCATCCACGCTCTTGACCACACCCGCATATTGGAGGTTGCGACCGATGGCGGTGATCGTGTCACCCTCGTGTACCTCGAAACTCACCTCGCCAGAGCCTGGCCCAGGGAAATCGGGGGCGAATCCAAGCGCACCGCCCACGCGATCCCAGGTGTAGAAGCCAGCCACCGCCACGATGATCAAGATGAAGAAGCCAGCCATGGCCACTGGCAGACAACCAGCCTTGCGTCGTGGGGTTGCCCTGCGTCGACTCGGGCCGTTTGGTTGCGGCGTATCGACGGTGACTGAGTCGTTCATAATTCTCCATCCACTGGCTTGGCAATGACCAACTCACCTGCGCGTGCTCCCGTGGCCCGCTCCGTCTCCAGAGCGCCCTCAAGGATCACCACTGCGGCAGCCTGGTCGACCACGGCTCTGCGTTTGGCGCCCTTGCGCCCCATGGCACGCAGTTGTGCCTCAGCAGTCACTGTGCTCAGGCGTTCGTCGCACAATCTGACCGGAGTCTCCACGACGTCGGCGAGTGCAGCGGCAAACAACCGCACCCTACTGGCTGCTGGGCCTTCGCGACCCGAAAGTGACCTTGGTAGCCCGACATAGACGACCACCGCTCCAGCTTCGTCGACGAGTTGTGCGAGCCGAGCCAGGTCGCCTTCGCCCCTCGACACTGTCTCCACTGGCGTGGCCAAGATGCCGTGCGGGTCACTTGAGGCGACCCCGATGCGGGCATCTCCCGGGTCGATCCCGATCCGGACGCCCACTGGTGGTTGGGTCACGCACTCAGCCCTTCGCCAGAGCCTCACGGATGGCATCCAGCGCTGCTCCTGCCTTGGCTGGGTCGCTGCCGCCACCTTGGGCAAGGTCAGCCTTTCCACCACCCTTGCCCCCGAGCACTGTCGAGGCAGTGCGCACGAGATCATTGGCTGAAAAGCCCGCGGCTTGGGCCGCTGCATTCAGGGCCACAACAACCGCGACCCGTCCACCACCATCACCGAGCACTGCCGTGACAGCTGGCCGGTCGTTGGCCAGTTTGCCGCGGATGTCCATGGCCAGGCTGCGCACGTCACCGCCGGCGGCCCCCTTGGCCACATAGCCGACGAAACTTGTGCCGTTCACGTCGATCGCCTCACTAGCTAGTCGGCCCGTGTCTGCCAGGAGCTGATCTAGGCGCAGCTTCTCCAACTCCTTCTCGGTGGACTTCAGCCGCTGCACCATCTCTTCGATCCGACCCTGCAATTGATCTGGCTGCACTTTGAGGGTGCTGGTCAGCTGGGACACCAGGTCGCGTTCCTTGGCCAGATAGCCGAATCCTTCGATGCCGACCAAGGCTTCAACACGCCGATTGCCCGAGCCCACTGATGACTCGGAGGTCAGCACCACAGTGCCGATCTGCGAAGAACGCTTCACATGGGTGCCACCACAGAGCTCGCGTGACCAGGGCCCGCCGATCTGGACGACCCGGACCTCACTGTTGTCATAGGTTTCCCCGAAAAGCGCCAACGCTCCCCAGTCCCGGGCCTCGGGCAGAGTCATGTAGTTGGCGGTGACCTCAAGATCTTGGCGCAAGGCTGCATTGGCAGCCACTTCGACCTGATGCAATTGCTCGTGACTCAGGGCCTTGGTCCAGCCATAGTCAAGGCGCAAATAACCGGGGCGATTGTAGGAGCCGGACTGCAGCGCAGTGGGGCCGAGCACCTCACGCAGGGCCGCGTGTACGACGTGTGTGCCTGAGTGCGCCTGACAAGCGCCTAGTCGCCACTCGGGGTCGACATTGGCTCGCGAAGAGGCACCAGCAGCGATCTCCCCCTCCAGCACCCGCACTTGGTGTACGACGAGCCCGCGGATGGGCCGCTGCACGTCGAGCACCTCAAGCTTGGCGCTGTCGGTCTCGATCACGCCTGCATCAGCGATTTGGCCACCGGACTCGGCATAGAAGGGGGTGCGATCGAGCACCACCTCTCCGACCTGGCCCTGATCGAGGGAGCGCACTTCGACCCCTTCGGCAAACAGAGCCAACACCGCAGACTCCGTCTCCAAAGTCGAATAGGCCAACCATTCGGTCGGGCCCTTGGCATCGAGGAGGTCGCGATAGATGGCGGTGTCGACGTGTCCGCCCTTCTTCGACTTGGCATCAGCCTTGGCCCTGGCCCTCTGCTCGGCCATCAGGCTCCGGAAGCCTTCCTCATCCACGGTCAAACCCTGCTCTGCGGCCATCTCCAAAGTGAGGTCGATCGGGAAGCCATAGGTGTCGTGTAGTGCGAAGGCCTTGTCGCCAGGAAGCAGAGTGCGTTTTGCCTGCTTGATCTCAGTCGCCGCAAGATCGAAGATCTGAGTGCCAGCTTGCAGAGTCTTTCGGAAGGCGTCCTCTTCGGCAAAGGCGACGTCCTTGATCCGGTCGAAGTCACTGGCCACCTCGGGATAGCCCAACTTCATCTTGTCCACCGACACGGGCAACAACTCGCGCAGCGCGGGATCGTCGTACCCAAGCAACCGCATGGAGCGCACCGCGCGCCTGAGGAGGCGCCGCAGCACATAGCCACGCCCTTCATTGCCCGGTTTGACGCCATCGGCCATGAGCATCAGTCCGCTGCGCACGTGGTCGGCAATCACCCGGAAGCGGACGTCGTCTTCGTGCTTGGCCCCATAGCGACGACCGGTCAGCGCCTCGGCGCGTTGGATGACTGGGAAGACCTCATCAATCTCGTAGAGGTTGTCCTTGCCCTGCTTGAGATAGGCGACGCGCTCCAGGCCCATGCCAGTGTCGATATTGCGCTTGGGCAGCGGCGCAGCCACATCGAAGTCGTCTTTGCGGCGTACGGCGCTCAGCGACTCCTGCATGAAGACGAGATTCCAGATCTCCAAGAATCGGTCTTCGTCAACGACCGGGCCACCATCGGGACCGTAGGCCGGACCACGGTCGTAGTAGATCTCGCTGCACGGGCCACCAGGGCCGGGCACGCCCATGTGCCAGTAGTTGTCGAGCAGGCCACGCTCCTGGATGCGTTCGCGGGGAAGACCTGCGACCTGTCGCCAATGGTCGATCGATTCGTTGTCGCCCTCCAGGACCGTGACCCAGATCCGATCGGGATCAAAGCCATAGCCGCCTTCTGCCTCCGCCTTGGTGATCAACGACCAAGCGTGCGCGATCGCGCCTTCTTTGAAGTAGTCACCAAAGGAGAAGTTGCCGCACATCTGGAAGAAGGTGCCGTGTCTTGTGGTCTTGCCGACTTCTTCGATGTCGAGGGTGCGCACGCACTTCTGCACGCTCACGGCGCGCTCATAGGGAGGGGTCTCCTGGCCCAGGAAATAGGGCTTGAAGGGCACCATGCCTGCATTCACGAAGAGCAAGGTCGGGTCATCGAGGATCAACGACGCCGACGGCACCGCCGTGTGATCTGCCTGGACGAAATGCTCAACGAAACGACGGCGGATCTCCGCGGTGTCCATCAGTGGTGTTCCTCGATCTCGAGTGGTTCTTGACGTGCAGACTCTAGGACAGGCGTGGGTTGGAGCCGAAGTTCGAGACGATCACGGAGGTCACTCTCCTTGGCATTCGCACCTTGACGGACCTCTTCAGCGAACAGAGCCGCTCCCAGTCGGGCACCGGCCATCCGGTCGCTCAACCCTTCGGGTGTGAAGACTTCTGCAGCCCGCCGGGCACGCAACATCCCCCAGGCGCCGACTCCTGCACCAGCAACAAACCAAATCGTTCTGTTCACGCTGTCCTGCTCTCCGGGAGGTCACCTTGGCCGAGGTCGCCTTGCCGCATCTGGCGATAGGCGGTTTTCATGTCCTGGCGACGTTGCTTGCGGGCTCGCCGTGTTTCTCGCTTCATCTCAAATCTGATCCGATTGCGAGACTCCGGCGAGAGTGCGACTCGCAGGCCGTGGGCAAATGCCAAGGACTTGACCAGTGGCTCACCCACGGTGGCGCTGAGAACGAGTCGATTGGAGATGGTCGGCTCGGGAGGATCGGAGCCCACCTCTGTGATCAGCACTGCGTCATCACCAGCTCGCTCGGCTTCTTCAGCCCGATCAAGGCGGTGCGTCAAGGTAGTCAACTCTTGAGTGAGTACGGCGATCTGGTCGCTCTGCTCGGAGGCGAGCGCGTGGTACTTGCGGCGGCTGAACAACACCATCAATCCAAGGGCGCCAATGGCAAGGGCCGCCAAGGCGATCAAGATGTAGTCGAGCAAGTCCATGATCAAAGCACCTTACCTGCCGCGGATCAGTTGGCGGATCCGCTCCCACCGACCCTTGATCTCACCCTCGGCTCCATGAGAGGTGGGCTGGTAGTAGGCCGCGTCGGCGACCACTTCGGGCGCATAGTCTTGCTGAGCAATGCCATAGGGCTCGTTGTGGCTGTATTTGTAGCTCGCACCATGCCCCAACTTCTGCGCTCCCGCATAGTGCGCGTCTCTAAGATGGGCAGGAACCGGCCCGATCTTGCCCTTGCGCACGTCAGCGCTGGCCGCGTCGATTGCCTTGATCACTGCATTGGACTTGGGTGCCAAGGCCAGCGCGATCGTGGCCTGGGCGAGGTTCAGGCGGGCTTCTGGCAGACCGATCAAATCCACCGCCTGCGCCGCGGCGATCGCGGTCGGCAGAGCCGTCGGGTCGGCGAGTCCGATGTCTTCGCTGGCCAGGATCACCAGTCGTCGGGCAATGAAGCGCGGGTCCTCACCGGCTTCGATCATCCTGGCGAGATAGTGGATCGCCGCGTCAGCATCTGATCCGCGGATCGACTTGATGAAGGCGCTGATCACGTCGTAGTGCTGATCTCCTTGGCGGTCATAGCGGACCGCGGCTCGATCAACTGCTTGTTCCAAGATGTCGACGTCGATGATGGTGGAGTCGAGGGCCTGGGCCGCGCCTGCGGCTGCCTCCAGATAGGTCAGGGCCCTTCGAGCATCTCCACCGGACAGTCGGAGTAGCTGAGCCATCGCTTCATCACTCAAGTCCACGGCTTCAGCCAAGCCACGCTCATCACGAAGGGCATCGGAGACCACCTTGCGGATGTCTTCCTCGGTCAAGTTCTCAAGCGTCAGCAGCAGTGAGCGACTCAGCAGTGGGGAGATCACCGAGAAGAAGGGGTTCTCGGTTGTCGCAGCGACCAGGGTCACCCAGCGGTTTTCCACCCCCGGCAGCAGGGCGTCTTGCTGGGCCTTGGTGAAGCGGTGCACCTCATCGACGAAGAGGACGGTCTCTTGGCCCGAGGCAGCCAAGCGCCGGTGCGCAGCTTCGATTGCTGAGCGCACCTCCTTGACCCCAGCGGCGACCGCTGACACCTCAACGAAAATCCGCTCAGTCTGGGTCGACAGGATCGAGGCGATCGTGGTCTTGCCGGTGCCTGGCGGCCCCCACAACAGCAGCGACATCGGCTGGTCGCCTTCGATCAGCCGACGCAGCGGAGAGCCCGGTTGCAGCAGATGCGCTTGGCCGACCAATTCGTCGAGAGTGCGTGGGCGCATCCGCACTGCCAGTGGAGCAGACACATGCAGGTTGCCCGCTAGGCTGCCACGACCAGCGTTTGGACCCGCCTGTTGCGCCATCTCGAAGAGGCCATCGCTCATCTGATCACCGATTGGGCCTCACTGCACCGAGTGGTCGGGCTTGGGCTCCGCAGCCGCATTCTTGGGCTCTGGCAGCGCGTCGACGCCGGCTTCACGGCGCTGTTGCTTGGTGATCGGCGCAGGTGCAGAGGTGAGCGGGTCATAGCCGCCACCACTCTTCGGGAAGGCGATCACCTCGCGGATCGACTCCGCCCGACTCAACAGGGCACAGATCCGGTCCCAGCCAAGCGCCAAGCCACCATGGGGTGGTGGCCCATAGGCAAAGGCCTCAAGCAGGAAGCCGAACTTCTCCTCGGCCTCTTCTTCCCCAATACCCATCACCTCGAAGACGCGCTTTTGCACGTCTTGGTTGTGGATTCTGATCGATCCTCCGCCAAGCTCGTTGCCATTGCAGACAATGTCGTAGGCCCAAGCCAGCGCACTGCCCGGGTCAGAGTCAAGATCTTCGAGTCGCTGGGGTGCGGTGAAGGCATGATGTACGGCGGTCCAGGCGCCGCTGCCGACGGCTACATCACCCGCAGCGGTCGCGTCGTCTGCGGGCTCAAACAGGGGCGCATCGACAACCCAGACGAAAGCCCAGGCGCTCTCATCGATGAGCTCACAACGCCGACCGATCTCAAGGCGGGCCGCCCCGAGCAGTGCCCGGCTCGACTTGGCTGGTCCGGCCGCGAAGAAGATGCAGTCACCTGGCTTGGCGCCGACGTGGCTGGCCAGCCCGGCGGTCTCGGTCTCGGTGAGATTCTTTGCCACCGGACCAGTGAGTTGGCCGTCTTCTTGCACGAGCACATAGGCCAGGCCCTTGGCGCCACGCTGTTTGGCCCATTCCTGCCAGGCATCGAGTTGGCGACGCGGCTGGGAGGCACCCCCAGGCATCACGACCGCCCCCACATAGGGCGCTTGGAAGACCCGGAAGGTGGTGTCTGCGAAGAAGTCGGTGCATTCGACCAACTCATGTCCCATTCGCAGGTCGGGCTTGTCTGAGCCAAATCGCCTCATTGCCTCGGCATAGCTCATCCGCGGGATCGGAGTCGTGATCTCGTGACCGATCAGCTTCCAGATGGCGACCAGGATCTCCTCGGTCAGCGCGATCACGTCGTCCTGGTCGACAAAGCTCATCTCTAGATCGAGTTGGGTGAACTCCGGTTGGCGGTCAGCACGAAAATCCTCGTCGCGATAGCAGCGAGCGATCTGGTAATAGCGCTCCATCCCCGCAACCATGAGCAATTGCTTGAACAACTGCGGGCTCTGCGGGAGGGCATACCAACTCCCGGGTCGGAGACGAGCCGGCACCAAGAAGTCGCGCGCGCCCTCGGGGGTAGACCGGGTCAGGGTGGGGGTTTCGATCTCGACAAAATCATGTCGATCGAGCACGGCTCGAGCGGTCTTGCTGACCTCGCTGCGCAGCCGGATCGCGGCAGCAGGCGCCGTACGACGAAGGTCGAGATAGCGATGCCTCAGGCGGGCTTCTTCACCAACCTCAAGATGATCGTCGATCGGGAAGGGCAAGACAGCGGCCTCGCTGAGGATCTCTAGCTCCCCCGCGATGACCTCAATGTCACCGGAGCCGATATTTGGATTGGCATTGCCTTCTGGGCGGCGCTCCACCTTGCCGGTCACGCGGATGCAGAACTCATTGCGGAGGCGATCGGCCATCTCCTCGTCGATCACCACCTGGCAGACGCCTGATGACTCGCGCAGGTCGATGAAGGCCACCCCACCGTGGTCTCGGCGCCGGGCCACCCACCCAGCCAGGGTGACTGTTTGACCGACGTGGTCCAAACGCAGGCTGCCTGCGTCGTGCGTGCGCATCAAGAGAGCTTCTCCTTCAAGGAAGTTTCGATGTCTGTCAGGGGTACGGCGATCTGCTCACCGGTCTTCATGGATTTCAGCTGGCAATTGCCTGCTTCCAGCTCACTGCTACCGAGGATGATCACCCAGGGTGCACCAGAGCGATCAGCAGCCTTCATGGCCCCGCGTAGGCCGCGAGTGCCGAAGGACAGGTCAGTCCGGATGCCTGCGCGCCGCAGCCGCGTTGCCAACTCGGCAGCCTTGGTGCCAACTTCACCGAGGGGCACCACGAAGCAGTCAAGGCGCGACTCCGGGGCGAGTTGACGCCCCTCTGCCTGTGCTGCCAGCAAGGTGCGGTCAAGCCCCAGCCCGAAGCCGATCCCGGAGAGGTCTTGGCCACCCAGCTCACTCATCAGCCCGTCATAGCGACCGCCGCCACCAATGCCGGATTGAGCTCCGAGTCCTTCGTGGACGAACTCGAAGGTGGTGCGGGTGTAGTAGTCGAGGCCCCTGACCAGGCGAGGTGCCAGGGTGTAGTTCACGTTGTAGCTGTCGAGCAACTCGCGCACTGTGCCGAAGTGATCGGAGCAGTCGGCGCACAGGTTGTCGGCCATCAGCGGGGCATTCTCCAGTTGTGCCCGCACCGACTCGCGTTTGTCGTCGAGCACGCGCAACGGGTTGATCTTGGCTCGTTCTCGGGTGGCCTCATCGAGGTCGAGACCATCGAGGAATCCGACGAGCAACTCGCGGTAGGCCGGGCGGCACTGCGCGCAACCCAGGGAGGTGAGGTCGATGCGATGCTCGCGCAAGCCGACGGCTCGATAGCCGTCATCGGCAATCGTGATCACCTCGGCGTCAACGGCCGGATCATCAGATCCGATGGCCTCGATCCCGAACTGGTGGAATTGCCGATAACGACCTGCTTGGGGTCGCTCGGCGCGGAAGCATTGCCCGGCGTACCACAACTTCACCGGCAGTTGTCCGCGATCGAGGCCATGCTCGATCACGCAACGCATCACCCCGGCCGTGCCCTCAGGGCGCAGCGTGAGAGAGCGCCCGCCGCGATCGGTGAAGGTGTACATCTCCTTGGAGACCACGTCAGTGGACTCCCCGACCCCTCGCACGAAAAGCGCGGTGTCTTCGAAGATCGGCAACTCGACATAGCCATAGCCAGCGTTGACGGCTGGTTGAGCCAAGGCTTCCTTGATCAACAACCATTCGGCCGAGGTGGGCGGCAGGTATTCAGGCACTCCCTTTGGAGCGCTCAGTTTCGGCAGCATGTCACAAGCCTCTGGTGATCGGAGCGGTCGTGCCGTCCTGGTCGTCGATCAGGTCAAGGAGGAATGGATTGGTGGCGCGCTCACGTCCGATGCTGGTCTGATCACCGTGACCCGGCAGCACCACGATGTCATCTCGCAGGGTCAACACTTTCTCGCGAAGGCTGCGCAACATCGAGGGATGGTCACCACCTGGCAGGTCGGTGCGTCCGATCGACCCGGCAAAGAGCAGGTCTCCTGAAAACATGATCTCCGAGATGTCTTGCTCGCCATATGGGGTGCGGAAGGTCACCGACCCTTGCGTGTGTCCTGGCGTATGGTCGACCACGAAGTCCAATCCGGCCAACTCAATGGTCTGCAGATCAGCCAACTCGCGTACGTCGTCGGGCTCCACGAATGAGTAGTTGCCTCCGAGCAGCATCTGCTCGGACTCCCTGCTCATGCCACTGAGCGGATCGCTGAGCAGGTGGCGGTCATTGGGGTGAATCCACGCGGTCGCGTCGTAGGTGCCGGCAACCGGCGCCACGCACCACATGTGATCGATGTGCCCGTGAGTCACCAGCACCGACACCGGCTTCAACTTGTGCTCGCGCACCACCTGATCGACCCCTGCGGTGGAGTCTTTGCCCGGATCGATCACGACACACTCGGTGCCGGGACCGGTGGCGACGACATAGCAATTGGTGCCCCATGGACCAGCGGGGAAACCGGCAATCAGCACGCGAGGCACTCCTGAACTTTCGACACGGACCCCCCTAGCCTACTTGGCTCGGTCCGCTGCTCGTCGACAGCAACTAGTCTGTTCGCACATGACAGTCGCTGGATGCGTACGATGTGTAGTGCAACTCGCCCCAGCCTAGTTCGGCATTCAGGAGCCCGCTCGTGACCGCGTCAAATGACACCCCAACCCCGCCCCCTGCAGTCTCTGAGTGGGGACGCGTCGGCGAAGACGGCACTGTCTATGTCAAGGAGGCCGGCGGCGAGCGTGCCGTGGGCCAATATCCCGAAGGCAGCCCGCAGGAGGCTCTTGACTTCTTCACCAAGCGTTATGACGGCTTGGCAGTGGAGGTCCAACTCCTGGAGAAGCGCATCAGGGCTGGCGCCCTCGCCCCTGACAAGGCAGTGGAGTCGGTCAACAAGGTCAGTGCTCTCGTCCGAGATGCAGCAGCCGTCGGAGACATCCAGGCACTGATTGCCAGACTCGATGCCTTGGGGCCCCTCATTGGTCTCCAGCGCAACCAGCGGCGTGAGGATCGCGCCCGCAAGCTTGAGGAGAGCCGGACCCGCAAGCAGGAGATCGTGGCCGAGGCGGAGACCATCGCCAAGGGCAAGGACTGGCGCAATGGCGTCACCCGCCTGCGTGACCTCCTCGACGAGTGGAAGGCCCTCCCGCGTCTTGAGCGCAATGCCGACGATGAGTTGTGGCATCGCTTCTCCTCGGCACGTACGACGTACACCAAGGCCCGCAAGACCCATTTCACCGAACTCAATGAACAGCGTGAATCGGCTGGCGTGGTCAAGGCCCGATTGGTCAAGGAGGCCGAAGCTCTCGCGGGCTCCACTGACTGGGGTCCGACGGCCGCCAAGTTCAGGGCGTTGATGCAGGAATGGAAGTCTGCTGGTGGCGCGCAGCGCGATCAGGAAACTGAGCTCTGGGCCCGTTTCCGCGCTGCCCAGGATGCATTCTTCGGCGCCAGAGACGCGGCCAACGCCGAGATCGATCGCGAATATCAAGCAAATGCCGACCTCAAGGTCAAGTTGCTCGAAGAGGCAGAGGCGATCTTGCCGATCACCGATCTGGAGGCCGCCAAGAAGGCCTTCCGTGACGTGGCCGATCGCTGGGAGGCCATTGGCAAGGTGCCTCGCGATCAGATCAAGACCCTCGAGGGGCGCATGCGCAAGGTCGAACAGGCTATCCGTGCACTCGAGGACGAGAAGTGGAAGCGCAGCGACCCAGAAAAGTCCGCTCGCGCCGACAGCATGATCGGTCAACTCCAAGCCGCGATCACCCAGATCGAGGCGGACATCGCGGCCGCCCAAGCCAAGGGTGATCAAAATCGAGTCAAGAAGCTCACCGCTGATCTCGAAGGCCGCAAGGCCTTCTTGGAGATGGCCCAGAAGGCTGCCTCGGACTTCACTGAGTGATGCGATAGGCGTCGTACACCGAGTCGACTTGGCGCACTGCCTTGAGCACTGCGCCCAGATGCTTGGGGTCACCCATTTCGAAGGTGAACTTGCTGCGCGCGATCCGGTCATGCCCGGTGCTCAGTGACGCCGACAGGATGTTCACGTGCTGGTCTGCCAGCGTCATGGTGATGTCGGAGAGCAAGCGCGACCGGTCAAGGGCCTCGACCATGATCTGCACCAAGAAGGTCGCCTGGGTGGTGGCGGCCCATTCCACCTCGACCAGACGATCAGGCTTAGTCTCCAGATCCTTGGCATTGGTGCAATCGCGACGGTGGATTGAAACGCCGTCTCCTCGGGTGATGAAGCCCAAGATCTCATCACCGGGTACGGGCGTGCAGCAGCGTGCGAGCTTCACGAGGAGATCGGTCTGCCCCTTGACGATCACCCCAGGATTGGCTGCACTCGACTTGCCGGAAGCCCGTCTGGGTCTGGTGATCGAGACAGCTTCGGCACGGTCTTCGGCTGTGCCAAGCACGCCACCAGACACTTCAATCACCTTGCGCACCACGGTCTTGGCGGCGAGATTGCCTTCACCGACAGCGGCATAGAGCGCGGTGATGTCGGCCAAACGCATGTCTTGGGCAACTTGGGTGAGGGCCTCATGGGTCATCACCCGTTTGATGCCCACACCTTCCTTGCGCATCTGCTTGGCCAAGGAATCCCGGCCAAGCTCGACGGCTTCGTCGCGGCGTTCTTTGGTGAACCACGCCCTGATCTTGCTGCGCGCACGTGGGGAGCGCACAAAACTCAGCCAGTCGCGACTTGGCCCAGCATTTGGCGACTTCGAGGTGAACACCTCCACGACATCGCCATGCTCCAGAGCCGACTCAAGCGGCACGAGTCGCCCATTGACCCGCGCGCCGATTGTGTGATGGCCGACCTCGGTGTGCACGGCATAGGCGAAGTCGACGGGCGTGGAGCCCACTGGCAAACCCTTCACATCTCCACGCGGCGTGAACACATAGACCTGCGGGCTGCCCACCTCGAAGCGCAGGGAGTCCAAGAACTCCTCGGAGTCGCCGACGTCTTCTTGCCAGTCCATGAGTTGCTTGATCCACTGCATCTCATAGTCGGGCTTGCTGGCGCTGGGCTCGTCGGACTTGCGGGAGTCTTCTTTGTATTTCCAGTGCGCAGCCACGCCGTACTCCGCACGTCGATGCATCGCGAAGGTGCGGATCTGCATCTCGACTGGTTTGCCTGAAGGCCCGATCACCGTCGTGTGCAGCGATTGGTACATGTTGAACTTCGGCATCGCGACATAGTCCTTGAAACGCCCGGGCAGAGGGCTCCAGCGATTGTGGAGCACGCCCATTGCGGCGTAGCAGTCTTTGTCGGAGTCGACCAAGATCCGGATGCCGACCAGGTCGTAGATGTCACTGAACTCACGACCACCATGGATCATCTTCTGGTAGATCGAGTAATAGTGTTTGGGCCGACCGGTCACCGTGGCCTTGACCTTCGCCAGCCGCATATCGTCTTCGACCTGTTTGATCACGTCGTTGAGGAATTGCTCGCGCATCGGGGCACGCTCGGCGACCAGCCGCACGATCTCGTCGTACACCTTGGGATGCAAGGTGGCGAAGGCCAGATCTTCGAGCTCCCACTTGATGGTGTTCATGCCCATGCGATGGGCGAGTGGCGCAAAGATCTCAAGTGTCTCGCGCGACTTGCGCTCTTGGGTCTCTTGTCGCACAAAGCGCAGGGTGCGCATGTTGTGGAGTCGGTCAGCCAACTTGATCACCAGGACTCGCACATCGCGACTCATCGCAACCACCATCTTGCGGATGGTCTCTGCCTGGGCGGAGTCGCCGTATTTCACCTTGTCGAGCTTGGTGACCCCATCGACCAGCAGAGCCACCTCGTCACCGAAATCGCGACGCAGCTCATCGAGGGTGTACGGCGTGTCTTCGACAGTGTCGTGCAGTAGAGCCGCGACCAAGGTGGGCTCAGTCATGCCGATGTCAGCCAGGATCGTGGTGACGGCAAGAGGATGGGTGATGTAGGGATCACCGCTCTTGCGCCTTTGGCCACGATGATATTTCTCGGCGGTGTTGTAGGCGCGCTCCAGCAAGGCCAAGTCTGCCCGGGGATGGTTGGCGCGCACCACGCGGAAGAGGGGCTCCAACTCTGGATTGCTCTGCGACTTGCCGGTGCCGATGCGGGCCAGCCGCGCCCGCATCCCTCGACCGGTGAGAGTTGGGGATCGCTCTGCCGCCGCGCCCTGGCTGACGGTTGGATCAGATTGAGGCGGCGTTGAATGGCCGATCGACTGGTCTTCGGTCATGTCGCCTCCCATCTGCTGATCTGCATCCCGACTGGGTGCTCGACTCAATCAGCCCAGTCTATGAGGCAATCACTCAACTCGGTGAATCACATGCAAGGGGATGTCAGGAACAACCGACCTGCCAGCCAGAAAGGCCAACTCCAGGACCACAGAAATTGCGTGAACCACGCCGCCCGCTTGCCTGATCAACTCCGCGGCCGCCTTCGCGGTGCCTCCAGTGGCCAAGACGTCGTCAACGATCAGGATCCGCTCGCCAGGGCGAATCGCGTCAACATGCATCTCCAAGGTTTCCTCGCCGTACTCGAGCGCATAGGGGATCGAATGAGTCTCATGAGGCAACTTGCCCGCCTTGCGTCCGGGCACAAAACCAACTCCCAGCTCAGCCGCCACCGCTCCCCCAAGGATGAAGCCACGTGCTTCAAGGCCCATCACCTTGGTGACAGTTGCCTGACCGGATTGATCCCGGCCTCCCTGCGCCAACTCTTGGATGCAGGCACGCAGACCCGAAGGATCCGCCAACATCGGCGTGATGTCTTTGAAGGTCACTCCAGGCTGGGGGAAATCCTCGATGTCACGGATCTGCGACATGATCAGCTGGGCACGTGACATCAAAGCCCCTGTCTACTTGTTGCGTTTCGAGCGCGGCTGCTTGGTCGGCTGATTGCGGTTGGCCGACTTCGACTCCTCAACCGGCCGCTTGGGCTCAGGCACTTCACGTCCGGCCCCGGCTACGGGGCGCCCGCTTTGGCTTGGTCGCGACTGTGGCTGGGAAATCCGTGCTTCCATGCCTTCTTCGACTGGCTCCCCTGCCGCAGCCTCACCCACGGGCATGCCTTCGGCAAAGGCCGGCACATTTGCATAGCGATCGGCATCGCGCTTGGCTCGCGCCTTTGCTCGCCGATCCTGCTCGCTGACTTCTTTCTCCCGTGACTTCAGTTGCACCAGGACCGACGGCGCAATGAAGATCGAGGAATAGGCTCCGGTCGCCATACCGATGAACAAAGCCAAGGCAAGATCCTTCAATGACCCAGACCCGAGCGTGGTCACACCCACATAGAGGATCGCAGCGACAGGAAGCAGGGCGACGATCGAGGTGTTGATCGATCGCACCAAGGTCTGATTGACCGCGAGGTTGGCGAGATCGGCGTACGAACGTCGACTGGAGCGCATGTCCTTGGTGTTTTCACGGACCTTGTCGAAGACCACGACGGTGTCGTAGAGCGAGAAACCCAAGATGGTCAAGAAGCCCGTGACGGTCGCGGGTGTGACTTCAAAGCCGGACAACGCATAGATGCCCACGGTGATCAAGATGTCGTGGAATAGCGCCACAATGGCCCCGGCAGAGAATTTCCATTCGCGGAAATATGCCCAGATGAACAAGATCACGCCGACCACGAAGACGATCAGACCCTGGATCGCCCGATCGGCGACCTGCTTGCCCCAACTCGCCCCGACGTCATTGGTCGAAATCTTGGTCTTGGGGTCCACATTGGTGACTTCGGCGATCACCTCTGCGACCTTGACGGCTTCTTTGTTGCTGAGTTGCTCGGTACGCACCAAGAGCCCTTGGCTGCCAGAGGTGTTGACGATTGGGCTCTCCGCTCCAGTCACCCCTGCCCCTGCAACTGCGGTACGCACTTCGTCGACGGTCTTTTGGTTGACCATGCTGCTGGGCACGTCGATCTTCATCTCGGTGCCGCCTTGGAACTCCACACCTAGGTTGAGTCCCCTGAAGAACAGGCCGGTGAAGGCGAGCACGATGAAAATGCCGGAGAGGGCATACCAACGCCACGGTCGATGAACGAAATCGACCGAGACATTGCCTTCGTACAGGTCGTTGCCGAGTCGCGAGAACTTACCCATCAGGCCTTACCTCCAACCAGCGCTGGCTCTTGATCTATGCCCAAGGACTCATCCGAGAGCCCCGAGAGACGATGCCCTGAGTTGAAGAACTCGCGTCTCGCCAAGAGGCTCACCATTGGTTTGGTGAACCAGAAGAAGACAGCGACATCGATGATCGTGCTCAGCCCGAGCGCGAAGGCAAAGCCCTTGACCACACCGATCGCAAAGATGAAGAGCACGATTGCGGCAAGGAGTGACACGGCGTCGGCCGCAAGACAGGTGTTTCGTGCTTTCACCCATCCGGTCTCGACGGCAACCCGCATCGACTTGCCCATCCGCATCTCATCTCGGATGCGTTCGAAGTACACGATGAATGAGTCTGCGGTGATCCCGACTGCCACGATCAGGCCAGCGATGCCGGGCAAGGTCAGGGTAAAGCCAGCTGTGCGTGCCAAGATCAGCACCATCGCATAGGTGATGATGCCCGCGACGAACAGCGAGGCCACCACCACGATGCCCAGACCTCGGTAATAGACCAAGCAGTAGACCATCACGAGGATCAGGCCGATCACGCCCGCCCAGAGACCCGCGGTCAACTGATTGCCAGCAAGCGTGGCGCCGACCACCTCGACCGTGCTTTCGAATTGCAAGGGCAAGGCTCCGAACTTCAAGGAGTTCGCCAAGGACCGCGCCTCAGCCTCGCTGAAGTCGCCGGTGATCTGAGCATTGCCGTCCATGATTGGTGAGATGAAGGTGGCTGCTGAGATGACGACACCATCGAGCACTTGGGCAAAGAGCGCATCGCTCCCGGCCATCGCTTGGCTGTACTTGCCGAAGGCCTTCGTGGGCGCTCCCTTGCGAAGACTCAGGCTGACCGCCCATCCAGTGCCATTTTGTGGGGTGCCATAGGAGGCCGACTTGACGTCGGTGCCTTCGATGATCGCCACTGACAAGAGGTACTTCTGCCCCTTCTCATCGCAGGCGATCAGGGGCTCGTCTGGGTTGTCCTCCACCTTCTCGGTAGTGCCCTTCTTGGGGCACTGGAAAGCAGCAAACTTGGTCAGCCACTCGGTACCTGGGTCTTTCGACCAAGCCAAAGGGTCCTTCACATCTGCGCCACCCGGAGTGAGCGCAGGCTGTTGACCAGTTGCGGGCACGGTGGGCACAGCGGGATCATCTGGAGCGGGAGCATCTGGAGCTGGCGTGGGGTCGTCCTGCTTGACTCCGTTGATCGCGAAGCCCGGGGCTGGGCGAGGATTCGGGGATGCGCTCGGCTTGTTTGGCTTGGCTGCATCGGAAGGGTTGACCGTGACGACCGACCCGGGCTGCACCGATGGACTTGCAGCACTGCTCGGAGCCGCCGTACCGGGTTGTGGCTGGCCAGCGACCAGTCGGAAACGCAATTGGGCGGTGCGCTTCACCGAATCAACGAGATTCTGAGCATTCTTCCCCGGGATCTCCACGACGATGTTCTTGTTGCCCTGAGTCGCCACCGTGGCCTCAGAAACGCCGCTGCCATTGGCCCGAGACTCCACGATGCCTGCTGCCTGACGCAACTTCTCGGGCGTGATGTCTTTGCTGTCACCAAGAGCGGTCAAGGTGATCCGGGTGCCACCTTCAAGGTCAAGGCCCAGGCGCGGCTTCCAAGGATTGTTGTCTGCAGGTAGACCAACCGTGCCGGCCACATAGGCCAAGACATAGAGGATCACAATCCCGACACCCAAAATGCCCAGAGTCCGCCCCGGTCGGTAGTTCTTTGCTGCCACCGCGTGTGTCTCCCTCAGTCTTCTTCCGTGGCGTCGCCGCCATTGGCTAGTGGATGCTCGGCACGCCCAACATCGTCCTGCTTCTCGATCACGACCTGGCGCATCGCCTCGATCACGGTGCCCGGGGCGATCTCGATCTTCACCCGATCATCATTGATCTCCTTGAGCGTGCCGAAGACTCCAGCCGACATCAGCACCCGATCTCCAACGACCAAGGCCGATTGCATCTGCTCGGCCTCGCGCTGTCGCTTGCGGGTGGGCCTGACCACGATCGCCCAGAAGCCCAAGAGGGCAACCAGGATCACGAGGTACTGCAGCGCGCTGCTCAATCGGGACTCCGAGTCAATGGGTTGATCTGGTCGATGTCACTGTCGGCAACATCGCCGCGCAAGTGTAACGGCCAAACCAACACCGGGTAGGTGGTGGCTAATCGTCAAACAAATCCATGTCGGGATGAAGGCTACCTTCTGGAGAGCCGCTTGCTTTGCTTTCTCGTGGAACGGCGATGCCCAAGTGGCGCCAAGCCATGGCCGTGGCGATCCGCCCCTTTGGGGTGCGAGCCATAAAACCATTGCGCACCAAGAAGGGCTCGGCCACCTCCTCGACGGTTTCGCGCTCCTCCCCCACTGCAACAGCCAGCGTGCTCAGGCCGACTGGCCCACCCGCGAATCGCTCACAAAGAGCGCTCAGCACGGCTCGATCCAGCCGGTCGAGGCCAATCTCATCCACTTCGAAGAGCTCCAAAGCGGTATGTGCGAGAGCCTGGGTCACCACTCCGTCTGCCCGCACTTGGGCGTAGTCGCGCACCCGGCGGAGCAGGCGATTGGCGATGCGGGGAGTGCCTCTTGACCTCCGCGCAATCTCCAAAGAACCATCCGTGTCTACTT
>JACJWW010000020.1 GCA_020636935.1 Nocardioidaceae bacterium
CCATCTCGTGCAGCATCTCGCGGGCCTCGTCCTCGTCACCGAGTTCGACGAGCTCGGCCTCGACTTTGGCGTCAAGGAAGATGGCCTCGGCAGGTGAGACGAGTTCACGCATCTGCGCCTTGAGGTCTTCGTCGCCGAGCTCGTCGCTGTCGCAGTTGAAGACATATAGATAGGGCTTTGCCGTGAGCAGCGAAAGCTCGCGGATCAAGGTGAGGTCGATCGAGGTGGCGATGATCGGCGTACCGGACTCGAGGGCTTCTTGGGCCTCTTTGACTGCAGCGACGTTGGCCAAGATCTCCTTGTTGCCCTTGGCTTCCTTCTCCAGTCGGGGGATCGCCTTTTCGACGGTTTGCAGGTCAGCCAAGATCATCTCGGTCTGGATGGTGGTGATGTCTGAGGCGGGGTCGACTTTGCCGTCGACGTGGGTCACGTCTTCGTCGCGGAAGACTCGGGTGACCTGGCAGATCGCTGCAGCTTCACGGATGTGGGAGAGAAACTTGTTGCCTAATCCTTCGCCCTCGGAGGCGCCGCGCACGATGCCGGCGATGTCGACGAACTCGACGGTTGCGGGCAAGATCTTGGCTGACCCGAAGATCTTGGCCAAGGTGTTGAGCCGGTCGTCGGGCACGGCGACCACGCCTACATTTGGCTCGATCGTGGCAAATGGATAGTTCGCCGCGAGTACGTCGTTTTGGGTCAGGGCGTTGAAGAGCGTCGACTTGCCTGCGTTGGGGAGTCCGACGATGCCGATTGTGAGTGCCACGTGGGGTGATTCTAGGGGAGTGGTACGCCGGGCAACTAATCGTGCTGCTTGGATCGATCCATGCGACTAGCCACCTGGAATGTCAACTCGCTGCGCTCACGGATCGATCGGGTCGAGGCCTTCGTGCAACGCCACGAGATCGACGTACTCGCCGTGCAGGAGACCAAGGCTCGTGATGAGCAGTTGCCCCTGATGGGTCTGGCCTCGATGGGCTACGAGGCGGCCGCGGTGGGTTACAACCAGTGGAATGGCGTCGCGATCTTCTCGCGGGTGGGCCTTGATGATGTGCAGATCGGGTTTGATGGGATGCCTGCGTGGCAGGGCGATCCTGAGGCCCGAGCCATCTCGGCGACTTGCGGGGGAGTCCGGGTGTGGTCTTTGTATGTGCCCAATGGACGCAAACCAGATGATCCGCACTTCGATTACAAACTCGAGTGGCTGGATCGTTTGCACGAGGTGGTCAAGGAGCCGGATCGCCCCACCGTGCTGGTGGGCGACTGGAATGTCGCCCCGCAAGATGAAGACGTCTACGACATCTCGGCTTTCCGCGGCTCCACACACGTTACTCCGCAGGAGCGCGAGCGCTTCCAACGCTTCTTGGACAGCGGGTACGCCGATGTCGTGCGACCGCATGCGCCAGGCACCGATGGCTACACCTACTGGGACTACTTCCATCAGCGATTCGAGCGCAACAGAGGCATGCGGATCGACTTCGTGCTTGCTGATGCGGTGGCAGCGGCAAGGGTCACCAATGCCTGGGTCGACAAAGACGAGCGAGCCGGCAAAGGCGCCAGCGATCATGCGCCGGTGATCGTCGACCTGGCTGACTGAGTACGCCGATCCGCGGCCCTAAGCGGCCAGTCGCGCCGATGACCTCGAATTGTCGGTGCGGCAGCTGATCATGGATGCATGGAGATTTGGGTAGCGCTGCTGGCCATCGTCATCGCCTTCATGGGAGGGCTTGGGCTGATGGCTCTCGTCCATGCGAGATCTCGGTCGGCAACAGGTGAGTTGGCCGCTCACTTGAAGGCACGAGCCGACGACCAGGCGGTCATCCGAGCCAGCATTGATCGGCTGCATGAGCAGTTGCGTGACGCTGATCGACAGCAGGCGTCGTGGCAGGGGCAGTTCAATCAGCAGGTCGACGAGATGCGCAATGCCAATGCCGACTTGCGTCGCGAGACGGGGGCCTTGTCCACTGCGCTGCGAAAACCCGCGAGCCGGGGTCGCTGGGGCGAGCAGCACCTACGGCGTACTGTCGAGCTGGCCGGCATGGCCAATCACTGCGACTTCGTGGAGCAGCAGACCATCGCGACCCCTGAGGGCCCGTTGCGGCCTGACCTGGTGGTGCACCTGGCCGGCGGGCGCCAAATAGTGGTTGATGCAAAGGTGCCCCTTGATGCCTATCTCGACGCGGTGAGCACCGAGGATCCAGACGAACAGGCCGATCACTTCACCCGCCATGTCAGGCAGGTGCGCAAGCACATTGCCGACCTGTCTTCCAAGCGATACTGGTCGTTGATGGACTCCACCCCTGAATTTGTGGTGCTCTTCGTGGGCACGGAGTCTGCCTTGGCGACTGCCTTGGAGCATGACAGTCAGCTCCTCGATCATGCAGCGGCCGCCAATGTCATCTTGGCTTCCCCAATCACCTTGATCGGCCTGTTGCGCACGATTGCCCATGGCTGGACGACCGCAGCTTTGGCCGAGAACACCCGCGAGATCCACGAGTTGGGTCGGCAATTGCATGAGCGCCTGGCCACGATGGGAGGTCATCTGGAAGCTCTCGGGAAGAGCCTGACCGGGGCTGCGACGGCTTACAACAAGGCGATCGGCTCGTTGGAGAGTCGGGTCTTGGTCAGTGCCCGTCAGTTCGAGGACTTGCAGGTGACCACCGCCGCACTGCCGAGCCCAAACGCGGTCACCGAGCCGGTCCGTTCGTTGTCTGCTCCGGAGTTGTTGACCTCCTTGACTCCCCAGCGTGGGGAGTTGGATCTTGAAGACGCTCCGGCGCGGCTTCCAGACTCTGACGCGGATTGCCCTAGTTTGGGGGCATGAGCGCACCCACGCTGTGGGAAGAAGGGAACTCCTCGGGGCGTCGTGTGGTCAGGTTGGCCATCACCTCTGGGGTGCTTTTGGCTGCCTTTGACCTACTCATCTCACCCAGCCTGGGTTTGGTCTTCGACATTGGTTTCGTGATGATCTGCATCGCGGCAGCGCTGGGGGTCCGCAAGAGTGACTTCTTCGTGATCGGCGTACTCCCACCATTGTTGATGGCGGGCATCTTGCTGATCATTTCTGTTTTCGCTCGCGACATGTTGACGTCACTGACCGACAGTCGCGCTCAGGCATTCGTCTCTGGTCTGACCCATCGCTCGGCCGCCCTCGTGATTGGATACGGGCTTTGTCTGTTGATCCTGGCAATCAGACATCAAGTGCTCACCAAACGGGCTAGAGCCGATCGTGCAAGTCACTCGAAGCGCGAAGGATCACCAGCGCCGACCCTGACAACCGCTGGCGCATCCAAGGAATAGTCGACGACTGTCGTGGGGTCGGTGCCGACTTCACCAGCTTCGATGACGACATCGACCAAGTTGTCCAGGGTCTCCTTGACCGTCCAGCCATCACTCATCGCAGCGGACTCACCGGGCAGGATCAAGGTGCTCGACAAGATCGGTTCGCCCATTGCCTCCAGGAGTGCGGAGACAACGCGATGCTCAGGGATCCTGACCCCAACGGTGCGCTTCTTGGGATGCATCAGACGCTTGGGTACTTCTGCGGTGGCGGGCAGGATGAAGGTGTACGGGCCTGGAGTCGCCGCCTTGATCGCTCGAAAAGCGCTATTGCTCAAGTGCACGAGTTGCCCGAGTTGGGCAAAGTCCCTGCAGACCAACGTGAAGTGATGTTTGTCGTCGAGCTCGCGGAGCTTCTTGATCCGGTCGAGTCCGTCACGATTGCCCAATGCGATCCCCAAGGCATATCCCGAGTCGGTGGGATAAGCGAGCAATCCGTTGTCATGGAGCAGATTGACAGCCTGGTCGATCAACCGACTCTGAGGGTCAATGGGGTGTACGTCGAGATAGCGCGCCACGACTCAGCCCTTGCCGAGCTTGCGCATGTCGCGACGTAGCTCAGGGGGGAGCGCAAAGATCAACGACTCCTCGGCGCTGTGCACTGCCTGCGCGTCGGGATAGCCGTGGTCACTGAGGAATCTCAACACGCCCTGCACGAGATCTTCAGGCACCGAGGCCCCAGAGGTGACGCTGACCTTGGTGACCCCTTCGAGCCAACCTGGGTCGATCTCGCTGGCATCGTCGATGCGGTGGGCTGACTTGGCTCCAGCTTCGAGGGCGACCTCGGCCAAGCGTACCGAGTTTGAAGAGTTGGCCGAGCCGACCACGATCACGAGATCGGCGTCCTTGCTGATCTCCTTGATCGCCATCTGGCGGTTTTGGGTGGCATAGCAGATGTCATCACTGGGCGGATCCAGCAGATTCGGGAAACGCTTGCGGATCGCCTCGACCGTCTGCATGGTCTCATCGACAGACAAAGTGGTTTGTGAAAGCCAAGCGACCTTGTCTGGGTCACGCACGACAATATTGGCCACGTCGTCTGGGCCCTGCACGAGTTGGATGTGCTCAGGGGCCTCGCCTGCGGTGCCTTCGACCTCTTCGTGCCCCTCGTGGCCGATCAGCAAGATGTCGTAGTCATCGGAGGCAAAACGCTTGGCCTCGTGGTGCACCTTGGTCACCAACGGGCAGGTGGCATCGATGGTTTTCAGGCCACGCTCCGCGGCCTCATGATGTACGGCGGGGCTCACGCCGTGGGCCGAGAAAACCACGGTCGAGCCTTCGGGCACCTCATCAAGCTCTTCGACGAAAATTGCGCCGCGGGACTCCAAGTCGGCGACCACATGCTTGTTGTGCACGATCTGCTTGCGCACGTAGACCGGGGCGCCGTACAGGTCGAGGGCCTTCTCGACGGTGATCACGGCTCGATCGACGCCAGCGCAGTAGCCGCGGGGAGCAGCCAAGCTGACGGCTCGTTCGGCTTCTTGCGGCGACAAAACCGCCGGGGTGCCCAAGTCAGTCATGACTCCCATGTTAGGCCGAGCTTGGTTGGCTGCCGATGTCGGACGCCTCGCATAGGGTTCTGCTCATGGGCATGGATACTTCCGCAGACAATCCTGCCTCCGTGCGAGCAGTGGTCCAGGCGATCGGGGGTTGGATCGATCGTTTGGGTGCGGTCTGGGTCAAGGGACAGTTGACCCAGGTGAGTCGGCGCTCGGGCCGCAATATCGTCTTCATGACCCTGCGAGATGAGCTCGCCGACATGTCCATCGAGGTGACCTGTGACCGGCTGATCATCGACGCCTTGCCAACGGCGCTGGTTGAAGGCGCCCAGATCGTGGTCCATGCCAAACCCAACTTCTATACGGCTCGGGCGAGCCTGTCGTTGCGGGTGCGCGAGTTGCGGCTGGTTGGCGAGGGCGAGCTGTTGGCCTTGCTTGAGCGGCGGCGCCAGTTGCTGGCCGCCGAGGGCCTGTTTGCGCCTGAGCTGAAGCGACCGATCCCGTTCATGCCACATCGAGTCGGTCTGGTGACGGCTCAAGGTTCGGCCGCGGAGCGTGATGTGGTCGAAGTGGCTCGGCGCAGGATGCCCGGGGTCGTCTTCGAGCTTGCCTATGCCTCCATGCAGGGCGTCAAGTCGGTGCCTGAGGTGTTGGTGGCTCTGGAGCGGTTGGAGGCCAATCCTGAGGTTGACGTGATCATCGTGGCCCGTGGTGGCGGCTCGACCGAAGACCTACTGCCCTTCTCCGATGAGGCGCTGATCCGTGCCGTACACGCGATGAAGACCCCGGTGATCAGCGCCATCGGGCACGAGCCGGACAGTCCGATCCTCGATCTCGTGGCCGACGTGCGGGCGGCCACCCCCACCGACGCAGCCAAGCGGGTGGTGCCCGACATCGACACTGAGTTGCAACAGATCGCCCAAGCGCGACACCGTGCTCGCCAAGCACTGCTCGGGCTGGTGCAACGCGAGACTCAAGCGTTGCAGTCGCTGCGCTCTCGCCCCAGCCTGGCCGACCCGCGCAATGGGCTTGCTGAGCGGGCGCGTGAGATCGATGATCTGCGTGATCGGGCGCGTCGCAACTTGGGTCAAGTGGTCGCCAGCGAGCAGTCCGACCTGACCCATCACTTGGCCCGAGTGCGCTCGCTCTCACCCTTGGCCACGCTGCGGCGAGGATATGCAGTCGTCTCCGGCCCTGATGGCGCAGCACTGTCCGAGCTCGACGCCCTCGAGTCTGGTGCGGATTTGACCATCCGGTTGGCCCAGGGGCGCATCCAGGCGACCACCAAACGCGTTGAGCTCGTGCCCTTGCTTGATCCAGATGCCGACGACCCGATCGACCCACGAAAGGACTCCCCACGTGAGTGAGAAGCCAAGTTATGAGCAAGCCCGCGACCAACTCGTCGAGGTTGTCCGCACCCTTGAGCAGGGTGGCATTGGTCTGGCCGAGTCGTTGGCCTTGTGGGAGAAGGGTGAGGAGTTGGCCAATATCTGTCAGGCCGCTCTTGACGACGCCAAACAAAGACTCGACAAGGCGATGGAGCAAGACTGACCGGCGACCCGGCACACTATTGCCATGACTGCAGAGACTCGCGGCTCCCGAGCCCGACAGATCGCCGCCCAGGCCGTGGAGCTGACCAAGGTCTACGGCAGCGGTGAGTCCGCCGTACGCGCCCTTGATGGCGTCACCATCGACTTGTACGCCGGCCAGTTCACCGCGGTCATGGGGCCGTCGGGCTCGGGCAAGTCGACGCTGATGCATTGCATGGCCGCCCTTGACAAGCCGACCAGCGGTCATGCCCTGATCAATGACACGGAGTTGGCCAGTCTGCGCGACAATGCGCTCACTCAACTGCGTCGCGAACAGGTGGGCTTCGTCTTCCAGGCCTTCAATCTCGTGCCGAGCCTGACCGCGGAAGAAAACATCTGTCTGCCGTTGTCGTTGTCAGGAAAGAAGCCCGACCCGCAATGGTTTGACCAAGTGATCGACTCAGTCGGCCTGCGAGATCGGCTCAAACACAGGCCCAGCCAACTCTCTGGCGGCCAACAACAGCGCGTGGCCTGTGCCCGAGCATTGATGAGCAAGCCAGCGATCGTCTTCGCCGATGAGCCCACTGGCAATCTCGACAGCACTTCAGGGGCAGAGGTCCTGGGCTTTCTGCGCCGGTCCGTGGATGAGTTCGGGCAGACCGTCGTGATGGTCACCCACGATGCGGTTGCTGCGTCGTACTGCGACCGAGTGGTGTTCATGGCAGACGGCCGACTGGTCGATGAAACGGTCAACCCAACCAGGGAGTCGGTGCTGCAGCACATGTCTGAGTTGCAAGAGGCTGCCATGAACGCTCCTGCTGTTGGTCAGGCAGGAGCCTGATGCTTCGCGTGACCTTGCGCAACTTGCTGCAGCACAAGTTGCGGCTCGTGATGAGCACCTTGGCGATTGTGCTCGGAGTCGGCTTCTTGTCGGGCGTGCTGGTCTTCAGTCACGGCCTGCAATCCACCTTTGACAACATCATCAAGGGATCGACGCCGGAGGTGACGATCCGCCCGGTCGGCTCGTCCGCCAACACCGGCTTCTCGGTCAGCAATGCCACGATCGGCCGCGACTCGCTCGACAAGTTGGCTGCCTTGCCCCAGGTCGACCAAGCCCACGGCGTGGTCAACGGCATCGGGATGGCCCTGCTCACCAAGAAGGGCCGAGTCCTTGGCGGGCAGGGAGCCCCGACCCTGGCCTTCAACTACACCGACACTCGCAACATGCTCGGCACCCAGACCCTGGAGATCACTGAAGGCACCTATCCCAAACGGATGGGTGAGGTGCTGATCGACGCGAGTTCAGCCAAGCGGGCTGGCTACGAGGTCGGCGACAAGGTGTCGATGGTCTCGCCCTATGGCGAGATGCATCGTGAGGCAAAGCTGGTCGGAGTGGCCACCTTCTCTGGTGGCGGCACTGCAGGAGCGACTCTGCTCTTCTTCGACACCAAGCAGGCCCAGGAGATATTCCTGGGTGGTCGCGATGTCTTCACCCAGATCGCGCTCAATGGCAAGCCTGGTGTCTCCCAAAAGGAGTTGGCTGCAATCGCCAAACCCGTGCTGCCCGCGGGCTTCGAGGCAGCAACTGCAGACAAACTCGTGAAGGAGTCGCAGTCCCAGGTCAATCAATTCCTTGGCATCATCTCCACCTTCTTGCTTGTCTTCGCGCTGATCGCAGTGCTGGTCGGTGGTTTCATCATCGTCAACACCTTCTCAATCCTGGTGGCCCAAAGAGTGCGCGAGCTGGCGCTCCTGCGTGCCTTGGGTGCCCGTCGCTCACAAGTGACCCGGATGGTGCTGATCGAGGCCTTCGTGATGTCCGTGCTGGCCTCTGGCATGGGGATTGCCTTGGGCTGGGTGCTGGCCATCGGCTTGGCAAAGGCATTCACCTCATTTGGCCTGACCATCGCAACCGATTCGCTGGCGATCACCGGCCAAAGCATCGCCATCTCCATGGGCGTTGGCGTTGTCGTGACCGTGCTCGCGGCCTTTGTGCCGGCTCGTCGGGCTTCCAGGGTGCCTCCGGTCGCAGCGATGCAGGGTGATGCGCCGGGGCGGCCGGTCACCCTAGGCCGCCGTACCCTTTACGGAGCCTTCTTCTTGGTGGTCGGCGCAGCTGTCGCGGCGTACGGCGTGGTCGGCGCCCCGGGCAATGACGCTGCCTGGATCGGTGCCGGCGCCTTCATCTGGATCATCACTGTCGCGGTGATCTCCCCGGTGATTGGCAAACCAGTCCTGTTGGCCTGCAGGGGGATTTTTGCGGTCCTGTTTGGAATGCCGGGTCGATTGGCTGGCAACAACGCGCTGCGCGACCCACGGCGCACAGGCGCCACCGCATCAGCGCTGATGATCGGACTGGCCTTGGTCTCCACCATCGGAGTCATGGCAGCCTCGATGAACAAGTCGATCGAAGACGTCGTCGACAAGACCTTCCAGGCCGATTTCATCGTGCAGAGCCCCAGCTTTTCGTCCTTCCCAGTTGCTCTTGCAGACATGATGCGCAAGGAGCCGGGAGTCGCGGTCTTGTCACAACAGCAGAGTGTGCCGGTCAAGATCAACGGCAAGCGAGCCTATGCCTCGGCCAATGACGAGAACTTCTACAAGATAAACAAGCTGGACATGATCGCAGGCACTGACAACCTGTCGGGCAAGCAAGTGCTCCTAGGTAACGGGCAGGCCAAGGATCTTGGAGTGGGGGTCGGTGACGAAGTCACCTTGAAGTTCGACTCGAGGGCGCCGCTTCAGGCGACGGTCGCCGGCATTTTCGATGAGCAAACCGCTGTCACCAGCAGTGTGACGGTGCCTTTCGACGTGTTTGCTGCTGCCGGGATCTCGCGCCAGGACACCGCTTTGAATATCAACTTGGCCGATGGGGTCAACAAGGCTGATGTGCGGAGCCAACTGGAGAAGATCCTCAAACCGATCCCGATCGTGCCACTGCAAGACCGTGCGGAGTTCTCCAAGAGCATTCGCGGGCAGGTCGACCAGTTGCTTTACATCATCTATGGGCTCTTGGCTCTGGCGATTGTGATTGCGGTGATCGGCATCATCAATACTCTCGGGTTGTCGGTCTTGGAGCGGACTCGCGAGATTGGTCTATTGCGCGCCGTGGGCCTGTCCCGAGCTCGATTGCGGCTGATGGTGGCCTTGGAGTCGGTCACTATCGCAGTGCTCGGGGCAGCGCTTGGCTTGGGCTTGGGTCTGATCTTTGGTGCGTTGTTGCGTTATGCGATGCGTGACCAGTTGAGATCGTTGGCTCTCCCGCTCTCGCAACTGGTGGTCTTCTTGGGGATTGCGGTCTTGGTCGGACTCATCGCAGCGGTCATCCCGGCCATCCGGGCCTCGCGGATGAAGGTGCTCGACGCAATCGCTTCTGAGTGAGCGGGCCCAGATGATCCGCCTGTGTGATTGGCTGGCTTTATGTCTTTGAGACTCCGGGCCGTGTTGCCCGATGACCTGCCGCTTTGGTCAGATGACACCGAATACGAGGACTACGGACCACCAGTGCCCCGGGTCGAAGTGCCGTCTGCGCGGTTGGACCGCGACGGGCATCTGGGCATTGAGGTCGATGGGGATTTGATCGGCACGGTGGGTTGGCGTTGGGTCGCTTATGGGCCCAACGATCCGTCCAGATGCCCCATGCTTGGCGTCTACATTGCTGGCCCCCACCGCGGCAAGGGATATGGCTTTCAGGCCCAGAAGTTGGCCACCGATCTGCTTTTTCGCCATACCTTGGTCAACCGAGTCGAGGCCTCGACCGATGTGACCAATCTGCCCGAGCAGAAGGTCTTGGAGCGGCTCGGTTTCACCCGCGAAGGCATTATGCGTGGGTCGCAGTTTCGTTCGGGTAGGTTCAATGACATGGTGATGTATTCACTGCTTCGAGAGGAATGGCATCGTGACTGACCCCTTCGCCCCTGCCAAGTTGGGTCCGATCACCCTGCGGAATCGGGTGATCAAGGCGGCCACCAATGAGGGCTTGGCCTACAAATCCCGGATGACACAGGAGCTGATTGACTTCCACATTGCCTATGCCGAGGGTGGGGTTGGCATGACCACCCTCGCCTATTGTGCAGTGGCGCCAGATGGACGCACTGACGGTGACCAACTCCAGTGGACGAGTGAGGCGATGCCCGGATTGCGTGCCTTCACCGACGCGATCCATGCCCACGGCGCTGCGGCTTCTGCTCAGATAGGCCACGGAGGCCCAGTAGCTGATCCGCGGGGCAACAAGATGCCAGCCATCGGGCCCAGCAGGGCTTTCCCAAACCTAGCCGGGCGAGTCACGCGTAAGGCCAAGCCAGCGGACATTGAGCGGGTCATCCAAGCCCACGGCAATGCTGCCAAGCGAGCAGTCGAGGCTGGCTTCGACGCCGTTGAAGTGCACTTCGGTCACAGCTATTTCGCCAGCGCATTCCTGAGCCCGAAGGTCAACCACCGCAAAGACGAATACGGTGGCTCCTTGGAAAACCGGGCCAAGGTGGCTCGACGGATTGGGCAGGCTGTCCGCGACGCAATTGGTGATCGGATCGCGATCATCGCAAAACTAAACATGACCGATGGTGTGCGTGGCGGGATCACGATCGAGGAGAGCATCCAGACTGCCAAGTGGCTGGAGTCCGACGGGTCTGTAGATGCCATGGAGATGACTGCTGGCAGTTCGCTGCTCAATCCGATGTATCTCTTCCGTGGCGATGTGCCTGTCGGCGAGTTCGTTGATGCCATGGAGCAGCCGATGAAGAGTGTCATGAAGGTGGCAGGCAAGTCCTTCTTGAAGACCTATCCCTATGAAGACAACTATCTGCTCGACAAGGCGCTCAAGGTGCGTGCGGAGATCAAGTCGCCGCTGATCGCACTGGGTGGCATCGTGGATCGCCCATCCATTGACCGGGCCCTGGACGCGGGATTCGACTTCGTGGCCATGGGGCGGTCATTGCTGCGCGAGCCTGACCTCGTCAACCGGATTGCTGCCGATGCCACGACGCCGTCACTGTGCATCCATTGCAATCGTTGCATGCCGACTAATTTCAGCGGCACCTATTGCCCCGAGATAATCGATCATTCGCCCCGCACGGCAGGCTGGGCCAGCGGCGCCACCACGTTGTGATTCCACCGCATCGGTGGCCATCTGAACCCCGATGTGATGGGCATTAGGGTTGTGGCATGGCTACCCCTTCCAAGAGGCTCCTGCTTGTGCATGCTCATCCCGATGACGAGAGCATCGGGCAAGGCGCGACCATGGCGAAATATGTAGCTGAGGGTGTTGGGGTGACCTTGGTGACCTGCACCGGCGGTGAGATGGGCGAGATCTTGGTTCCTGAGTTTGCGCACATGGCTGCCGACCAAGACGACACCCTCGCCGAGCAACGCCAGGTCGAGTTGAGCAATGCGATGGAGGTCTTGGGGGTCACAGATCATCGCTACCTAGGTGGCTTCCAGACCTACCGTGATTCGGGGATGAAATGGCATGCCGACGGGCATGCGATCGCGGCAGATGATGTGCACGAGAATGCCTTCTGGCATGCAGACTTGACTGAGGCCGCCGACCATCTGGTGCAAGTCATCCGTGAAGTGCGCCCACAGGTGATGGTGACCTATGACGAGTTCGGTGGCTACGGCCATCCAGATCACATTCAGGCCCACCGGGTGGCGATGTACGCCGCTCAACTTGCCGCCGTACCCAGCTACAAGCCAGACCTAGGTCAACCCCATGACATCGCCAAGATCTATTGGGGTGCGATGTCAGCCAGCAAGATGCGTGCCGGCATCAAGCATCTGCGAGAGTCTGGAGAAGCTACTGGTTTCGAAGGATTTGACGAGTCATCCCTGCCGCCTTTCGTCGTGGAGGACGATGCGTTGACGGCCCGGGTCGATGCGCGAGCTCATGCCGAGCAAAAGATGGCAGCAATGAAGGCTCATGCCACCCAGATCACCGTTGACGGCCCCTTCTTTGCGTTGTCAAACAACCTTGGCAATGAGATATGGGGTGAGGAGTTCTTCCGGATCGCCAAGGGGGTTGCCTGCCCAGCCTCGGGCAGCGACTTGGAAGACGACCTCTTTGCCGGGCTCGACTGCTGACTCAAAGCCCCCGCGGTTGATCTGAAGCCTAGGGGGCTGTGCTGCTCAACTGGCTGGTCGCAGATAGCGACTTGCGTGGTGAGGCATGAATCCCAAGCTGTCGTAGAGGCTGATCGCGGGCATATTGCTGCTCTCCACATGCATCCACGCGGTGCGGGCGCCGCGTTCGGCGCCCCACTCGAGCAGTTCTGAAACGATCGCTGTGGCCAGATATTGCCCGCGATACTCAGGCTCCACGAAGACATCGTGGATGCACAGCCAATCGCCACTGACCAGCGCGCGGCCTTCGGCCTGGTCTTGCTTCCAAGCCACTGCCTCGTCGTCATCTGTGCTGATTACGACGCGTTGCCCCGACGCGATCCTACGGAGGGCCTGACTGATCCCCACGACCCACATTTCGTTGCCCCCGTCGTCTTGCCAGCCGAGGTCGAGGACGGGTTGTTCCCATTGCCCGTCGCGCTCGACCTGCAGTAGTGGCGCTCGATCGTGGGCGGCGTAGAACTCGCAAACTCGATCGAGGGCGTGGGCCAAGGGCACGCCCGGATCACCGAATGCCAGGGCAGAGTTTGCTCGCCTGAAGAGCCGCGGCCGGGTGGTTCGCTGGGCACGCAGCACCCATTGCCCCAAGTCTTCGGTGAGCGGTTTGAAGACATCGATGGCCAATCTCTCGGCCACGCCAGGGTCGGTGCGCAAGCGCACAGACGGGCGTGGTGGCACAGGCTTGCCAGAGACGATCAAAGAAGTGGGGATCCTGACCAGAGCGCCGTCGCTGCGGCGTACTCCAGCAACGCCGTCGACCCAGGATTCACACACGCCAAGCACGTCGGTCATCGCTGGGCCTCCGGTCGGGCCGGCCTGGCCCTCGAGCAGGTAGCGGATCACCACGCGTTGGTCGACGACATGGGGTCCAAGCTGATGTTGGCCCGGTCGCGCTTCCATGTGGGCATGTTAGATCTCCGTGTCTGAGACCAGATGTTGGGGAGGGGTGGTGATTATGACCACGTTGGGTATTAGAGTGGCGTCGTTCCCTTCAATGGACCTATTGCCAGGAGGCCCAGGTGACCTACGTCATCGCCCAACCGTGTGTGGATGTCAAAGATCGTGCATGTGTCGATGAGTGCCCCGTCGACTGCATCTACGAAGGCAAGCGGATGCTCTACATCCACCCCGATGAGTGTGTTGACTGTGGTGCCTGTGAGCCGGTTTGCCCGGTAGAAGCCATCTACTACGAAGATGACACCCCTGAGGAGTGGAAGGAGTACTACGACGCAAACGTGCACTTCTTCGACGAGCTCGGCAGCCCCGGTGGTGCGGCCAAGTTGGGTGAGATCGACAGCGATCACCCCATGGTTGCGGCGTTGCCGCCTCAAAACCAGGACGCCTGATCCCCAGCTCCATCCCGGTTTCACGCCGACTGCCCGACTTCCCTTGGGACTCGTTGGCCCCATTCGCGGCCAAAGCCCGATCTCATCCTGAGGGCATCGTTGATTTGTCCGTCGGTACCCCGGTGGACCCCACGCCTGCGGTCGTACAACAGGCATTGATTGCCGCCAGCGACGCACCTGGCTATCCCATGACCGTCGGGTTGGAAAGCACTCGTCAAGCATGCGTCGACTGGCTGGCGCGCCGCTTCGGGGTGACCGGCCTCGCCCCTGACGGGGTCCTTCCGACCGTCGGCTCCAAGGAGTTGATTGCTGGCCTGCCTACGTTCTTGGGCCTCGGGCCCGGTGACCTCATTGTGCAGCCTGCCTTGGCATATCCCACCTATGAGGTGGGTGCCGCGCTGGTGGGTGCCGAGATCATGGCTACGGACTCTCTGACCGCAATCGGGCCCCGGACTCCGAAGCTCCTTTGGCTCAACAGCCCATCCAATCCGACGGGCAAGGTGCTGCCTGCCGAGCACCTGCGCAAGGTCGTGGACTGGTGTCGTGAGCGTGGTGTCTTGCTGGTCAGTGACGAGTGCTATTTGGAATGCGCCTGGGAGGCAGAGCCGATCTCGATCCTGCATCCGGAGATCAACGGGGGCTCCATTGACGGGCTTCTGTCGGTGCACTCGTTGTCAAAACGCTCCAATCTCGCGGGCTACCGCTGTGCCTTCGTGGCAGGTGACCCAGCAGTGGTCGGTGAGTTGCTCGCCGTACGAAAGAATCTCGGGCTGATGATGCCGACCCCCATGCAGCACGCGATGGTGGCTGCTCTCAATGATGACGACCATGTCGCTGCCCAACACGCCCTGTATGCGGCGCGAAGAGCCCAGCTCAAGACGGCCTTGGAGGGCTCTGGCTTCCGGATCGATCATTCGGAGGCTTCGCTCTATCTGTGGGCGACCCGCGACGAGCCTGCCCAAGAAACGGTTGCTTGGCTGGCCGAGCGCGGCATCTTGGTGGCTCCGGGCACCTTCTACGGTGCCGCTGGGGCCCAGCACGTGCGCGTGGCCTTCACTGCCACAGACGAGCGGGTTGCGGCCGGTGCGGCTCGGTTGGCCGCAGAGTCGGCCTAACCGAACTCGACACTCACCTTCGGGTCGGGCGCTGGTGTGCCGACCCATCCATCTTCGGATTTGTTGCCCGAGCGCCAGGTGAGCCCGCTGTAGCTGACGGTCTTGATGTTTTGGGTCTGGGCGTGCGCGATCAGGAACTGGGCGACGGACCAGCCGACTCGGCCTTCACCGTCCTCGCCGACAGCGGTCACATAAATCTCGCGCTTCTCGGAGATGCGGGTCACCCGGATGCTCTCGCCGTAGGCGTCATCCAGCAGCGCAATGGTGCGGCTGATCCGGGTGTCATAGCTGGCTTCGCGGACGATGCAGGAGAACTGCCCGCCACTGCTGTAGCCGGTGAGAGCGCTGGCCAGAGCACGTGCGTCGGGGGCGTGATCTTCGTAGGCTTCTGGGAAGCCGGAGCGTTGCACTTCCTGGGCGGCCACAGTGATCCGCATCGACTCGTAGTTGGGCACCTTCTCCAGAGCGTCGTAGAACTTGTTGATCGCATAGACAGGGTCACGGACCTGTGCGGGCGTGCCCCAGCCTTGGGACGGTCGCTGCTGGAAGATGCCCAAGGAGTCCCGGTCGCCGTGATTGAGATTGCGGATCTTGCTCTCCTGATAGGCAGTTGCCAGGGCGATCGACACTGCTCGCGCGGGCAATCCGCGTTGTACGCCGATCGCGCTGATCAAGGTGGCATTCTCGGCCTGGTCCAGGCTCAAGAAGACGGTGCGGCCAGCAGTTCGTGCGGTGCAGCCTTCTGGATCCGGCAGTGGGCCGGTCCCTTTCAAGAAGGCCCAGCCCACCCCGAGGATGATCGCGAGGGCCGCGACCACGAAGACCAGTCGAGCGCGCACAGACGCCTAGTTTGCGTGCAGGGCCGCGTTGAGTTCGATGCCCTGTTTGGCGGTGGCTACGGCTTCCACGCTTCCGGTCTGGGAGTTGCGGCGGAAGAGCAAGTTGTCAACGCCGGACAGTTGAGCAGCCTTCACGGTTTGATCCTGACCGACCAAGGCCACCTTGGTGCCGGCGGTCACATAGAGTCCAGCCTCAACGACGCAGTCGTTGCCCAGTGAGATCCCGACACCGGCATTGGCGCCGACCAGGCAGCGCTCGCCGATGCTGATCACCTGCTTGCCGCCACCTGACAAGGTGCCCATGATCGAGGCGCCGCCCCCGAGGTCGGAGCCGTCGGCGACGACCACACCAGCGCTGATCCGTCCTTCGATCATGGATGCTCCCAAGGTGCCGGCATTGAAGTTGCAGAAGCCCTCGTGCATCACAGTGGTGCCTTCGGCCAAATGAGCGCCCAGGCGCACTCGGTCAGCGTCGGCGATGCGTACGCCGGTCGGCACGACGTAATCGGTCATCCGGGGGAACTTGTCGATCCCGAATACCTGCACCGGGCCGCGGCTGCGAAGGCGGAGACGGGTGGCTTCGAAGTCGACTGTCGAGCAGGGGCCATGGTTGGTCCAGACGACATTGGCGAGCTTGCCGAAAACGCCGTCGAGATTGGCTCCGTGAGGCTGGATCAAGCGGTGGGAGAGCAGGTGCAGCCGCAAATAGGCGTCGACTGCATCAGCGGGAGGCGAGCTCAGGTCGATCTCGACTCGGACAACCTCGGTGCGGGTGCCGCGCTCAGTGTCGATGCCGGCGAGGGCGGTCAACTCCTCAGGTGTGATGGAGCCGTCGTAGGCGCCCAGCAGTGGCTGGGGAAACCAAGCGTCGAGCACAGTCTCGGCTCCGGAGGATGACACCGAGATGGTGGCCAGGCCGTGGCCCCAAGCAGTCGATTCAGGCATGGCCAGAAGGCTACCTGTGTGAGCAAGGTGGGCAGAGATGGGACTGATTGGTGGAATGCTGACAAGATGGCGGCATGGCTGTGTTGGACCTCTGCGAAGATGTCGTCGCCCTGACTGAGGCGTTGTGCAATATCCAGTCCGTGAGTCACCATGAGGCAGAGATCTGCGATGCGATCGAGGCTGAGTTGCGCAAACTCGAGCATCTGGATCTGGTGCGGATCGGCAACAACCTGGTGGCCCGCACCAATCTGGGGCGGGCGGAGCGCGTCGTACTCGCCGGGCACCTGGACACTGTCCCGCTCAACGACAATCTGCCCGTGCGCAACGATGGCACCAACCTCCACGGACTCGGCACCTGTGACATGAAGGGCGGGGTGGCTTGCCTGTTGAAGTTGGCTCACGACCTGCCTGCACCGAATCGCGACTTGACCTTCATCGTCTACGAGGCCGAGGAGGTAGCTGATGAGTTCAATGGCTTGGGGATGCTGGCTCGGGAGCGGCCCGACTTGCTTGAAGCAGATTTCGCGATCCTGCTCGAGCCTTCGAATGCAGGCATTGAGGCCGGCTGCCAAGGAACCTTGCGTGTCGAGGTGAAGGCCAAGGGCGAGCGAGCCCACTCAGCGAGGGGATGGCGAGGCGACAACGCCATCCACAAGGCTGGCGACATCCTCAATCGGCTCGCTTCCTATGAGGCCAGGAGTCCGGTCATCTCAGGGCTCGAATATCGCGAGGGCCTCAATGCCGTGGTGATCGCCGGCGGAGTGGCCACCAATGTGATCCCAGATGAGTGCGTGGTCACGGTCAACTACCGATTCGCGCCGGACAGGAGTGAGGTTGAGGCGCTCGACCATGTCTCGGAGGTCTTTGCCGGCTTCGACATAGAGGTCACCGACTCTGCGCCAGGGGCCCTGCCCGGCATGGATCTGCCCGCTGCGCAGGAGTTCGTGAAGGCCACGGGGAGCGTGCCCGCGCCCAAGTTCGGCTGGACCGACGTGGCGCGCTTTTCCGCTATGGGAGTGCCGGCCGTCAACTTCGGTCCAGGTGATCCTAATTTTGCCCACAAGCAAGATGAGTTCGTGCCGATCGCAGATTTGCATCGATGTGAGATGGCCCTGCGTGGCTGGTTGGTGAGTGAGCGATGAAACCGTCGGGTGAAATCGGCAAGTTGAGTGGCTCCACGGTGTTTCGTGGGAGTCAAGTTGACACCAGCACTGCTGATCAACGCCTGCTGGATCATCGTGATCGCACTGACTGGCTGCATGCCGACCCTTGGCGCGTACTCCGGATCCAGGCGGAGTTCGTCGAGGGCTTCAGCAGTCTGGCCTCAGTAGGCAAGGCGATTGGTGTCTTTGGTTCTGCCCGCAGCAAACCTGGCGACCGGGCCTACATCCTTGGCGAGCAACTCGGTGGGGCACTTGTCGAAGCAGGCTATGCGGTGATCACCGGCGGTGGTCCGGGCACCATGGAGGCAGCCAACAGAGGGGCCAAGTTGGCTGGAGGACTCAGCATCGGTCTCGGGATCGAGTTGCCCTTTGAACAAGGCATAAACGACTATGTCGACCTAGCGGTCAACTTCCGCTATTTCTTTGCCCGCAAGACGATGTTCTTGAAATACAGTCACGGATTGATCGCCCTGCCAGGCGGAATGGGCACCCTGGATGAGGTCTTCGAGGCATTGACGCTCGTGCAGACCCAGAAGGTCACGAAATTCCCGATCGTCCTACTGGGCGTGGAGCACTGGGCCGGCTTGTTGGACTGGATGAAGTCAACGGTGTTGGCAGAAGGCATGATCTCTCCAAGAGACCTCGACTTGATCCGGGTCACCGACGATCCGGCAGTGGCGGTGGAGATGATGGTTGACGCACACACAAATGGAGGTGCTGAGCAATGATCTGGGTCTTGGTCATGTTGACGATCCTGCTGCTGGGCGGTGTTGCTCTCGTGGCAGCGGGGTACGGCGATTCCATGCGCCCTGCGCAGCCAGATCGGCGCCAGGTGAGCCTGCCTGATGGGCCAGTGACTGCGCACGACTTGGAGACCATTGAGTTCAATACGGGCCTGCGCGGCTATCGCATGGACGAGGTAGATGCTTTGTTGGCTCGGTTGGCCAGCCAACTGGCTGGTTCGCAGAGCCCTGGTGACCAGACTGCTGAAGGCCCCTGACATCGTGACTCGGTCGACCCTGCGCCTCCTGATCGCCTTCGCGGCGGCATTCCTCATGAGCCTGTCGTTGTGGCTGATGCCAGCCGCAAGCTCGGTCGTACCAGCGCGGGTTGGCGCTGTGAGTGAGGTCAAGGAGATTGGCCGGACCAACAGCGACCGACCAATCTTGGCCTTTCGTGTCGGAGATCCGACTGCACCGGTGAAGGCCGTCGTGATGTCTGCGATCCACGGAGACGAGCGCGGTCCGATCCGGATCGCCAACAACTTGATCCACGGTGCACCCATCCGAGGTGTTGACCTGTGGGTGATCCCGGTGGTCAATCCCGATGGCCTGAAGTCGCGGACCCGACGCAATGGCAGGGGAGTAGATCTGAACCGAAATTTCCCCACCGACTGGGGTCGTTCCTATGGGCAGACCTATTCAGGGCCGAGGCCAGCGTCAGAGCCAGAAACCCGAGCACTCATGGCCTTCCTCGACGAGGTCAATCCCCAGTACCTGGTCAGCTTCCACCAGCCTTTACGTGGCGTTGGTGTTGCCGACAACAAGCCGCCCGGCTTCCAGAGGGCTCTCGCCAGAGGTTTGAAGCTGCGCCTGCGGTCGTTCAACTGCACTGGGGTTTGTCACGGGACGATGACGACTTGGTTCAATCGCAACCACGCAGGGGTTGCAATCACAGTGGAATATGGGCGCCGGCTCAGCCGCCGACAGGCCACCCGTACTGGCCCCAACGGAGTGCTTCGTGCGCTCAGTGCTTGGCGCTGAATGGCGCCTACTGGCGCCATAGGGGATAATAGGGTTGTTTGGCGTACAGGCGACGAAGGAAGCAGGTGTTCAATGGCGGCCATGAAGCCGCGTACCGGCGACGGTCCGCTCGAGGTGACCAAAGAAGGTCGAGGAATCATCATGAGGGTTCCACTCGAAGGTGGTGGACGACTCGTTGTTGAGTTGAAGCCCGACGAGGCGACAGCCTTGAAGGCAGAGCTCGAAGGCGTCGTTGGCTAACCCCCTCGCGTTGACAAGGCCCCTGTGCTCCCAATGGGAGACAGGGGCCTTCGCCTTGGTCGACTAAGGTCTCATTGTGGTCCTACCGTCGTTTGCCCAAGATGCACCTGTCGTGGATTTCGTGCCCACCACCGCTACGCCCGTGCAGATAGACAGCGCATCGTTGATCGCGATTCCAGTCTTGATCGGTTCGCAAGGTCCGCAGGTGCATTTTGTCGACGACATCGTGAGTGAGACTGGGGTCGACCTACTCGGTGTCGTGGTGGCCGCGACTGAGTTGGACGACGCCCATCCGGGAAGCTTTGTTGAGATCCCCGTGTCATCTGGGCTCACCGAAGGGCAGAGCCTGCGTTCAATCCTGCTTTTCGGAGTCGACGAGGGCAGCCCCGGACAACTGAGGAATGCTGCCGGCGCACTGGCTCGTCGTACCCGTGGCCATCGTGAGGTCACGGTGTGCCTACGAGCGCTAGACGATGACGAACAACTACGCGCCTTCGTCGAAGGATTCGTCCTGGGGGGATTCACACTCAGCGCCCGGGAGCAGCAACCAAGCCCCATTGCGTCGAAGCTCAATCTGGTTTGTTCGGAGCAGGGGGCTCGGGTCCGTGGGGTGCTGGAGCGGTCCACTGTGCAGGCGAGGGCTGCTTGGCAGGCAAGACGGCTGGCAACCATGCCCTCCAATGTCAAGTCGCCCCGGTGGCTTGCCGGAGAGGTCGAGAGCTTGGTCAAGGGGCATTCGATCAAGGTGACCGAGTTTGACCAAGAACGGCTAGCCAAGGAAGGGTTTGGCGGCATTTTGGCGGTTGGGGCAGGCTCTGCATCGCCTCCGGTCATGCTCCAGTTGGACTACCGACCCCGGGGGGCGGATGCCCGGCGCAAAGACGAGCACATCGTCTTGGTGGGCAAGGGGATCACCTTCGACACCGGCGGGTTGTCGATCAAGCCTGCCGAGGCGATGGCCAACATGAAGCGAGACATGACCGGTGCCGCTGTCGTTGCCTCGGTCATGTCTGCGCTTCACCAACTCAAGTGCGGGGTGAGAGTCACTGCACTGTTGCCCTTGGCGGAGAACTCCCTCAGCGGCTCTGCCTCCAGACCCGGCGATGTGATCACCCACTACGGCGGACGCACCACCGAGATCACGAATACAGACGCTGAAGGGCGGCTGGTGTTGGCCGACGCCATGGCCTACGCCGCCAAGAAGCTCAAGCCCACGACCTTGGTCGACATTGCCACCCTTACTGGGGGAGCCAAGGTGGCCTTGGGCACCCGGATGGGGGCTTTGTTCGCCACCAACCCCGAGCTTGCCGCAAGCCTGGGCGTAGCTGCACGCGATGCAGGCGAACCGCTCTGGGAGTTGCCGCTGTCGAGTGAATACGAGCCCAAATTGGCCTCGAAGGTTGCCGATGCGGTCAACTCCTCTGGTGGGCCGCCGGCGATCACTGCAGCATTGTTCCTGCAGCGCTTCGTGCGCGGAGTTGAGTGGGCCCACCTCGACATCGCCAGTAGTGGCGATGCCGAAGATGATCGCTTCGAGTGGACCAAGGGTCCTACTGGCTTCGGAGTCCGCACCTTGCTGCGCTGGCTTGAGCAGGGTGATTCTGCAGTCGTCCAGTCTGACAGTGAGGGGAAGCAATGAGTGCTGGTTTGACCGTGAGATGGGCATTGGGGCACGCCAACCCTGAGATTGCTCAGGCGTTGCGCGACTATGTCAGCGAGTCTTCACACGCGCGTTTCGAGCAACTTGAGGGTCTACATTTCAAGACCTGGCGGATGCGTGAAGGCGAGTGGTTCGAAGGCAACTATGTCTTCGTTGACGATGCGGCTAGGAGCGCCTTTGCTGCGCAGTTTGCCCCTGCAGCAGCAGAATCACCTGTCTCAAAGCTCACTGGAGCAGCGCCAATCCTGATTGAGGAGTCTGAGATCGTCTCGATTGCGATTGGACCAGAGCGGGCGGTTTCCAAGCCGACCGGCGAGCGCGGCTGATCGTCCTACGTCGGGGCTAGTCGCCCTCAGGCATCCAGTTCTTCTTGGCCACCAGCAGGCCGTCGCCGACGGGCAACAACACCGGTGTCAGGGTGTCGTCTGCCTGGATCTGCTCGAGGAGATCCCTGATGGCGAGCGTCTCGGGATCTCGCTGTGCCGGATCAGCCACTTGGTCATGCCACAAGGCGTTGTCGAAGACGAGTACGCCACCAGGTCTCAGCAGACGTCTGGCTTCGCTCAGATAGGCGGCATATTCGTGCTTGTCGCCATCGCAGAAGACGATGTCGTAGTGGCCGTCAGTCAGCCGGGGGAGTACGTCGAGTGCTGCGCCTGCAATCAAGCGTGACCGTTGTGCTGGGATGCCGGCCTCGTTGAATGTCTCTCTGGCGCGTCGCTGGTGCTCGGCTTCGGTGTCCACGGAGGTCAAGACGCCGTCTGAGCGCATGCCACGCAGGATCCAGAGGCCGGAAACGCCGGTGCCGGTGCCTACTTCGACCACCGCGCGGGCATCAAGCACGGACGCCAAGAAGCGCAGCGTCGCTCCAGCGCCCGCTCCGATTGGGGTCACGCCGACTTCTTCGGCACGAGCGCGTGCGGCGGCGATGATCTCATCTTCAGCGACATAGGACTCGCTGAAACTCCAGGTTGCGGGCTTGGGGGCGGTTGGATTGCTGATGGCCGGCTCCTGAGTTGGTTGCCGACCTGGACTGTCGACAAATTGATTGCTTGATCAACAAAAACCCTACCCTTGGGGCTGTCGGGAACAATCCGACACGCAGGCTCGTTGAGCTCTGCGAAAGCCGGTCAGTCTCACATGAAAAATAGGCTCGCTGCTCAGCGGGCTCTCAGGTGTGGCTCATAACGTGGAGAAATGTTGCCC
>JACJWW010000021.1 GCA_020636935.1 Nocardioidaceae bacterium
GCGTGGTGTTGGCCGCGATCACTGATCTAGGTCGGGAGGTCGTAGAAGAAGCCACCGAGACCCTCAATGCAGACGTCTTTGCGGCGCCGGGGCTCAAGGAGTCTGACCAGAGGGCGATGATCCGGCTCCTTGGCAAAGTGCGTGCTCATCACGGAGACAAAGTGCAACGCTTGCGCTAGATAGTTGGATGTCCTAGTTTTATAGTTAGTAGGACATCCAACTATTTCAGAGGTACGCCGTGTCGCAGCTGCATCGCCCGACCAACCACGTACGCGTGGTCACAGCCGCGAGCCTGTTTGACGGTCACGATGCCGCGATCAACATCATGCGCCGCATCTTGCAGAGCCAAGGTTGTGAAGTGATCCACCTGGGCCACAATCGCAGTGTCCAAGAGGTCGTTGACGCTGCGGTCGAAGAAGATGCCCAAGGAGTCTGCGTCTCCTCCTATCAAGGTGGGCATGTGGAGTACTTCGAATATCTAGTCGAGCGACTCCAAGCGGCCGGAGCCACCCAAACCCGCGTCTTCGGGGGTGGCGGTGGCGTGATCGTGCCGGCCGAGATCGAGCGACTCAGTCGCAGCGGCGTACGCATCTTTTCGCCCCAAGATGGGCAGCGCCTGGGGCTGGCCCCAATGATCAACTCTGTGGTCCGTGAGATCGACTTTGCGATGTGGTCAGGCGATGTCGATGCCGAGCGAGTGTTTGCCGCAGATCGCGTCGCCGTTGCCCGAGCCATGACCGGAGCCGAGGAGTCGGCCTGGAGCGACTCATTTCGTACGACGATCCGCCTGGCTGCGGCCCGGCGCACGGTGCCAGTGCTCGGCATCACCGGCACAGGTGGTTCGGGCAAGTCGTCGCTGACTGATGAGTTGATCCGGCGGCTGCGCCTCGATCAGCAAGACAAACTGCGAGTCAGTGTGATCGCCGTCGACCCCACCAGACGCAAGGGTGGGGGAGCCCTGCTCGGCGACCGGATCCGCGCCAACTCGCTGGACGGTGAGCAGATCTTCTTCCGCAGCCTGGCCACGCGTGGTGCCCACGAAGTGCCCGAGCACCTTGGCGATGTGATCGCCGTGGCCAAGGCCTCTGGAGCCGATCTGGTGATCGTGGAGACACCCGGCATTGGCCAAGGTGATGCCGGGATCTTGCCCTTCGTGGATCATTCGCTCTATGTGATGACGCCTGAGTTTGGCGCTGCCTCGCAGTTGGAAAAGATCGACATGCTCGACTTCACCGACACCGTGGCGATCAACAAATTCGAGCGGCGCGGCGCTGCTGACGCCTTGCGCGATGTAAGTCGTCAACTCGTCCGCAATTGCGAGGCTTTCGGCCAAAGGCCTGAAGAAATGCCGGTCTTTGGCACGAGTGCGGCGCGCTTCAACGACGACGGCGTCACCGCTCTCTATCAACACCTGCGTGACCGCTTGGCCGAGTTGGGGTTGCCCATAGTTGAAGGCACCTTGACTCAGGTGAGCGGGCGGTCTTCATCCGCGCTGCGGCACGTCGTACCCCCAGCGCGTGAGCGCTATCTCGGTGAGATCGCGCAGGTCGTGCGCGACTATCACGCAACCACCGAGCACCTGATCGAGGCGGCGCGCTCAGTGCAGCAACTCCAGGCGGTCACTGCCGCTCTGGCCGATGGCGACCCCGGTGATGTGCCGACGTTGTTGGCGAGGGCCGAGGCTGCTCTGCCTGCCGAGCTCCGTGAGCAGATCGAGGCTTGGCCGCAGGTGGTGGCGGCGTACTCCGGCGACGAGCAGGTCGTGCGGGTGCGTGATCGTGAGCTGCGCACCCAGCTCACGAAGACCAGCCTGGCTGGCACCAAGGTGCCGCGCGTCGCGCTGCCGAAGTACGCCGACCACGGCGAACTCGTGCGCTATTGGCGCCGCGAAAATCTGCCCGGCAAGTTTCCCTTCACGGCCGGGGTCTTCGCCTTCAAACGTGATCACGAAGACCCGGCGCGAATGTTTGCCGGGGAGGGTGATGCCTTCCGCACCAACCGGCGTTTCAAGATGCTCTCCGAGGGCAGTGAGGCGACCAGGCTGTCCACCGCTTTTGACTCGGTGACTCTGTATGGCCGTGACCCTGATCTGCGCCCCGATATCTATGGCAAGGTCGGCACTTCGGGGGTTTCGATCGCAACCCTGGCTGACATGGCTGCGCTATTTGACGGCTTCGACCTGGTGTCCCCGAGCACGAGCGTGTCGATGACGATCAACGGGCCAGCGCCCACGGTCTTGGCCTTCTTTCTAAACACGGTGATCGACCAACAGGTCACTGCATTTGTCGAGCGCGAGGGTCGCGAGCCCGACGACTTGGAGCGGGCCGAGTTGAGCGCGGCTGCATTGAGCAGCGTGCGCGGCACGGTGCAGGCCGACATCCTCAAAGAAGATCAAGGCCAAAACACCTGCTTGTTCTCCACTGAGTTTTCGCTGCAGATGATGGCCGACATCCAGGAATGGTTCATCGAGCATCAGGTGCGCAACTTCTATTCGGTGTCGATCTCGGGCTATCACATCGCCGAGGCAGGGGCCAACCCGATCAGCCAGCTGGCCTTCACCCTGGCCAATGGCTTCACCTACGTGGAGTCCTACCTGGCGCGCGGCATGGCGATCGACGACTTCGCGCCCAACCTGTCCTTCTTCTTCTCCAATGGCATGGATCCCGAATACTCCGTGTTGGGCCGGGTCGCCCGGCGCATCTGGGCGGTCGCCATGAAGGAGAAGTACGGCGCCAGCGAGCGCTCGCAAAAGCTGAAATATCACGTGCAGACCAGCGGTCGCTCGCTGCACGCGCAGGAGATGGACTTCAACGACATCCGCACCACCCTGCAGGCGCTCACCGCGATCTACGACAACGCCAACTCGCTGCACACCAATGCCTACGACGAGGCCGTCACCACCCCGACCACCGAGTCCGTACGCCGTGCCCTGGCGATCCAGCTGATCATCAACCGTGAGTGGGGTCTGGCGATGAACGAGAACCCGCTGCAGGGCTCCTTCATCATCGACGAGCTCACCGACCTGGTGGAGGAAGCGGTGCTGGTCGAGTTCGAGCGGATCAGCGAGCGGGGCGGCGCACTCGGAGCGATGGAGACCGGCTATCAGCGCGGCAAGATCCAGGACGAGTCGATGCTCTATGAGCATCGCAAGCACGACGGGTCGCTGCCGATCATCGGAGTCAACACCTTCCTAGCCGAAAAGCATGAGGAGGAGCCGCAGCCGATCGAGTTGGCGCGGGCCACCGAGGCCGAGAAGGAGTCTCAGCTCAAGCGGCTGCAGGACTTCCACCAGGCCCACCGGGTCGAGGCGGAAGCAGCCCTGACGCGGCTCAAGGAAGTGGCCGTCAGTGGCGAGAACGTCTTTGCGGTGCTGATGGATGCGGCCCGGGTCTGCTCCCTGCAACAGGTGACCGATGCCTTCTTCGAGGTGGGCGGCCAGTACCGACGAAACGTGTGACCATTACCACGCCAGGATGACTGAACACAATGGTCAGTTTAGAGGGTTCCGAGCCCACCTGTTGAAGGATTTTATATTCCCCGGATCAATGAACTTCATCGACGGGAGTGGCAGCCATGCGCTGGATGATTGCGGTAGTGACGGTGGCGATATTTGCGGTTGGCTGCGCCAACACGCCCGGGGGACCAGGTCCCGCACCGACACCTCAACCCTTGACCACCGGGGAAGCCCACTCCTGCGAGGTGCGCGCTGGTGGACAGTTGTGGTGTTGGGGAGACAATTCCCATGGGCAACTGGGTGACGGAACCACGATCGAGCGGACTGCCCCGGTGCGGATCGGAACCGCGACTGACTGGGTTGCCGTCTCTGCCAAAAACAATCACACCTGCGGGATCAGGTCGGGTGGCCAAGCCTGGTGCTGGGGCAACGGGGCAAACGGCGAACTCGGTGATGGGTCCACTACCACTCGGTTGTCCCCAGTCCAGGTTGGTTGGGCCAGCGATTGGACGAGTATCACTGCGTCCTTCGGCTTCTCCTGCGGCCTGCGGGCTGGCGGTCAACTGTGGTGCTGGGGCACCAACGGCGACGGCCAGTTGGGTGATGGGACCACCGTGAACCGGGCTAATCCGGTGCGGGTTGGTTCGGATTCGGATTGGTCCTCGGTTTCCGCCGGAAGCAACTTCACCTGCGGTGCGCGCGCCGGCGGACAGTTGTGGTGCTGGGGAGGCAACAACCAAGGCCAGTTGGGTGATGGGACCACCGTGAACCGGGCTAATCCGGTGCGGGTTGGTTCGGATTCGGATTGGTCCTCGGTTTCCGCCGGCACCAACTACGCCTGTGGAGTGCGCGCTGGTGGCCAGTTGTGGTGCTGGGGCGACAATTTCTACGCTCAGTTGGGTGATGGGACCACCGCTGACCGGTTGGCACCCACCCGGATCGGGGCTGCCGCGGACTGGTCTGCGATCGCCACGAGTAGCACTCACACCTGTGGCTTGCGCTCCGGAGGACAAGCCTGGTGCTGGGGCAGCAACTCCAACGGCGAGCTCGGGGATGGCACCAATATTGACCGACAGGTGCCGGTACAGGTTGGTTCGGCTTCGGACTGGTCGACCGTCTCCTCCGGATACGGTCATTCGTGTGGGGTGCGCACGGGAAGCACAACCGCTTGGTGCTGGGGGCGCAACAACCATGGACAGTTGGGGGACGGCACCAACGTGGACCGGCTGATTCCCGTGCTGTCAGCACCCTGACGGCTTCGAGGGTGAGTTCTCCGGGTCCGGACCAAGCGCTCCGGAGAGCCGAATGGGCCACCGCCGACGACCTGGGCCATCCGGTAGCAGTCACCAACCACTCCACGCGGGTGGTCTCGCTGGTCCCCTCGATCACCGAGGCACTGGCCTCCGTACGACGCGAGGCGATCGTGGGTGCCACCGACTGGTGCACCCACCCCGGCGATCTGGAGGTAACCCGGATCCGGGGCACCAAGAACCCCGATCTCAAACTGATCGAGAGTCTGCAGCCCGAGCTGGTGATCGCCAACAAGGAAGAAAACCGGCGCCTCGATGTCGAGCGCCTGCGTGCTGCCGGGGTGCCGGTCTGGGTGACCGACATCGAATCCGTCCCCCAAGCCCTGACCTCGCTGGGGCGTCTGTATGACGCCGCCCTGGGCTGGGAGCGGCCCGACTGGTTGGCCGAAGCGGAGCGGTTGTGGTCAGCCAGCGCACCAATCAGGGGTCGGATCGCGGTGCCGATCTGGCGGGACCCGTGGATGGTCGTGGGAGGTGACACCTTCACCTCTGACCTGCTGCTCAGATTGGGTTGGGAGAACGCCTTCGCCTCGGCCCAGCGCTACCCGCAGGTGGAGGTTGCCGATATTGACGCGGCCGGAGCTGGCGTCATACTCCTACCCGACGAGCCCTATGAGTTCACTGCGGCCGATGGGCCGGAGGCCTTCGCCATGACTCCGACGAGGTTGGTCAGTGGGCGCTTGCTCACCTGGTATGGACCCAGCCTGATCGAGGCCCATGAGGTTTTCGCGAGTTGAGTTGGGCCAAAAGGGCGGTAATAACAGAGACAAGGGGAATCTCCACGCCGTAGGATCGAATGCGCCAGGGCGTTGGTAGATCATCTCGGAGGGGACAAAATGGGCTCGTTGAAGCATGCAGGAAACAGCTTTCTCAAAGCTGGCGGCGGAATCCTTCTGGCTTTGCTGTTGGCCGTGATGGTGCTCCCCCTGGGCGGCATCAAGGCCTCTGCGGCAGCCAACTCCCTGGAGATCGAGAAGACGGTCGACAACGCAACGCCGGAGCCCGGCGAGACCTTCACCTACACGATCCAGGTGCGTTGCTCGGAGGACGACTGCCTCGACACCCAAATCACCGACAACTTCCCGGCCGGGTTGGCCGGGTTCGAGGTGCAGGGATTCAACCTCAGTCCCTCCGCGAGCTCCATACCGCGCACGGTCACCTGGACGCCCGGTGGTGGCGCCACGCCGCCCAGCGTGATGACCGCCAGCACCTCGTTGACCATTGACCTGCAACAGGTCACCAACGACCCTGTTGGAGTAGGCATCAAGGCCGGCAGCAGCTTCACCATCCAGCTCAGCCTCAAGGTCCCCGACGACTATCCGCCGAGTGCCAGCGGCCCGATCGTGAACACGGCGTCGGTCTCCGCCAGCAACGCCGACACCAAAGTTGATGACGCCACCATCACCGTTGACGCCAAGGTCAAGATGGGCGTCGACGTGACCAAGACCTGGACGCCGGCCACGCAGAATCACTTTCCCGGAACTGCTTCCACGATCGGTCTCGGGGTCAAGAACACCTCGAATGTTGATGTTGACACCCTGACCATCCAGGAACCCGCCACGGCGCCCGATGGAGCCGCGACGTTGAACGCCAGCAACCCGTTCACGATCACCGATTTCACCGGCTTCGGCACCACCACTGTTCCCCTGGGCTGCACCTCGGTGCAGGTGGACGCGTATGTCTTCAACGGGACCACCTGGAACTGGGTGTCCGGCGCCAACATGCCCACCCCGGTGGCATTGGCCCTTCCATCCGGGGTAACCAACGCAGACGTGGGTGGTGTCCGAATCCGTTGCACGGGCAACATGAGCCCCTCCGACCAGATCACCACGCAACTCGGGTTGGCTCAGCGGGCCAACCACCGCAATGACGGCTCCGATCTGTCCACTGACGAGCATCAGGTCGTCAACCAGGCATCTGGTGCAGCCACCAAGGCCGGGGAGGATCCGGCCACCGATCAGGCCAGCGCCACCTACCGGATGAAGCCGGTGATCCCGACCGTCGAGACCAACAAGAACATCGACACCGACCGGATCACCGCGGGGCAGAGCGCTGGGGCCACCCTGACCGCCACCAACGGCGACACCCCGATCACGAGCATGACGATCGCCGACCTGAACTTCTTCAACGACGAGATCACCTTCGGTGGCTTCACGCAGCCGCCTGGCTGGCCCGCTGGAGCAACCAGCGCCCAGATCACCTATCACCTCCTGGGCGGCGGCACCGAATCCTCGTCCTTCTCCACTGGCAGCACGCCAGCTGACCCGAGCGCCAAGATCACTGGTTTCGAGATCACCTGGACCGGTACCGCGATCCAGCCCAATGAGACCGGCACCGTCAAGTTCACCATCGATACCTCGGAGGACACCACCGGCGGAGCCAAGGAGCTCGAGGTCACCAACACCGTAGACAGCGAAGTGGTGGCGGCAAATGGAAAGAGTGACCAGGCCACCGACAGTGATGACCTGCGGATCATCGATCCCACCTTCGAGACCTCGTTGACGAAGTCGATCCTGCCCAACTTCCCGGTGGCTCCCGGTGACTCGGTGATCTCTGCGCTCAAGTCCCAGACCATCGCCCAGGGTGACGGAGTAAAGGTCAAGGACATCGTTATCGAGGACTCCTGGGGTGGCGGCGACTCCGAGTTCTGGGATGCCTTCGACCTCAGGGCCGTCGCTCCGACCCAGGTTCCGGCTGGGGCGACCCTGACCGTTGCCGTGAAGGACTCCAGCGGCGTCTGGCACAACCTGCCGGTGTTCGGGCCCAATGTGGCTGCCTCCACGTATTCGCTGGATCCAGCGGCCCTGGCCACCGCGCTGAGCGCCCTGGGCCTGACCCCGCAGAGTGTCGAGGGCATCAGATTCAGCTTCCACAAGGGCGACGGCTTCGCCACCGACACCACGCTGACCCCCAACATCAGCTTCACGGCGCGTTCCACCACACGCCTCGATGGTGACCCCGTCACTCCTGCTCCCGAAACTCCTGTGGAGTACCCGAACACGGCCACTGTTGACGCTGATGGCATCACGGATGGTGGCAAGGCACTGCACGACGATGACAGCGACAGCGCCACCGGGACCATCGAAACCGACCCAAGTGGCGGATCCGGCGGATCCGGCGGGATTGACATCAAGAAGGCCTGGGTCGAGGACACGGTGGACGCCCAGTCCTCCCAGCTCGCACACACGCAACTGGGCTGGAAGGCGAACGAGGGCTTCAGCCCGATTCGGATCACCGATCCCGCGAACGTTGCCGTCCCGGTGAACCAAACCGTCTTCGATGCCTTCAACCTGCTCGCCGTCGACGAGATCGACGACAGCGATACCCCGTTCTCCGACGGCTGGTTCCTCAAGTACGACACCATCACCGAGGTGGAGTTGTACTACAGCGGCGCCTGGCACACCATCACTCCGCCCGGAGGTAGCTGGATGACCGCTGCCCGCGGGTTCAAGGGCTACGTCCTGACCGGCTCGGAACAGGCGGGCACCACTGGAGTTCGGGTGACCTATGAGGAAACTGCAGCCGACACGGCGGCTCGTACCGCTGCTCAACAGCCGGGTGCGGCTTTCGATCCCTATGCTCCCGAGCCCGGCACGGGCGTGGGCTCAGGCGGCATACTCCGGATGATCGACCTCACCTGGCAGATCCGCACCAAGACGCGTTCCAGCGGCGATTTCGTGACCGGTGGCGACACCTACAACACCAGCTCCGAGGGCGTTGCGGAAAACACTGCCCACATGTCGGCGACGCGCCTGTCCGACGCCACCGTGGCTACGGACAGTGACGACGACACCATCCTGATCCTGGACCAGGATCCGGCGACCGAGGTCGCCAAGTCGGTGACTCCCGCCGGCCCGCTGTTCACCCCGATGGTGGGCACTCCGGCAGCCAGCTACCCGACGGCGACCTGGACGATCGTGGGCAAGAACGCCTCCACTGCGCATGCCTCCTATGTCCGGATCGCCGATCCGGCCACCTGTACGGACATCAACCTGCTGCCGTGCATCACTCCGGGAACTCCCGCGGATGCGACCGCTGATCCCTTCGACACTTCTGGGAACTACCTGACCAATCCGACGGTGGCCAATCCCTTCGAGAGATTCAATGCCACCAGCATCACCATCTCGGCCAGCATTCCGGCCGAGGTGGACCTGGATGCCACCACCGTGTGGTTGTTGCACTACTCGGCTGGCACCTACACGACCACCTCGCACAGCGCGACCGCGGTCAATGCGATGAATGCCGCGGCACTCGCTGACGTGGTGGGCATCAACGTCACCTTCCAGGGGACTGATCCGGCCGACACCGGGGGCACGATCAGCCAGGACAACGACCTCAAGATCGTGGTCGCGTCCATTCTGCGCCCGACTCTGCGCAGCAGTGGAGCCAACCAGGTGTTGACTGCCGGAAACACGGTGGACGTGACCAACCGGGCCTTCTCCCAGTCCTATGACCCGGTCATCTCGCCGGGAACGACTACGGGAGATCTGGATGATGTGAAGATCGTCCTGACCGGTGGTGTCGTTAACGTCAACCCCACGAAGACGGTCAGCCCGACCCTGATCAACGAGCCCGCCAAGGACACTCCGGTGACCGTTACCCTGGGCGCCGACCAGGGCACCTCGCCGCGCAGCACCCTGTCGCCGGCTCAGGTGATCATCGAGGATCAGGCGGATTCGCCCGACTTCTGGAACACCTTCGAGTTCACCGGCCTGGGCGCAGTGGTGAAGCCTGCTGGCGCAGATCTGGTCCAGGTGGATGTCTACGACGGGACCCAGTGGGTTCTGGGTACCCCTGCTGCCACGGCAGCTCTGCCGTCCGGAGTGAGCAATGCCGACGTACAAGGGATCAGGTTCACCTTCAGCAAGACGGGTGGTGGGTTGTTCTCCAGCACCGTGCCGGCGCCGAACTGGTCCACCACGGCGAAGTTCACGGTGAAGCTGAGGGACACCTATCGCGACTCCGGTGATCCGGTCACCTTCGACCATGTGGTGGCCAACACTCAGACCTCGCAGACCAAGCGACCCGATGGCAACGACTCGTTGGCCAAGGACAAAGCTGCTCAGGTCACGCTGTCCGAAGGTACCCATGAGCTCGCCGTGAACAAGCTGACCAACGAGGGCAGCAGGCTCGCCTCCGTTGGTGACATGGTTCCCTTCGACCTGACCTTCAAGAACGTGGGCACCGGATATCTGACGGTTTCCGAGCTGAGCGACGTGCTGCCGGACGAGTTGGTCTACACGGGCACTCCCGCACCGCAGTACACCGCTCAGGTTGGTGGCCTCCTGTCCGACGCGGTCACCGTGACGACCAGCCCCGATGGCAAGACTCTCACCTTCAACTGGCCGGCTGGCGGTCAGACGATGAATCCCGGTGAGATCTTCAAGATCAGGGTCTACCTGGAACTGCAACCGGGCCTGGGCACTGGCGAGACGGCCACCAACACGATGACCGTGCAGACCGAGGAGACGTTGACTGCCTGCCGTAACACCCAGACCGGGGGCAGCACCACGGGTGCCTGGGCGGCCGATCACACCACCTGTGGCACCAGCGACTACGTCGGAACCGTCGCGGGTCCGAACCTCTACACGGTGAAGGGCGTTCGCACGTCTCGCGCCGGAGCCTTCAACCCCGACGATGAATCATTGGCCTGCATTCCGAACCTCACTGCCACCGGTGGCGACTACTACCGCGCTCCCTGTGTGGGCAACTCCGAAGTCGGCGGCGTCGACGACTGGGTGCTGCACAACGTGAACGCGGGCACCACCAACGTGGCGGAGATGACCATCTTCGATCAGATGCCCGTCGCTGGTGACTCCCTGCTGGTCTCGGGCAACTCGCGCGGCTCGAAGTATCGTCCGCAGATGGTGGATGGTTCGTTGGTCGTCTCGGCTCCGGCTGGTACGACGCAGACGATCGAGGTCACCACCAGCAGCGGCGTATGTGTCAACACCTGGTCAACCCTGACCACCTCTACCGTCTGTGAGCAGAACGGAGAGGTCTGGACGCCGGTCAGCCCGAGCACGGATTGGGCCAATGTCAGTGGCATCAGGATCCACCTGAATTTCTCCACCACTGCCAATGGTTCCCTGCGTCCTGGCGAGTTCGTTGACGTCAACTTCTCCACCGAGAACGTGCTCAAGTCGACGGCTGATCCAAGCGGTGCGTCCAAGACCGTCCCGGCCATGGACCAGATCGCCTGGAACCAGTACGGCGTGAAATATCGCGACACGGGCGCCACCAGCTATCGCAAGCTCGCCCCCGGCGTGGTGGGCACCCACGTGCGCTTCGGTGCCATCGAGATCAACAAGCTCATCACCGGTCCGGCTGCTGGCTATGCGCCGGATGCATACCAGGCTGGTGTGGCCTGTTCCGTGGACGGAACCGAGCTCGACATGGGCTCCAACGCGGTCGTGGAGTTGAACTCCGCGAACAGCTACCAGGTGATCATCGACGGTATTCCGGTCAGCTCGGCTGGTACGAACTGTGTGGTGACCGAGATGGGAGCCATCGGAGCCTTCGGCGAGACGACTCGCACGGGCACCCCCGATTCGGTGGTCATTGACGTGCTTTCGCCGATGTCGGGCATCGACGCAGTGGACGACGATCAGGTGGCCACGATCACCAATGACTTCCAGTTCACCGGACTGTCGGTCACCAAGAGGATCGACACCGAAGCGATCGACACCAACTTCGGTCCCTTCGAGTTCTCGATGACCTGTACGGCATTCAGCGGGCAGGCTGTGGAGTTCGACGACGACGGCACCACCACCATGCACTTCTCCTTGATGAAGGACGAGAGCTGGGTGGCTCCGGCAAACCGGATCCCGGTGGGTGCCACCTGCACGGTCACCGAGGATGACAACTCTGATGCCAACGATGTCGTGATCACTGGTGACAACGTGGTCGACGACGGCAATGGCAAAGCAACCGTGAAGCCCGGTGTTGATTCGGCTCAGGTTGAGTTCACCAACGCCTATGACTCCGGCACCTTCAGGTTGGTCAAGAAGACGACCGGTCCGGGTGCAGCGGCGTACGGCGCCGGTCCCTTCACCTTCGCGGTGACCTGCAACTACGGCGGCCAGACCGTCTTCACGGGAGCGGTACAACTTCGTGCTGATGAATCGCGTACCTTCGGGCCCTACCCGACGTCCACATCGTGCTCGGCCATGGAGACCGTGACCGGTGGCGCCAACTCGTCCACGCTGGAACCGGATGGGGGTGTGGTCACCATTGCAGAAAGTGGTGCGACGCCGGAGATCAAGGCAACCAATGTCTTCGGGCTCACCTCCCTGGACGTGGTGAAGAAGCGCGTCGGTCACACCAAGGGTGGTGCCTCCAACGGTCCGTTCACCGTCGCCCTGAACTGCACCTGGTTCAAGGACGGGCAGCGAGTGCCCTTCACCACACCCGGTGGCGCAGAGCGGGTGCTGAGCAAGAGCAACGGTTACCAGGCCAGCTACACGGACCTGCCGTCGAGCGCCCTTTGTGACCTGGAGGAGACCAAGAAGGGCGGAGCCAAGAAGACCCAGATCGCTCTCTCCGTCAACGGTGTCACTTCCACGACCAAGGGCACGAAGGCGACCGTGGATCTGAGCAGCACGACCGGTGCCGGCCAGGCCGTGGCCACCATCACCAACACCTTCAAGCAGGGCGCTGTCTCGCCAGCATCGGCGAAGAATCGTGGCCCGGGTGGCAGGGTGCCGGGTGCGTTGCCCAACACGGGATCCAACCTCTCGGCTGAACTGTTCGGAGTGGCCTTGGGCCTGCTTCTCGCTGGTGGGTTGCTGGTGCGCTTTCGCCGTCAGTGACTGCCCCTGACCCGGATCAAACCGGGTAGGGCAGCACTGGCTGCTTGGCCAGTGCGGGCGAAGTCGCCCCAGATCTGACGCATGCGCTGTCCTGACTCGAGCAGGTCGGTGGCTCCGGCAATCAGCTGGTTGCTCTGCCACCACGGCTCCGAGCCCAGCAACAGTGGGATGTCCAGGGTGTGCGCGGCGCGGTACTTGCTGCCGGGCACACCCCAGGTCAACAGGTACGTCGCGATGCGGCCACCGCCGCTGCGATGACGCTTGGCGAAGCGGGGGACCTGACGGCGGTAGACGAGCCATGAGAGCAGGGTGATGAACATCCACCCGGCCAGACGGCCGATCACGGGCAGGCGGAAGGGCAGGGGTTTGACCGGGATCGATTCCAGGAAGAGCGCCGCTTCGCGGGCGTTGCAGCCCATCAGCACGTCGTACTGACTGGCGACTCGTTGCCAGGCCCGATCGACGTCCTCCTCGGCGGGCATGGGGGCGTGGCCGTACTGGACGCCGAAGGCCATGGTGCCGCGCAGCCCGAACTTGCGGGCGGGGTCCAGCACCTGTGGCTGGGTGCGTACGACGTCCTCGACCGGGCCGTCGGGGTCGAGGCGCTGGGCGACCTCCAGCATGGCAGCGTTCATCGGCGCCCGATTGCGGCTCAGTCCCAGGGGAGCGCTCTGCACGATCGCCTTGTGGAACAGGCCGGTCGAACCCTCGGCGATCATCAGGTGGGCGATCGCGTCTGCGCCGGCGGACTCGCCGAACATCGTGACGTTGTCGGGATCACCACCGAAGGCTGAGATGTTGCGCCTGATCCAGCGCAGCGCCTCCTGGATGTCGAAGAGCCCCAGATTGGCTGGTGGGCCGTCTGGCCCGCCCAGCCAGCCGAGGCGCCCGAGTCGAAAGGTGACGTTGACCGCCACCACCTGCTGCTCGGTGACCAATGGGGTCGGATCGTAGACGGGAGCGTCGCCGGCTCCGCTGATGTAGGAACCGCCGTGGATCCACACCATCACCGGTAGCCCCTCGGCCCCCTGTGCCGGCATGGTGATCGAGAGGCGCTGGCAGTCCTCTGCGAAGCCGAGCTGGTCGAGCATCGGCCCAATCAACTCCCGCTCGCGCTCCGACTGCTCCTGGGTGCATGCCGGAGCCCAGGAAGTGGCGTCGATCCGCTTGGTGTCGGGCTCCGGGGACGGCAGGCCATAGCGCTCGGCCCGGGCGTAACGGATGCCAGTGGCGCGGATGACATCGCCGTCCCGCCAGCCGTGACAGGTCCCGGCCGGAGCCGCAAAAGTGGGTTGGTCCATCAGCTGAGTTTACGAACCACCGACAGCGGCAGCGTCTTCATGGCCACCCCAATTGGTACCCACGGCCACGCCGGCACATAGGCCTTGGGGACCCTCTTCTCGATCGCGGCCACGATTGACTTCACGCCGGTCTCGGTGTCGACCATCATCCGGGTCTTCTGCTCCACCCGATCATTCATCTCCGAGCGGATGTAACCCGGGAAGATCACGGTTACGTCGAGGCCCTTGATGTTCTCCGAACGGATCCCCTCGGCGAGGGCGGCCACCCCGGCCTTGGTGGCGGCGTACGTCGTCATCGCCCTGCGCATGCCGCGCAGCGCCGACATCGAGGAGATCATCACCAGGTGGCCCTTTTCCTGCCGTCGGAAGATCTCCAGGGCGGCCTCGCTCTGGGTCAGAGCGCCCACGAAGTTGACCATCGCGGTCTCGCGGTTGGCCTCGGCGCGTCCGGTGCCGAGCGCGGCGCCCTTGCCGAGCCCGGCGTTGATGATCACCCGGTCGATGGTCCCGAAACTCTCCGCGAAGTCGGCGAAGACCGCGAACACCTCTGCGTCTGCGGTGACGTCGAGGCGTCGTACCTCCACCCGGGTGTCCGGATGAGCGGCGTGGATCTCCTCGGCCAGCTCCTCCAATCGATCGGTACGACGCGCACAGAGCGCCAGGTCGTAGCCGAGGGCGGCGAACTGGCGGGCCATCTCGGCGCCGAGTCCAGAACTGGCTCCGGTGATCAGGATCGTTCCCTTGGCCATCTTTCCTCCAGGTCCAGCTAGATCGTTCCAATTGCTTTCTGAGCGTAACTGGCATACACCATGTACCTGGGGTGAGTGCTCCCCTGCCCATGCGACGGCATAAGGTGTCAATTGGGTAACAAACCGGGTTTCCAGCAAGGAAACCGACAGTCTGACACTGAGAGGGACCACCAAATGGTCGATGTGGAAACAGTCCTGAACGAAGCAGGACTAACCAATCCCAAGGTTCAGGAGTACGTCCGATTCTGGGCCGACCACACCGGGGCTGACCGGGTCGAGGTCGTCACAGCCGCCGACGACGATCGCCTGATCCAGGAGTCCCTCGATGCGGGTGAGATCTTCCCCGTCGGTGAAGGCACCTACTACTCGCGCAGCTACTACAAGGACACCGCTCGTTCCGAAGAGCGCACCATCGTGGCCACCAACCGCGAGAGCGACAAGGGCACCTACAACAACTGGCGCCCCGCCTCCGAGATGAGGCCCCTGCTCGAGGAGAGCATGAAGGGCGAGCTCAAGGGCAAGACCATGTACGTCATCCCCTACTTGATGGCACCTCCCGGTTCCCCGCTGGAGCGTTTCGCTCGCGGCGTCGAGCTGACCGACAACCGCACCGTCTGCCTGCACATGATCCGGATGGCTCGCGTGGGTGTGGAGTACCTCGAGAATCTCGAGGATCCCAACATGTTCGTCCGCGCCGTCCACGTGACCGGCGACCTGGAGAACCTCGGCCAGGGCACCGACGCCGACCAGCGCTACTTCGTCACTGTTGCCGACGAGCGCACCATCCTGCACTTCGGCTCGTCCTACGGCGGCAACGCGCTGCTCGGCAAGATCGCCCACGGCCTGCGCCAGGCGGCGTACGACGGCTGGGCCTCGGGTGAGTTCCTCTCCGAGCAGTTCATGCTGCTGGGCATCAAGGACAAGGAAACCGGCAAGTCCTACCACATCTGTGGCGGCTTCCCGAGCGCCTCCGGCAAGACCAACCTGGCCATGACCCTGGCTCCGGACGCACTGGGCGACCGGTACGAGGTCTCCTTCTACGGCGACGACATCGCTTGGCTGTGGGTGGCCGAGGACGGCAAGATCTACGGCATGAACCCCGAGTTCGGTGTCTTCGGTGTCGCCAAGGACACCAACGAGGCCACCAACCCCGGTGCCCTGCACTCGATCCAGAACGGCTCCAAGGCGCTGTTCACCAACGTCGCCTACAACCCTGACCTCAAGGAGGTCTGGTGGGAGGGCAAGACCGACAACCCGCCCGCCGATGTCACCGGTTGGATCGACTGGAAGGGCCAGGTCATCGCCGAGCGCGCCGAATCCGAGAAGGACGATCCCTGGGCACACCCCAACAGCCGCTTCACCACCAACCTGGCCAACGTGCCCAACGTTGCCGATGACTTCGAGGATCCCGCGGGCGTCGAGATCCACGGCATCATCTTCGGTGGCCGTACCCGCGACCGCGAGCCGCTGGTCCGCGCGATCGACGACGTCGCCGAGGGCGTCTACGACGGCCTGACCCTGGGCGCGGAGGCCACCTTTGCTGCTGAGGGCGTCGAGGGCCAGTTGCGCTATGACCCGATGTCGATGCGTCCGTTCATGTCCTACCCAGAGGCCGACTACGCCGCGCACTGGTTGAAGATCATCGGCGCGGCCAAGACCAAGCCGATCTTCGCCCACGTCAACTGGTTCCAGCGTGACGCCGAGGATGGCCACTTCTTGTGGCCCGGATATCGCGACAACCTGCGCGCTTTGTTGTGGCTGATGGAATACCACAACGGTGAGGTCACGGGTCGCAAGACCGCAGTTGGGGTGATCCCGACCCGTGAGGAGCTCAAGCTCGAGGGTTGCGAGGTCAGCGATGAGGATCTCGATCGGCTGCTGACCATCGACGTTGATCGGTGGAAGCAGGAGCTCGCCAACCGTGAGGTGCACCTCAAGGCGTTCACCAATCTCCCTGAAGAGATCTGGGAGGCCCACAATCGCGTGGTTGCCGACCTTGAGAAGGAGTCCTGAGCGGCTTCCATCGAGCTGTTTGAGCAAGGCGCCCGCCCACCCTTCGGGGGAGGCGGGCGTCTTGCTGTGTGCGTTGGTTGCGGTCATCACGAGGCATTGGTCAAGTCATTGACCACGTGAACTTCTTGACTCTAGAGTCGCAAGTGGAAAGCCTCCTTGCTGATCCGCCCTCAAACTGGGGAGCACCATCGACCATGACTTCGCACCATGTGGGATGCCTATCTCGACTCGAAACAATCCTGATCGGTTGAGGTGACACGAAGATGATGCCCACTCGACTGATCTTCGACGAGAAGCCATTTGCTGAGCCGACAGTGATTGAGGTGCCGCCCGGGATCGTTTCGGCGACCTCGCGTCATGGTGGGGTGACCCTCGAGCAGTTGCCAGCCATCTTCGATGCCGGTTTCAAGAAGTTGGCTTTATGCAATCCGATTGGGCCCGGCTTTGCGGTCTATCTCGGTGATCCGCAAGTCACTTTTGATCTCGTGATCGGCTTCCCGATTGCCGGTCGGGTGAGTCTTGACGGAGTCGATGAAGGTGAGTTTCCGTCTGGGCGTGCGCTGGTGCTCTCGCACATCGGCGGGTACGACGGCCTCGGTGCGGCCTGGGGGCGCCTGATGTCGTCATACGTCGAGCGCTCTTCCGGGACTGCCAGGTTGGTTGCCGAGGTCTATGTGACCGATCCTTCTGTCACGAAGGCCGATGTCCTTCGCACTGACCTGCTAGTCTTCGCAAACGACCTACCTGGCAGCTGACTCCTCGGCATGTGAGGAGTCAGACAGTCCCCGGATTTCCTTCTTACTACACAACGTAGGAGACTGTGGGTGCGCCCAACCGTGGGCTCTCATTCACAGGAGGAAATCCAATACGTAGCACTCTTGATCGTCTGGTCTCTTGGGTCGGCCTTGGCATTGTCGCGGTGATGCTTGCCGCGGGCGGCCTGCTCACTTGGGCATCGACTTTCGTGGCCGACCAGGTCGATGAACAACTCTCCGCGCAGGCCATCACCATGCCTGTAAAGGAGGCGATGGGTGGGCTCAGCGATGAAGATGTGGCCGCCCTGAAGCCGTTCGCCGGTCAACAGATGAAGACCGGTGCGCAAGCGAAGGCCTACGCCGACCACTACATCCTCGCCCACATGAATGAGGCCTCCGGGGGCAAGAGCTACGCAGAGGTCTCCAATGCCCAACGAGCTGCCTGCTCGGAGAATGCCGACTCAGCCGAATGTGCGGAGTTGACTGAGTTGAAGGCGAGCCAGTTCCAGGGAAGCACCCTGCGTGGCCTGCTCCTGTATGGCTACGCCTTCTGGATGATCGGCAAGATCGCTGGTTATGCCGCGATTGCAGCCTTCGTCTCAGCGGCGCTGTTCATCGTGCTGGCACTGCTTGGATTCCGCAGCGCGGCCAAGCACGAGACTGCCAAGCCCGAGACTGGCGATGCCGCCTAAGTGAGCCAAACCAGATAGCAGATGAGCCCCATCACCGAAGTGGTGATGGGGCTCATCTGCGTCTTGACCAAGAGCGCGCCCGTAGGGATTCGAACCCCAAACCTTCTGATCCGTAGTCAGATGCTCTATCCGTTGAGCTACGGGCGCATGTCCCTGAGGGGACTGGGCAACTCTAGCCGATGGGAAACTCCGGGTGGAAATCGAGGTCCTCTGCTTGTCACCTAGAGTGCTTTGGTGTTCCAGATGGTTCTGCAAGTGCGGCAATACGGGCTAGACCAAGCCCCGACTCCAATGACCCGATAGTGACCACAAAGCCTTGCGCGGCTAACCTTATCCACAGTTATGCGTTGAGGATGGCGTGAAGAAGCGCGCAGTCCTAGCTTTTACTACGACAGCGCGTGACCGCTCACAGATGAGGCGAGAGCCTCGGGGGCACGTGAAATGAAGGACGATTGCCTGGGGAGGGCAAGAATGAAGAAGAAACTGCGCGTGGCGCTTCCGATCGCCGCGTTGGCCGCAACCGCGTTTTCGGTGCTGCCATTGGCGGGAGCCAATGGCGCCGAAGAGTGCGTGCCGGTGAACGAGGGTGTCATTTATGACTACACCTGGAATGACACCACGGTTGGCCTCACCCTGACCCCCAATCCTGATCGCCCCGGCGTGCGCTGCGGCGACGCCACGGCCTCCTTGGCTGGTTGGGACTTCCTGAATCCTCCCGCACAGTGGCCCCAGAAGAATCTTTACAGCAAGACGATCACTTTGGCGGCAGATGCCACTGAGCCTGTGTCCACCTCGGGCGCGGCCACGTGCCAGAACGACGCCTATTGGGGCCCTGGCCCTGAGGTCGGCACCATCAACACGGCTGGTGGCGTGCCCTTCAAGGAGATCTTCGTCAACCACCATCTCGACAAGGGCAATGGCGCCAACTGGGCGGCAGACCCGATGTCCGGTGGGCTGACGGCGAGCTTGGGTCCGTGCGACAAGCAAGGTCCTGGCGGCGGTGAGGAGACTCCCGGTGGCGGCGAGGTTGCTGGCCCTTCCGAGCCACTTCCCCCGATGGTTGACCGCCCGAGCAAGCTGCCGCACACGGGGCGCTGACTCGGGGTCCCGGTTGTGACTGACCGGGTCGAAGAAGCTTTCGCGGCCATGCCGCGGGCGGGATTCCTCCCCAAGTCACAACGGTCGAAGGCGGGCTACGACGGACCGCTTGAGATAGGTCACGGGCAGACCAACTCACAACCACATACTGTAGACGCGATGCTCCGGTTGCTTGATGTGCAGCCGGGGCATCGCGTTTTGGATGTCGGCTCCGGATCTGGTTGGACCACAGCGCTTCTCGCCCATCTGGTTGGAGCCCAGGGCCGGGTGTACGGCGTGGAGTTGGTGCCTGAGCTCGTGGAGATGGGCGCGGCAAATCTCTGCGCCACCAATCAGCCGTGGGCTTCAATCCGTCAAGCGTCCGCTGGTGTTCTTGGCCTGCCTGAGCTGGCGCCCTTTGACAGGATCTTGGTCTCTGCAGTGCCCAGCGAGCTCCCGCAGGAGCTGGTTGCCCAATTGGCCGATGGGGGTGTGATGGTGATTCCGGTCAACGGCACGATGTTGCGCGTCGTACGCCGAGCCGAGGGCCCGCAGATCACCGAACACGGCGCCTA
>JACJWW010000022.1 GCA_020636935.1 Nocardioidaceae bacterium
CGCAACTGCCCCAATTGGGCGGTGATGGCGTCACGACGACGGGTCATCTGAGCGACCTCGGCCTTGATCGCCTCAAGTTGTCGTTGGTGGTTGGCATGTCCGGCGCTGATCTGAGCCTCGGCCTGGGCCTTGGCTGCGGCCACGATGCTGGCAGCCTCCTGCTTTGCGTGCTCGATCAGGCCCTTGGCTTCGTTGGCAGTGCGCTCGTGGTGGGCCTTGGCTGCTTCGGTGGCTTCCTTGGCCCGCTTTTCAGCCGCGGTGGCCCGCTCCTCGGACTCGTTGATCAGGCGTTGGGACTCCGTGACGGCTTGGGCATGGTGTTCGGTGGCTTCTCTGGTGAGCCGCTCCTTCTCCACAGCAAGGGTGCGTCTTGCTTCTTGCACTTCGCGATCAGCGGCGGCCCGCAACTGCTCACTGTCACGCGTTGCTGTAGTCCGCAGGGCCGAGCCTTCCTGCTCGGCGACCAGCCGAAGCTGGTCTGCTTGCCTTTTGGCACTGGCGAGCAGGTCCTCAGCCTCGGCCTGTTGACGACTGCTGGCCTGCTCCTGCTCGGCAGCGATGCGTGCGCGAGTCTCCTCCAACTCGCGAAGCGCGGTGACGCGTTGGCCCTCCACGTCACTTTGAGCTTGAGCCCGAAGGTTGGTTGCCTCGCGGTTGGCCGTCTGCTTGATCTGGCTGGCCTCTGCTCGGGCTTGGTCGAGCACTGCTGCTGCCTGCTCTTCGGCCATGCGGAGCAACTCGCTCGCCCGATCGCCAAGGCCTGAGTACGTCGGGGCCTCCTGCTCCTCCAACTGTTTGCGGATCGCTTCGCGATCTTCGGCAAGCTCGTTGATCCGGTGCTGGGCCTCTTCCAGGGCTGCGATCAAACCGGCTCGGTCAGCCGCCACCGTGCGTAGGTGAGCGTCGACAGCAGCCGGGTCATAGCCGCGGCGTACCTGAGGCAGGAACGGTGCCTTTGGTGCGGTGGGCAATGCCTCCGTCATGCTTGGCGCAGCAACCACGGGAGAAGCCGGTGCCGGCTTCGGAGTCGAGGCACTCGCCTCGGGTGGCTGAGCGACAGTTTGAGAGGGAGCGCCCGCGTGGGAACCGCCAGCGGGAGAAGTTGCTTCGGAGCTCGGGCTGGCCGCTAGGGGAGGGCTCTGGATCACCTGGGTTGGCTCGTGGTCGGCCTCGGCCGGGTCTTCATCGAAGATTGACAATCCGTCGTTAGCCATGTGACTTCCTTAGCCGACTCGCTGGTTCCGTACCTGCCTAGTGTTGCCGATGAGTGCTGCGTTTCCCAAGCAACCCCCCCCGCTGCGGTCGGAGTTTGAGGATCTCCTCGATCCGATCACACGCCTCGGAAGGCGTTGATCTCATCAAGATGCTTGGCCCGCAAGTCCTCATTGCGTACGCCGAGTCCCTCTTGGGGAGCCAAGCAGAGCACGCCAACCTTGCCCTGGTGGGCATTCTTGTGCACGTCGAGCGCGGCCTGGCCAACCTCTGCCAGCGGATAGGTCTGGGAGAGGGTGGGATGGATCTTGCCCTTGCTGATCAGGCGATTGGCTTCCCAGGACTCCCGGTAATTGGCGAAATGAGAGCCCACGATGCGCTTTAGATTCATCCACAGGTAGCGGTTGTCGTATTGATGCATGTAGCCACTTGTGGAGGCGCAAGTCACGATGGTGCCGCCCTTGCGTGCGGCAAAGACCGAAGCCCCGAAGGTCTCCTTGCCCGGGTGTTCGAAGACGATGTCGACATCCTCGCCACCAGTGAGGTCGCGGATGTCCTTGCCGAAGCGGCGCCATTCCTTGGGATCTTGGGTGTGCTCATCCTTCCAGAATTTGTAGCCGGCCTCGGAGCGATTGATGATCAACTCCGCGCCCATCTTCCGGCAGATCTCGGCCTTGTCTTCGCTGGAGACCACACACACGGGAGTGGCGCCGCCGTTGAGGGCGTACTGCGTGGCGAAACCGCCAAGCCCGCCGGAGGCGCCCCAGATCAGCACATTGTCTCCCTGCTTCATGCCTGCTCCGTTGCGGCTGACCAGTTGGCGATAGGCGGTGGAGTTGACCAAGCCAGGTGATGCGGCTTCTTCCCAGGTCAGGTGATCGGGCTTGGGCATCAGCTGGTTTGACTTGACCAGGGCAAGTTGGGCGAGGCCGCCGAAGTTGGTCTCAAAACCCCAGATCCGTTGCTCGGGATCGAGCATCGTGTCGTTGTGGCCATCAGGCCCTTCGAGTTCGACTGAGAGGCAGTGCGCGACGACTTCGTCGCCTGGCTTCCAGTTGTGTACGCCGAGTCCGGTCTTGAGCACTACGCCGGACAGATCGGAGCCCACGATGTGATAGGGCAGATCATGGCGTTTGGCCAGTGGTGACGTGCGGCCGTAGCGCTCCAGGAAACCGAAGGTTGGCAGTGGCTCGAAGATCGAGGTCCAGACCGTGTTGTAGTTGATGGCACTGGCCATCACCGCCACGATGGCTTCACCTGGGCCGAGCTCAGGCAGGGCGACTTCCTCAACGTGCAGTGACTTGCGAGGGTCCTTGTCGCGGGTTTCCTTGCCCTCGAACATGTCGACCTCGTCCTTGTGCACGGTCGCTGCGACATAGCTGCTGGGCAATTCGAGATTGGCGAAGGTGTCACTGGAAGTGTCTCCAGCCAAGATGGCGTTGAGGATCTCCTGCACGGGTGTCCCTTTTCGTTGAGTTCAGGGTTGCCCGCTGACGCTCAGCGTGGGGCAACTTCGGTCGAGAGGAAGATACCCGCCAGTAACCCGCCTGGGTAGACCTTGTGACCTATAACCCAAAGAGCGGACACCCAAGGGTTTGGCAGGAGCGAGCTAGTGTGCGTGGTCTCCAGCTGGCTCGACGAGCTCCACCAACACGCCGCCGGCATCCTTGGGGTGGATGAAGTTGATCCGGGAATTGGCAGTGCCGCGCTTGGGTTCGGGATAGAGCAAGCGCACTCCGCGCTCCCGCAGGATCGCGCAGACCTGGTCGACGTCGCTGACCCGGTAAGCCATCTGTTGGATGCCTGGCCCGGAGCGATCGAGGAATTTGGCGATAGTTGACTCTTCGTTGAGCGGCGCGAGGAGTTGAATGCACGAGTCTGACTCGCCCACCCGCACCATGGCCTCGCGCACGCCCTGCTCTTCGTTGACCTCTTCATGCTCGACATTCATGCCATAGGTCTCGGTGTAGAACTTCATCGCGACATCAAGGTCGGGTACGGCGATGCCGACGTGATCGATGCAGAGGAACAGGTGCTGTGGGATCAGGGCGTTCATGACTGCATCGTTTCACACGCGCTCTGACTGTGACCGGTGCCTCAGCCCGCCCCCTCCCCAATCTGGTTACTGGAGGGTAAGGTCGCACTCACCGGTCTTATGGCCATAGTTCTGATGGCCACCATCTTTTCCAGGAGGAATCCAATGTCACAGGCCAAGTCAGTCATCGTTGCGGGTGCCCGCACCCCAATTGGTCGTTTGTCGGGCGGCTTGAAGAGCCTCTCGGCCGCTGATCTCGGTGGCGTGGCCATCAAGGGCGCCCTGGAGAAGGCTGGCGTGCAAGGCGACCAGATTGACTACGTGATCATGGGACAGGTGATCCAGGCAGGTGCTGGTCAGATCACTGCACGTCAGGCCGCGGTCAAGGGCGGCATCCCGATGGATGTCCCGGCGATCACGATCAACAAGGTCTGTCTGTCTGGCATCAACGCCATCGCGATGGCCGACCAACTCATCCGTGCTGGCGAGCATGAAGTGATCGTGGCCGGCGGCATGGAGTCGATGACCAATGCTCCTCACCTGCTGCCCAAGTCGCGTGAAGGTTTGAAGTACGGCGACAACACACTCGTCGACTCCATGGCCTACGACGCCTTGCATGACCAGTTCACCGACCAGGGCATGGGCAATCTCACCGAGGCCTGCAATGCAGCGGGTGCGAAGCTGACCCGCGAGGAGCAGGACGCTTTCTCGGCTCGCTCCCATCAGTTGGCTGCGGCTGCACAGAAGAATGGCGTCTTCGACGACGAGATCGTCCCGGTTGAGGTGCCTCAACGCAAGGGTGACCCGATCGTGGTGGCAGCAGATGAGGGTGTCCGCGCCAGCACCACCGCAGAGAGCCTGTCCGGTCTCCGGGCGGCCTTCGCCAAGGATGGCACCATCACTGCAGCATCCTCCTCGCAGATCTCCGACGGCGCTTGCGCGGTTGTGGTGATGAGCAAGGCCAAGGCTGAGGAGTTGGGCATTGAATGGCTTGCCGAGATCGGTGCTTCGGGCCAAGTTGCTGGCCCCGACTCGACATTGCAGTTGCAGCCTGCCCGGGCCACCAAGCTGGCCCTGGACAAGGAAGGCATCACCATCGATGACGTCGACCTGGTTGAGTTCAACGAGGCCTTTGCCGCGGTCGGCATCGAGTCGGCCCGTGAGCTGAACATCCCCGAGGACAAGGTCAACGTCAACGGCGGAGCTATTGCTCTGGGCCACCCGGTGGGCATGTCTGGTGCTCGCATCGTGTTGCACCTGGCCAAGGAGCTCAAGCGCCGTGGTGGCGGCACTGGCGTGGCAGCCCTTTGCGGTGGCGGTGGCCAGGGTGACGCCCTGATCGTGCGCGTGCCCAAGGCCTGACCCAGACAGTCAGGCTCACAGGATCCGGCCTTGGCGCGACGTACCGCTGACATCCCCACGCTCGTCTCGCGGGCCCGTGATGGCGATCAGCGGTCCGTCGCGCGGTTGATCACGCTCGTCGAGGACGACTCCGGCCAGCTTCGTGAAGTGATGTCGGCTCTGTCGACATACGTCGCGCCGGATCGCACAGCAGGCAAAGGGGCCCAGATCATCGGGCTGACTGGGCCTCCGGGAGTCGGGAAGTCGACTTCCACCTCAGCGCTTGTGGGTGCCTTGCGGAGCCGAGGCAAGCGGGTTGGCGTGTTGGCGATCGACCCGTCGTCGCCCTTTACTGGTGGTGCTCTGCTCGGAGATCGCGTCCGCATGCAGGATCATGCGCTCGACAAGGGCGTCTACATCCGCTCGATGGCTTCTCGAGGCCATCTCGGCGGGTTGTCAGTGGCTACCCCTCAGGCCCTTCGAGTGCTTGATGCCGCAGGTTGTGACGTGATCTTGGTCGAGACGGTCGGGGTAGGCCAAAGTGAGGTGGAGGTCGCCTCCATGGCCGACACCACACTGGTGCTTCTCGCCCCTGGCATGGGCGATGGGATCCAGGCCGCGAAGGCCGGAATCCTCGAGATCGGCGACATCTATGTCGTCAACAAGTCGGACCGCGACGGTGCCCTACAGTTACGTCGCGAATTGCGCTCGATGATGTCGTTGTCGCAGCGGGCCGAGAGCGCCTGGCGGGCGCCGATCATCAATACGGTCGCCACGGAGAAGGACGGGGTCGAGGAACTCCTCGATGCCATCGGTGCCCATTGGGAGCACCTGCACTCCTCTGAGGAATTGCAACGCCGCCGACTGCAACGGGCCCGTGTCGAGATCGAGGCGATTGCGCTGGCGTCCTATCGCCGCAGTTGGCGGGGCTTGGCCGGTGTGGGGCTTGATGACCTGGCCAGCCAGGTCGTTGCGGGTGCCCTTGACCCCTACGCAGCGGCGGATGCGCTCATCACAGGTTGAGCGTGCCTCCCTGATCAGGGGCTGCCTCCGTGATATCAAGACAGCAGACCTGTGTGTACTTCCCCCTCGGCAAGCCGAGCCACCGACAGGAGTGATCATGAGCGCGGTCTTGAAGAAGGGCGTCCCCCTTCTGCTCATTGTCTTCATTGGCTACTACCTCTTCACCGACCCCAAGGGATTGGCAGACGCGACAACATCGCTGCTTGGCACGACTTGGCAGGCTTTGACGAATTTGTTCAATGCCCTGATCAATTTCGCCGACATCGCCAAGAGTTAGTAGCGAGCCCGGCCATGGCGCTGTTGCCGAGCAGCCTCACCGATCCGCAGATCTCACGACATTTGTTGCGTGAGGAGGGCGAAGACATCGTCGATGAAGTCCGCAAGCACTGGATCGTCTACATCATCCCCGCACTCGTTGGTCTGCTGGCGCTCGTCTGTCTGATCGGCTTCATGCTCGCGGACCCATCGTGGGCACCCATCCCTCTGGTGATCGGTGTGATCCTGGCCGTTTGGGCATCATGGCGGGCCTTGTCGGAAAATATCGATCGTTTCGTGATCACCAACATGCGGGTCTTCAGAGTGCATGGGCTGTTTTCCCGCAACCTGGCCACCATGCCCTTGAGTCGGATCCTCGACATCACGGTGGTCAAACCCTTCTCCGGGAGGATCATGGGCTACGGGCATTTCACCTTCGAATCAGCAGCGCAGGCACAAGGCTTGCGCGAGATCAAGTACGTCGGTGATCCAGATCGCCGTGATCTGGCTATCCAACGCGTCGTACAACGTGCGGGATTGAGGGGTCAGGCCACTGGCCAAGGAAGTGGCACTCTGAGTCGCTAATCAGGCTTGGTGATTGGTGTGGCTGGGTGTTCAGCTGCGCGAGTTCGGCCGCGAGGTCTTGTCGGCTGCCCATTCATGGGCATAGCTTTTGACTGACTTCTAGTTTGATTTGTGCGGACGGGTGGTGGCTTTGATGTTGCGACGCATGCTTGTGGTGATGATCTCAGTCTTTCTGACGGCGACGGCTCTTGTGGTCGCTAGTGGTGGCGCTGGTGCTTCGTCGTCCGCCCCGGGAGTGAGTCAGGCGGGTTCGGGTGGCCTGTCAACTAGTGCTTCGAGCGTGATCGCCAAGAAGAAAAAGAAGAAGAAGGCCAAGAAATGCAAGAAGGGCAAGAAGGGCAAGAAGGGCAAGAAGTGCGCTAGACCCGCACCACCTGCGCCGCCCGGGCCCCCAATCCACCCGTACTGACCTTCAACTTAGTCTCGGCTGGTAATAGTCACTCGTGTGGGATCCGTGCCGGGGTCGCCTTGTGTTGGGGCAGCAACGCCCTCGGTGCGCTCGGTGATGGCACTGGAGAAGACTCGTCGGTGCCGGTGAATGTTGGTGGAGGAGGTGGATCTGCGGGTTGGACGTCCATCTCGGCCGGAGCCAATCACTCGTGTGGGATCCGTGCTGGAGTCGCCCTGTGTTGGGGCAACAACAGCACCGGTCAGCTCGGTGATGGCACCAACACCGCTTCGGCCATGGTGCCGGTGAATGTTGGTGGGGGAGTTGGTTCTGCGGGTTGGACGGCCATCTCGGCTGGGGATTATCACTCGTGTGGCGTCCGTGCGGGAGTCGCCTTGTGTTGGGGTCTCAACAGTTCCGGTCAGCTTGGTGATGGCACCAATGGGGCTTCGTTGGTGCCGGTGAATGTTGGTGGGGGCGGTGGTACTCCGGGTTGGACGGCCATCTTCGCTGGTCTTGGTCACTCGTGTGGGGTGCGTGCTGGGGTCGCCTTGTGTTGGGGCGACAACTATTCCGGTCGACTTGGTGATGGCACCAACACGGCTTCGTTGACGCCGGTGAATGTTAGTGGCCCTTTGGGTTGGACGGCCATCTCGGCCGGTCAGGGTCACTCGTGTGGGGTCCGTGCTGGGGTCGCCAGGTGTTGGGGCTACAACAATTCAGGTCAGCTTGGTGATGGCAGCAACACGGCTTCGCTGGTGCCGGTGAATGTCGCGTGAGGTCAGTTCGGTCGCAAACCTGCGGCGACCTGCAAGTCCTCACTGATCGCATCCAGGCGACCAACCGCGTTGATCCGGGCCGCATCAACGTCTGCCTCGACCGGGATGACGACCTCGAGATAGCACTTGATTTTTGGTTCGGTACCCGATGGACGCACAATCACGCGGGCGTCGTGTGTGAGGGTGAAGCGGAGTCCGGTGGTCGGGGGTAGCCCGGCATAGCCCTGGGAGAGGTCATCAACGCCTGTGACGGCGAGCCCGCCCAGGGATGTCGGAGGTCTTGCTCGCAAGCGCTCGACGACTGCCCCGATTTGGGGGATGTCGGCCATTCGCACTGAGAGTTGGTCGGTGGCATGCAGCCCGAAGTCATAGGCGAGATCATCGAGAAGATCTCTGAGGGTGAGTCCGTGGGCCTTCTGCGACGCCGCAATCGAGCAGAGCATCAGGAGTGCGGAGAGGCCGTCCTTGTCTTTGACCCGCGTCGGGTCTACGCAATAGCCGAGGGCTTCCTCATAGCCGAAAGCCAGATTGTCTAGTCGACCGATCCACTTGAATCCGGTCAATGTCTCCGCGTGTTGCTGGCCGTGGGCTCGGGCCATCTTGCCCAACAACGATGACGACACGATCGAAGCTGCGTAAACCCCTTCGCGTGGCAGAGTCAGCAGATGGTGGGCGAGGATGGCGCCGACCTCATCGCCACGGAGCATCTGCCATCCATGTGGGCCGGGCAAAGCGACTGCGCAGCGATCTGCATCAGGGTCATTGGCCACGACCAGGTCAGCTCCGACCTCTTCGGCCAAAGCCATGGCTTGGTCCATTGCGCCGGGCTCTTCGGGATTCGGGAAGCTCACCGTGGGGAAGTCGGGGTCGGGCTCCGCCTGAGCTGGTACGACGTGAGGCGCGGCGAATCCAGCCCGCTGCAACAACTCCACGGTGGCTGCGCCACCGACGCCATGCAGAGGGGTGTAGACGATCTTCAGCGCGCGGGGACCATCACCGACGCACGTGAGCACCGACTCGTAGTAGCGGTCGATGGTTTCCTCGCCGAGGAGCTCGCCGCCATTGCCTTTGACGAGGGTCGTCACATCGCCAACCGCGCGGATTGCGGCAGCAATCTCCACATCTGCGGGCGGCACGATCTGGCTGCCATCGC
>JACJWW010000023.1 GCA_020636935.1 Nocardioidaceae bacterium
CCGTGCCCAATCCCTTGTTCGCTTCACGGGTGGTTCACCCGGGCAGCGAGGTCACGTTGATCGCCTATGGCCCGATGGTGAAGACCTGCTTGAAGGTCGCCGAGGTGGCTCAGAGCGAGGGGCATTCGGTGGAGGTGATCGACTTGCGCACGCTCTCCCCGCTCGACCTCGATCTGGTGTTTGAGTCAGTACGCCGCACGGGCCGCGTCGTACTCACCCACGAGGCGCATTTGACTGGCGGCATCGCCGGAGAGGTGGCGGCCCGCATTGTCGAGCAGTGTTTCTATTCGCTGCTCGCGCCGCCGTTGCGGGTGACTGGCCTGGACACCCCCTATCCGCCCTCGCGGATCGAGGAGGAGTGGCTGCCTGATCTTGATCGGGTGCTCGACGCGATCGACCGGACCTTCACCTATTGAGGAGCACCAGATGAGTGCGGAATATTTGTTGCCAGATGTGGGTGAGGGGCTCACCGAGGCCGAGTTGGTCACCTGGCGGGTCGAGCTCGGGCAAGTGATCGCAGTCAATGACGTTGTTTGTGAGATCGAGACGGCCAAGTCGATCGTTGAGTTGCCTTCACCTTATGCAGGCAAGGTTGAAGCTTTGCTGGTCGCCGAAGGCCAGACCATCGAGGTCGGTACGCCGCTGATCCGGATCGATGACGGCACCGGCTCTGAGTCTGCTCCCCAAACCGAGGGTCAGCCGACCCTCGTCGGCTATGGCCCCAAGGAAGTCACCGCCCAAAGGCGGGCTCGACGCGCGGCTGCGCCCAATGACCCGGCCGCTGCGGCGGCTCAGATGCAGATCCAGGGTCATCTGGTGCCTGATGAGGCTCCCTCCAAAGACATCGGCTTGCATGCGGTGGAAGCCCACACTCAGACACCCTCCCGCCAACCACGGCAAGTTGATGTGGGGCAACACAAGGCAGGCTCGGGGGGAGTGCTCGCCAGCCCCGCTGTGCGTGCCCTGGCCCGTGAGCGCAGCATCGACCTGACAGCCATCACCGGCACCGGCCCCCAGGGCTCGATCACTATCGCTGATCTAACCCAGGCAGGCGGTGGGCATCCGCGCGAGACTCGTGAGCCGATCAAGGGATTGCGCAAGGCAATGGCCGACGCGATGGTCGCCTCGGCCTTCAGCGCACCCCACGTGACCGAATGGATCACCGTCGATGTCACCCGAAGCATGGAACTCGTCGAGACGGTCAAGCAACACCCAGAGCTCAGCGGCGCGAAGGTGACTCCGCTGGTGCTCTTGGCTCGGGCCTGCGTGCTGGCGCTGCGGCGTACTCCCGTGATCAACTCGACCTGGGACGACGCTGCCAAAGAGATCGTGACCAAGAGCTATGTACACCTGGGCATCGCCGCCGCGACGCCGCGCGGGCTCGTCGTACCCAACATCAAAGACGCCAATCAGCTTGACCTGACTCAACTCAGCACTGCGCTCGACTCCTTGGTGGAGACCGCTAGAGCAGGCGGCACTCAGCCAGCCGACATGGCTGGTGGCACCTTCACGATCACCAATGTCGGGGTCTTCGGAGTCGATGCCGGTACGCCGATCATCAACCCTGGCGAGAGCGCAATCTTGTGTTTCGGCGCGATCAACCGGCGGCCGTGGGTAGTGGGTGCTGGTGCCAATGAGCGGGTCGAGCCTAGAGATGTCGCCACCTTTGCGCTGGCTTTCGACCACCGGCACATCGATGGTGCCGCCGCCTCTGCGTTCCTTGCTGACGTTGCCCTCTACATGCAAGACCCCGCAGTCGCATTGCTCTCCTAGCGACTACGGGGTCTTGTGGGTAGTTTTCAGGATGCTGGCTGATCCTTGAATCTGATCAGTCCCTGCATCACGGGTGCATATGCCGCACCATCAGGCCCGAGATACATCGACGCGTAGTGGTTGTTCCACTGCAGGCCGTTGCCGGTGCGCATCTTCCACTTGACCGCGCCGGTGTGCACGTCGATCGCGGTGAAATACCACTGGCTGAACCACCAGGCCTCAGACTCCTTGGTGTAGGTGTAGAGCAGGCCATTGGCCAGTGAGGCCTTGGGTACGGCGGATGGCGCAGACACCGGGGCCGTCCAGGCAGTCTGGCAGTTGCCATTGTTGAAGTCGACGCGGGCGATGCCGGGTGTGGTGGTCTGACCGAAGAGAGTCACGAACGGATTTGAATAGCCGTAGTTGTTCTCCACGATCACCGAGCGACCAACTGCAACCAGGCTGTTCTCGGTGTTGCTGGCGTTGGCGCCGAAGACCGGCACCTTGCAGAGTTCTTGTCCGGTCGTGCGATCCAAGAAGATCACATTCATCCGGGGGTCGGCGTTGTCGGTGATCGCGACCAGGTCCTCATCGATCAGGGTCGGGGTGGTGCCTGAGCCCTGTGACAACTGGCCGGGCTTGACGCGGGTGCCGCGGTCGTACGGCGTACTCCACTGCACCTGCGGGGTGCCATTGGGGGCATGCAGTGACACGGTGTTGCGATCGGTGACCACAAACATCGAGCCGGTCTCGTCGGTGGCCAATGAGTTGAAGACCTGCTGACCAGGCAGATCGATCGTCTTGATCGCCTTGGTCGCTGGGTTGATCACACCGACCCGGCCGCCCTTGGTGGCAAACCAGATCTGGCCAGACCAGTCAGGCATGGTGGCCAGGGCGCAGTCGCCTTGGGGGATGGCTGGGTTGAGGTCGATGGTGTCGGCGTGCGTCATGGCATTGCCGTTGATGTCTACCCGCCACAACTGGTTGCCGGTGGTGAGGGTGTAGGCGCGATCCTGTTTGTCGAGGAAGAAGTAGGTGCCGCCACACAGGTCGCTGAACAGATTGCCGCTCATTGCCCAGTTGCGAGTTGGCATGTCGAGGGTGCTGATCTGGTCGAGCGTGGTCGGGTTGATCAGTCGCATGGTGAAGCCCATCAGGCCGCCACACAGGCCAACGATGCGGCCTTGGGAGTCGAAGGCGATGGTGGCGCATTCAGACACGCCATAGGTGGCCGAAGTCTGCTTGAGATTGTTGCCCAATGGCCCAGAGCCTTCATAGGCATCCGAGGCGTAGGCGTCGTTGTGCATTGAGTTGGTGCCGTTGTCAGACATCATCGGATGCTCTGGCACCGGAGTGTGCGGCACGGGATTGGGCGTGACCGCACTGCCGAAGAATTTGGGACTACTCCCGTCATTGGGCCAAGACGGGATCGGGTCTGCGGCGACGGCTGGGCCAGCTCCCAAGAAGAGCATGGTCAAGGCAGCAATGATGATCTTCACCACAGGATGTAACCACGGATTTAGTGGTGTAGTGCAACAAACCCGAAAAGCTGGTCCAAACCGGATGTGGCTCGGGGCGCTATCGTTGCTCGGCTCCGTGACCAAAGTTGTGGCTCAGCGGTTCAGCGCGCCGCCCATCTTCTCGATGAAGGCCAGGGTCTCATCAGTCGACTTGTCGGGCAGGCCAAACATGCATTCATCGACCCCGGCCTCGGCCCAGCGCTCGACCTGTCCGGGCTGCAGTTTGCTGGTCACGAGTACGACGACCCGTGGCTTGCCGTCACGACCCGAATCAGTCCAGATCCGGTTGAGCAGGCCGACCCGCTCTTCGATGTCGGTCTCGATCGGAGTGGTGATCCAGCCCGATGCGCTGCGGGCGATCCAGTTGAAGTTCTTCTCAGTGCCACCGGCCCCGACCAGCACCGGGATCTCCGGCTGAGTCGGCTTGGGCCAGGCCCAGCTGGGCTTGAGCGTGGCGAATTCACCCTCATATGAGGCGACCTCGTTGGTCCACAGCTCGCGCATCAATTCGAGGTACTCGCGCAAGACGGTGCGGCGCTTGTTGCCGGGCACGCCATGGTCTTCGAGCTCCTCGACATTCCAGCCGAAGCCCACGCCCAAGGTGAGTCGGCCACCGGAGAGGTGGTCGAGGGTGGCCAAGGTCTTGGCAAGGGTGATTGGGTCGTGCTCCATCGGGAGCGCAACGGCCGTGCCGAGCCGGATCTTCGAGGTGACCGCAGCGGCGGTGGCCAGGGAGATCCATGGGTCGAGGATGCGCAGATAGCGATCATCGGGGATCTCGCCACCGGTGCCAGGATGGTTGGAGTCTCGGCTGGTGGGGATGTGGGAGTGCTCGGGCACGTAGAAGCCGTAGAAACCAGCATCTTCTGCGGCCTTCGCGGCAGCAGCAGGAGTGATCCCACGATCGCTGGTAAACAACACGATGCTGTTCTTCATGACAGATTCTCCCTGTTGTGGATCACAGATTGTTGATCCGCAGACTACGTCGTGCCCGCAGTGTCTCCAGCGGCGTGGTGGCGAGTACGGCGAGTTCGTGCGCCACGACGCGCCCGACCCGGAGGCAAAAGTCCTCTGGCTCGTCGGCGGCGTCGGGCAGCTCGGGGATGATCTGGTCGACCAGTCCGATGGCCTGAAGATCGCTTGAGCGCACGTGTTGGCTGCGGGCCATTTCATCCGCGTGATCGATGTCGCGATGCACGATCGCGCTGGCCCCTTCGGGCGGGAGTGGAGATAGCCAGGCGTGTTGGGCGGCCAGGATCTTGTCTGCGGGCAGGAGTGCCAATGCGCCGCCCCCATTGCCCTCACCCAACAACAGGCACAGCGAGGGGGCGTCCAGGGTTGACAGATTGGCCAGGCTGCGCGCGATCTCGCCAGCCAGACCGCCTTGCTCTGCATCGGGCGACAGAGCCGCGCCCGGGGTGTCGATCACGGTCATCAGCGGCAGCCCCAACTCCACGGCCAGACGCATGCCACGCCGGGCCACCCGCAACGCTCCCGGCCCGAGTGGTTGCCCCTTCTGGCCGCGCCGATCTTGACCCAACAAGACCGCTGGCGAGTTGCCGAAGCGCACAAGGCCCAAGAAGAGACCTGGGTCTGACTCTCCTTGGCCGGTGCCATTGAGGGGGATCACGTCGCTGGCGGCATATCGCAGGAGCTCACGTACGCCGGGCCGATCGGCCCGACGGGAGCGTTGGATCGACTGCCACGCGTCGGGCTCGTCAATCAGCTTGGGCAACTCAGGGCTGGGCGGCACGGTGGGAGTGGCCAACATGATGCTGAGGCTGCGGTCGAGGATGTCCGCCAACTGCTCGTGCTCCACAACGGCGTCGATGATGCCGTGGGCGTAGAGATTCTCTGCGGTCTGCACGCCCTCGGGGAATTTCTCCCCGTACAAGGCCTCATAGACGCGCGGGCCCAGGAAGCCGACCAGGGCGCCGGGCTCGGCGCAACTCATCTGGCCAAGCGAACCCCAAGTGGCCATCACTCCACCGGTCGTGGGGTGACGCAGGTAGACGAGATTGGGGAGCCCGGCCTCCCGGTGCAGTGAGATTGCCTGGGCGATCTTGATCATCATCAGGAAGGCTGGGGTGCCCTCCTGCATGCGGGTTCCGCCGCTGCAGGTGGCCGCGAGCAGAGGGAGTCGCTCCGCGGTGGCCCGCTCGATGGCATCCACGAGACGTTGGGCGGATGCTCGCCCGATCGAGCCAGCCAAGAAGCCGAACTCGCCAGCAACGATCACCACGGGGCGTCCGCGCAGGAGCCCTCGTCCGGTGACCACGGATTCGGTCAGGCCGGTCCGCTCCTCGGCGCGGGCGAGCTCATCGGCGTACTCCTGCGAGATCCCCTCGCGTCGCGGCGGCTTGTCCCACGACTCCCATGACCCGTCGTCGACGACGAGGTCGATCAGCTCCTGTGCGCTACGGCGGTTGCTCACGCTCGGATCGTAGGCCATCCAACACACCGACCCTGGTGGCGGCTTGGCCTTGATCGGGCACTGACATAGCCTCAATGACTGGGCAGACCGCTGGCCCAGTTCAGATGGAGGCACTCAGTTGAAGCGACTGTTCGCGTTGCTGGTGATCATGCTCATGGTGCTGATGTCGCCGAGTGCGGTCCAGGCTCGCCCCAAAGAAGACGACGGACCCGTGCGTGCGGTGATCACCTTCGCCAAGAATCGCTCGGCTCCCGATGCCTCGACGATCACCTGGCGCCTCGATCGCCGGAAGAATGGGCACTGGGTCAGCGTGGAGTCCCAGACCTGGCGCGCCGGCGCCGGCATGTTGGGCAAGCGTGGCAAGAACGAATGCATCAAGAATGTCGGTTGGCTGCCCAATGGCGACTATGGCGTGCGACTCCGGACGCCCTATCACGGCAATCTGATCAAGGGCAATGTGCTCCAGATCGACAACAAGCGATGCGCGGGTGGACGGGGAGTGCTGCGCCAGAGTCTGTTCGTGCACACCGAGCAGGGTGATGGTGGCAAGCAGTGCCGCAACCGACGTGGTGATCAGGTCTGCCGCTGGGAGTTCCCCCGGTTCAACGACTATCGCTCTTACGGCTGCATCAAGATGGCACCGGGCGATCTAGCCGCACTTGTACGCCGTTATCAGACGCAGCTGAGTCCTGAGGTGCGTTATCCGCTTGACAGGGTGGTCTTGAAGGTCACCTATGCCCCACGTGGCACGCCGCCGGCCGCATGACTTCGCCCTTGTCCGTCGTGGCAACCAGGTGCGTGGTCTAATTTCGTCCATGCCAAGACCTACCGCGATCACAGTCGCTGCCGCCCTCGTGGCTGTGGTGACCCTAAGCGGAGTGGGTGCCTGCGGCAATCGCGAAGACCCTTCGAAGATGAAACCGATCCCAACGATCGGTCAGCCCACCCCGAGCCCGAGCAATCCTGCCGACAAGGGCGTCGATCCGTCGTACAAGCCCAAAGTGATCATCGGGGGCAGCTCCTTTGAGTCCGACGCCTTCACCTTCATGGCGCCGACCAACTGGATCGATGCCAAAGAAGATGTCGGATCTGACTTCATCGCCGCAGCCAAGGACGGTGCTGATTTCAGTGGTTTGCCAAACTTCGTCTATGTCTTCCAACTGCCCGAGACTCCCAAAGATTTGAAATTGCTTGAGTCGGCGCTTCCGTCGGTTGCCAAGGGCTGGGGGGTCACCAATGTGCGGGTGCAGCCGCGTACGACGCTTGGCGGGCGCCCCGCGGCTCGGTTGATCGGCACGATGAAGTTCAACAAAGAGACCACGGTCAATGTCGATCAACGATTTGTGATCGTGGGTGACGACTGCTTTGCGGTGACCTTCTCTTCACTGAAGTCGTTGACTGCACCGAAGATCGCTAAGTTGAAGAACGAGATTTTCGCCTCCTGGTATTGGCGCAGGTAGTTGCCAGGCCTTACCCGGCGTAAACCAGCCCTAGAGGCGCGACAAAGCTGACCCTTTCCTTA
>JACJWW010000024.1 GCA_020636935.1 Nocardioidaceae bacterium
TCGCTCGGATGGCAGGTGAACCATATGCGGCTGGCGACATCGCTGTGACGGTCGATGCGACTCGTACGGTGGGGGCCGATCAGCTGCGCGAGCTGGTCGAAACTCGGGTCTGGGAAGCGCTACTCGGCGGCACCACCTGCATGGAGACCAAGACGGGCTATGGACTCGATGTTGAACATGAGCGGCAAGCAGCCATGCTTGCGGAGGAGTTCGTAGACGAAGTGACCTTCTTGGGCGCTCATGTGGTGCCTGATGGGATTTCGGCTGACGACTATGTCGACCTTGTCTGCGCAGAGATGCTCAGCGCGGTGGCTCCTCATGCCGGTTGGATCGACGTCTTCTGCGAAACGGGCGCCTTCGATGTCGATCAGTCTCGACGAGTGTTGGAGGCAGGCCGCGCGGCTGGTCTCGGGCTGCGGGTCCATGGCAACCAACTCGGGCACAGCGGTGGCGTAGCGCTTGCCGTGGAGATGGGGGCGGCCAGCGTCGATCACTGCAACTACCTTTCTGAGGGCGATATCGCCGCGCTGGCCCAATCCGACACGGTCGCCACGGTGTTGCCTGCTTGTGATCTTTCGACCAGAGCTCCCTTCGCCCCGGCGCGACAGTTGCTTGACGCGGGGGCCAGTATCGCGATCGCATCAAACTGCAATCCCGGCACCAGTTACACAAGCTCGATGAACTTCTGCGTGGCCACAGCCGTCTTGCAGATGGGGCTCACCCTCGATGAAGCGGTTGCCGCGGCGACGCGAGGCGGTGCGAGGGCGCTTCGGCGTAGTGATGTCGGACAGATCGCAGTTGGGAGCCGCGCTGACCTGCATGTGCTCGATGCCCCGTCAGCCACCCACCTTGCCTACCGACCGGGGATGCCGCTCAGCTGGGCGGTCTGGCGTGCCGGGGTGCCCTATGGCATTGAGATCCCGGGGCATTGAGGCCTAGCTAAGTGGCTTGCCGAGGGCGGCTTCGGCGTCGGCAATGACTTGGCCGGAGCCGACGTACTCGACGGCCGCCTCGATCTCTGGAGCCAACCAGCGATCCGGCCCCGGCCCAGGCCAACCCGCCTGACTGAGGCCTTCGATCACCGCTGCATGGGCTGGAGAGGGTTTTAGTGGCTGACGGAGTACGAGTGCTCTGGCTGCCGTGAGCATCTCGATGGCAAGCACTCGGGTGAGGCCGTCTATCGACCGACGCAACTTGCGCCCGGCCGACCAGCCCATCGAGACATGGTCTTCTTGCATCGCGCTGGAAGGGATGGAGTCGACGCTGGCTGGAGCAGCCAGCCGCTTGAGCTCAGAGACCACTGCAGCTTGGGTGTACTGCGCGATCATGTGCCCTGAGTCGACTCCGGGGTCGTCGGCCAAAAACGGATTGAGCCCGTGATTGCGCGACTTGTCGAGGAAACGGTCCGTACGCCGTTCAGAGACGCTGGCCAGATCGGCGACGGCGATCGCCAAGAAGTCCAAGACATAGGCCACGGGAGCCCCATGGAAGTTGCCATTCGACTCGACTCGGTGGTCTGGCGTGATCACCGGATTGTCGATCACCGAGGAGAGCTCATGCCCGGCCACGGTGGCGGCGTGGGCCATCGTGTCGCGTACGGCGCCAGCGACCTGGGGGGAGCAACGCAGGGAGTAGGCATCTTGCACGCGGGTGCAGGCATCTGGATCACGGTGGCTGTCTCGGATGCCACTCTCGGTGAGCAATCGGCGTAGGTTGCTGGCCGAAAGAGCCTGGCCTGGCTGCGGTCGCAGGGCCTGGAGATCGGCAGCAAAGACGTCATCGGTGCCGAGTTGGCCCTCGACGCTCATTGCGGCGCAGATGTCGGCGGTGCGGAGCAGGCTGTTGAGATCGGTGAGGGCCAGACAGAGCATGCCGAGCATGCCGTCGGTGCCATTGATCAGCGCCAGTCCCTCCTTCTCATGCAGCTCGACGGGTGCTTGGCCCACCTCGCCCAGGGCGCTGGCAGCGTCAACAAGAGCACCGTTGCGGGTGCGCACCTTCCCCTCTCCCATCAGCGCCAGTGCACAATGCGCCAGCGGAGCCAAGTCTCCGGAACAGCCGAGTGAGCCGTATTCGTGCACCACTGGGGTGAGGCCGTGGTTGAGCAGACCCAAGTAGGCGCGAAGAGTCTCTTCGCGCACCCCCGTGTGCCCGCTTGCCAAGGTCGCGACTCGCAGGAGCATCAAGGCCCTGACAACATCTCGTTCGACCTCGGGCCCGCTGCCAGCGGCATGGCTCCTGATCAGCGATCTCTGGAGTTGTACGCGGGATTCCTTGGGGATGTGACGCGTGGCCAAGGCGCCGAAGCCAGTGGAGATGCCGTAGTGGGGTTGATCGTCGTTGGCCAGTGCCTCGATCACTTGACGTCCCTGTCGGACGGCGTCCCATGCGGCAGCGGTGAGCTCGACACGGGCGTCGTTGCGGGCGACCTCGGCCACAGCATCGATGGTGAGGGGTTGCTGGCCTAGCCAGACGGTGTGCGCCATGTGTCTATTGCAGTCGCTGGAGCCAACAGGCACGAGCCCTCCTCACTATTAGGAGTCTGAGATCTCAGACATCACGAAGCTGGGATCTTCTTCCGAGCGTGCTGCTCGGCGTACTTGAATAGCACCCAACAGGCCAAGAAGCAGGAAGGCAGCCGACCCCAGGACTGCCCATCGGGTGGCGCTGGCAAAACCATCGGTGAGGGCTGTGATCAGGCGTGGATCAGCATGCTCCAGCCGGAGTTGCGTCAAAATCGCGCCGCCGGTGGTGCGGGTGAGTTCGTCGTACTTCGTGCCGGTGTCGAGGCTGCTGGCCAAGCCGATCGACAGCAAGGTGCCGGCCACAGCTGAGCCAATCGCGGCCCCCAACTGACGCACAGTGCTCTGCGTGGCTGAGCCTTGGCCAGACTGGGCTGGCGGCACTTGTGAGAGCACCAGGCTGGTGAGTTGGGCCGAGGCCAAGCCCAGGCCGACTCCGTAGACCATCAGGGGCGCAGTTGACCACCAAGGCGAGATCGAGGGATGGATGGTCAGCGCCAGGGCAACGATGCCTGCGACTTCAAGACCGAGGCCAAGCAAGACCACATTCGCAGGGCTGAGTCTGGTGGCCAGGCGGCGTGCTTGAGCGCCAGAGACAAAGGCGCCTGCGGCCATGGCTGACAAGACCAGGCCAGCGTGAAGCACACTCATGCCCATTGCGTTGACGAGGAAGAGTGGAAGCACGAAAACCAGCGAGAACTCCCCGATCGCAACCGTGCCGGCGGTGACATTGCCCCAAGAAAACGACGTATGGCGAAACAGGTTTAGGTCTAGCAAGGCCGAACGGCCCACCTTGGCGCGGTGGCGCTCCCAGAGCACGAACAGGACCAGAGCGATCAGCCCGATGCCACCCACGATGGGCACGATCGAGATCGGGGCCGTGGCGGGATAGGTCCAGCCGAAGATGTGTAGGTCAGCCTTGGGTGTCCACCACCCCAGTGTTGGCCCCTCAATCACGGCAAAGACCAAGCAGCCAAAGGCGATGGCGCTCAACTGGAAGCCGTCGACATCTGCCCCTGGCTCAGAGACACCGCTTGCGGTCTCGGGCACCAGGTATGCCGTGGCCACGATGATCACGATGCCGATCGGGATGTTGACCCAGAAGATCCATTCCCACGAGAAGGTGGAGGTCAGCCATCCGCCCAAGAGTGGGCCGATGGCAGCCATCCCGGCCATTACGGCGCCCCAGAGGCCAAAAGCAGCAGCCCGCTCCCGATCGCGAAACATGGTGTTGACCGAAGACAGGGTGGTCGGCAAGATCAACGCCCCGCCGATGCCCTGGATGAAACGGGCTGTGATCAAGGGATTGGCGCTCGAGGCCAGGCCAGCCATCAGGCTGCCAGCCAGGAAGATCACCACGCCTGCTTGGAAGAGTCGCTTGCGCCCCCAACGATCGCCCAGACGTCCGGCACTCAGCAGGAGTGCAGCAAACACAACCGAATAGATCGCGTTGACCCACTGGGCCTGGGTCAAGTCCAAGTGCAGGTCGGTGATGATTGCTGGCAAGGCGACGCCGACGATGGTGCCGTCGAGCACGATCATGGCTAGGCCAGCAGCGAGCACGCCCAAGGCAGCCCAGCGCCTGGGATCAGGAGTTGGGGAGTTGTGAGAGTTGGTTTGGGGGTCTAGGTGCGTGGTCAAAGTCATCCTCACTTTCTCTTCCACTATCCCCTTTGCCCATCCCACAGACATCAATCCAATGGTTGATCCTTGAGTGCAGGGTTGCCCTCCGGGCAGGATGGATACATGAGTAGTGAGCAGCCCATGGAAGTCTTGGCCGTGCTGCCAGGTCTTCCCGACTGGCGGGTGATCGTGAATCAACTGTCAAGCAGATTCGCGACAGGCGACTTCAATACGGGAGTCGAGTTCATCAGCCGGATTGCCATTGCAGCTGATCAAGCAGATCACCACCCCGATATCGCACTTCGCTATGGCCACGTTGATCTCGACCTGCTCAGTCATGATGTCTTCGCCCTGACCGACCTTGACGTGAGCTTGGCGCTCGAGATCAGCAAGATCGCAGCCGCCATGGGGCTCGAAGCCAAGCCGAATGTTAGGTCTGTGGTCGAGATTGCCCTCGACACCGATGATGTCCAGCAGGTCAAAGCCTTCTGGAAGGCAGTCCTCAAGTTGGAGCAGCACCCGCGTCATGATCCTGAGTTGAGGGATCCGTCCGGGATGTTGCCGGGCCTTTGGT
>JACJWW010000003.1 GCA_020636935.1 Nocardioidaceae bacterium
GGATTGGCCTTTATGCCATCCCCTTGGTGGTGATCGTGATCGGCGCTTGGTTGGCAGTCGATCGTTATCGCCAGCTTGGGCACGCGTTTAGCAACGGCTTCTTGGTGGTGTCTTCAGGAAGCCTGTGCCACACGCGCACGGTCTTGGAGCAAGACTCCATCATTGGCTGGAATTTCCGCCAGTCCTTCTTCCAGCGACGTCTTGGAGTGCTCACCTTGGAGGCCACGATCGCCGCCGGGTCGGGAGGTGTGGCCGCCCTCGACCTTGTTGACGCCGACGCTGCCGCCTTGGCCAAGGCCATCACCCCAGAGCTCTTGGAGCCCTTCTTGGCACCTCGCGTGGAGCCTCAGCGATAGGTGAGCAGTTCGGGCCTAGCGGCAAGTTGGGCTTCGATGTGCACGGTTTCGTTGAAGGTCATCAGGTGGGTGCGCTCGGGTCGTACGGCGATCTTGGTGACTCCGGTGTTGGCGCAGACGGGGTTGAGGCGCCGCCACAAAGGCACCTCGCCGCCGAGCACCGACGTCGCAGACCAAGACGCAGGACCGCCACTGGTGAAGACGATCGCGATCCCATCACCCACCGCTTCACTCGTACGACGAAGCGCCCCATCGATGCGGCCGGTGAACTCGCCGAATGACTCCTGGTAGTCGGCGAACTCGCCGCCGGTCCAGCGGGTGATCGCCCGCTCAAACTCCTCGAAGGAGTCGACGAAGCCCGACTTGGGCTCGATCTTGCGGAAGACCTCGACGTGGTCAAACTCGTTCCAACCCGGGTCGATCATGACCTCCCGCCCACCAAGCGACTCCAGCACCCCGGCGCAGGTCTCTTGGTGTCTTTGCATGCCACCGGAGACGACGAGGTCGGGTTGGATGCCCCGCTCGGCCAGGGCTCGACCCAGGATGCGGCCCTGCTCCCAGCCGATCTCGGAGAGTTGGTCGTAGTTTTCCGCGCCCCAGGAGGCTTGCCCGTGGCGCACCAGCAACAAGATGCCCATTAGCCGATGATCTCCTTGCATCGTGACTCAAGATGGCCGACCGCTTGCCCAAAGATCGCCAAGTCTTCATTGGTGGTCTGACCGTGGTAGTAGCGATAGTGGATCTGTTGGGCGATGCCGGCCAGACGGAAGACTCCATATACATCATAGAAGCGCCATTGCGCGGGCGTGAGCGCCAAGCCACGGGCAGCGCAATAGTGGTCGACCAATTCGGCACGAGTCATCATGCCGGGCAGGTGGGTGGGTTGACGACGAAAGAGTTGACTGAAGTCATCATCATCGGCTTGCACCCAATAGGCAGTCGTGGAGCCAAGATCCATCAACGGGTCGCCCACGGTGGCCAACTCCCAGTCGAGCAGGCCGATCGGTTTGGTGGGGTCTTCCTTGGCCAGCACCAGGTTGTCGAAGCGGAAGTCGTTGTGGATCATGCACGCACCGACATCGTCGGGCTGATTGGCGGCCAGCCAATCCATCACGCCTTCAAAATCGGGTACGTCGGGAGTGCGGGCGTCACGGAAGCGTCGCGTCCACCCCGAGATCTGGCGCTCTACATAGCCCAGCCCCTTGTACATCGAAGCCAGTGGGGTGGCTTGTACGTCGACCTCGTGCAGGTCGATCAGCGCTCCGATCGCATTGCGACACAGGGCGGCCGTGTCAGCTGGGTTGATCTCGATCGGGAAGTCGCGTCTGGGGATGATCCCGTCGATCCGCTCCATCACATAGAAGTCAGAGCCGAGCACGGCCTCTTCCTGACACAGGCCAATCATCTTCGGCACCAGCGGGAATGACTGCGCCAAGCCAGCCTGGATCCGGTATTCGCGGGCCATGTCGTGGGCGCCAGCGGCCTTCTTGCCGCTCGGCGGGCGCCGCAAGATCAGATCGTGCTCGCTGTCGCGCAGTGAATAGGTGAGATTGGAGGCGCCACCGCGGAATTGCCGGATCTCGACCTCATCCCCCAAGTCGATGCCGACGGTGGCCAGCCAACGGCGTACGGGATCGAGATCGAAGGCATCCTCTGACCTGACCTCACTGCTGTCAGCTGGAGTCTGACTCATGCCTGCCTCGTCAGGAGGCCCGCCCCATCTGCACCCATCAGGGCCTCGTAGCCGGCACGGTCATCGCGCTTGAAAGCGAAGGTGTCCTTGGAGGTCTGGTCGGGCAGGATCAGCGTCTCGCCCGCATCGGCTTGAGCGATGACCTCGGCGGCCACGTCATCGGCAGTCTGGGGAGCCTGGTCGATCAGCTTCTTCGCGATCGCCTGTGCGGCTCCGTCCTGACCGGTGAGGCTCTCGGCCAGGTCGCTGCGGAAGAACGACGGGCAAACCACCGACACGGTGATGCCATAGCCGCCCAGCTCGAAGTTGAGCGACTCGCTGATCGCAACCACCCCGGCCTTGCTCGCGGAGTACGCCGACATCCCGGCCGGGTGCACGAGACCCGCCAGTGACGCGATGTTGACGATCTGACCGCTGCGCTGCTGTTTGAAGCTCGGCACGAAGGCGCGGATGCCACGCACGGTGCCGAGCAGGTTGATGTCGATGGTGCGCTCGAACTCATCAAAGCCTGAGACGTCGATGCGACCGCCGCCAGCAATGCCGGCGCAGTTGTAGAGCCGATCGACGCGAGGCCAGTGCTCCTTGGCCCATCCGGCCACCCGAGCCCAGTCGGCCTCGCTGCTCACATTGAGAGTCAGTTGGGAGTCGTCGGTCGGGCGCAGGTCGGCGATGCAGACCTCGTCGCCGCGCTCGCGATGCAGCTGGGCCAGTGCGGCTCCAAGGCCACGAGAGCCACCGCTGATCACGACGTACTGCTTGTCTGGCGTTGACTGCTCTTCGGTCATCGGGTTGCCTCCTTGTAACGGCCGATCTCGGCTCGGGCCACTACGCCACGATGCACCTCATCGGGCCCATCGGCCAAGCGCAATGATCGCGCATTGGTCCACATCGCCGACAGGGGCAGGTCTTGGGTCATGCCGGCGCCGCCATGCAACTGGATCGCCATGTCGATCACCTGTTGGGCGACATTCGGCACGACCACCTTGATCTGACTGACCTCACTAGGCGCAGCGCCTTCGGTGTCGAGCTTCCAGGCGGCATGCAGCACGAGCAGGCGCGCTTGATTGATCGCCATCCGAGCATCGGCGATCCGCTCGCGATTGCCGCCCAGGTTGATGATCGGTTTGCCAAAGGCGGTGCGCGACAGACCCCGCTTGATCGCCAACTCCAAGGCCACCTCGGCTTGACCGATCAGCCGCATGCAGTGGTGGATCCGCCCTGGCCCAAGGCGTCCTTGCGCGATCTCGAAGGCTCGGCCGGCGCCCAGCAAGAGATTGCTTTGCGGCACGCGTACGTCGGTCATGCGCACTTGGCCGTGACCAACTGGCTCGTCGTAGATGCCCATCGTGGGCAGCATGCGTTGCACCTCGACCCCATCGGCATCCAGCGGCACCAACACCATGGAGTGGCGGTGATGACGATCGGCGTCTGGGTCGGTGAGCCCCATGAAGATCATCACCTTGCAGTCCGGGTGACCCACGCCCGTGGAAAACCACTTGGTGCCATTGATCACCACGTCGTCACCATCGAGTACGGCGGTCGCGGCCATATTGGTGGCATCTGATGAGGCCACACCGGGCTCGGTCATCCCAAACATCGAGCGGATCTGGCCGTCCAGCAGCGGCTCGAGCCAGGTCTGCTTCTGCTCGGCGGTGCCGTATTTGAGCAGCACCTCCATGTTGCCGGTGTCGGGCGCATTGCAGTTGAAGACATACGGCGCCAGCGTCGTGGCCCGGCCCATCGCCTCGGCCACGGGCGCGTAGTCCAGATTGCTCAAACCGGCGCCGCCGTGGGTGCCGAACTGTTCGGCGTACGGCTGATCGTGACCGACTGGCAAGAAGAGATTCCACAATCCTTGAGCCCGAGCCTTTGCCCGCAGCTCGGTCATGATCTGCGATTCTGCCCAGGTCGTGTGGTCACCTCCGCGAGCGACGTCACGGTGGTAGTCATCAACGACTGGCTCGATCTCCTCGGTGACGAAGGTGGTGACCAGATCGGTGAGCTCTTTGGCGCGAGGTGAGGCTGCGAAGTCCATGGCCTGCACTCTAGTCCGGGCCGGCTCTGCTCAACCATGGCAAGTATCGGTGGGCAGCATCGCCACCTACTCCATGACCGAGGTTCAGGAAGACCCGTTGAATCGATGGATCCTGAAGACTCCGGTGAAGTCGGGGTCCTCAGGGGTGAAACCGCGCTGGTCCCACCGACCGAATACGAAGCCAGCCACCAGGTCACCCAGACCCCGCGGCGCAACAATCAGGACTGCTTGAGTAAGTCTTCCATGAGATCGGCTGTCCGCCCAGCCCCGGCACCTCGAAGCGCGACAATCGTCGACTCATCAGTCGCGCCGGGCAGCCGAGACACCGCCATCCGATGAACCTTGAGCATCGCTTCGGGCGCCTCCTCGACCAGCGTGCTGAACAAGGCATCCGCGGTCACCCACTCGATCCCCAGGGCTGTCATGACCTCGGGAGGGAAGCCCGTGAGGTCGTCACTACACACGAACGTGGCTTCGGCGGCGACCGCGGCGGCAATGACGTGCCGATCGTTGTCGTCGACCAGCACGAAGTCTGCGACCGTGACACTGGCCTCCTCGGTCATGTCGACTTGGGAGTACGGGAACGTGCCGTTCATGGCCGCGACCAGTCGCTCACCGGATGCCTCGTCGAAGCCGTCCACCTTCTCGATCATGCGCCTGACGGCCTCGTCCAAGATGGCTTGGCTCCACCTGACCCGGATGAGCTGATGGGTCATCGCGTAGAGCACGTAATCCCGCAAGACACGCGAGAACACGATGTTGGCGTCGCTGAGGACCACACTGAACAGGATGCGAGACTCGGCCTCCTGTCCGCTCACTCCACCAGCCCCAACTCGTTTTGCAGCCGGGCGAACTCCTCCATCCCGGCCTCCATGTGGACCCGCTCGGCTTCAAGGAAGGCGTGGATTGAGGCGAGCTTGACTCGGTGGTGGGTGCCGACCTTGCGGAAGACCAGTTTGCCCTCGTCCATCAGCTTGCGGACCTGGGGACGAGACATCCCCAGCAACTCGGCAGCCTCAGCAGGAGTAACTTCAGCGTTGCCACGGGTGAGCAGGACTTCCTGGCCGCGCGCCTTGGCATCGACCAGCCGGGCGAGCCACTCAGCGGTCTCGCGGGAGAAACTGACCTCGATCTCGGCGCCGCCCTTGTCGAGGGCACGGTGCAGCGCGTCGGCGTCTCGGCTCAGTAGCTCGGTCATGATCCACCTCCAGACACTATCTGCTCTATCTGAATCAAGTGTAACATCCGCTGCACTAGGCGGCTTCGGATTTGAATATGGGCAGCCCGCACTACATAGAGCTCAGGAAAACTCGCGACGTTTGTACATTAGGCGTACATTCTTCGTATGGCCGTGACACCCGAAACCACCCGACGCAAGGAAGCCCGCCTTGCAATGCGCCTCACCCCTGACCAGGACGCCCTGATCCGCGACGCCGCTGCCGTGACCGGGCAGTCCCTAACCGAGTTCGTCACGACGGCCGCCGTGGCCCGAGCCGAGGACACCCTCGCCGATCGCCGCGTATTCCGCCTCGACGACGCCGCGTGGACCGAGTTCGCCGCGATCCTCGACCGGCCGGCCAAACGCATCCCCGAGCTGGCGAAACTGCTCAACGAGCCTGCCCCTTGGGACAAGTGAATCCGCAGCAGCCGCGCCCCATCGATGGAGGCGACAACACAGGCGACTTCGACTCCGGCGAGGAATCCCTCGACCGCTATCTGGCCGATCGGGCGCTGACCAATCACATCGCCGACTTGGCACGATGCTACGTCTGCGTAGACGCCGACACTGACAAGATCATCGGCTACTACACGCTGTCAGCCGTCGCGGTCGAGCATGTCGACCTTCCGGGCAAGGTACGTCGCAACGCACCCAACCCTATCCCCGCCGTGCTGATGGGACGGCTCGCCATCGACGTCAAGGCACAAGGCTCCGACCTGGGTCGTCTCCTCGTGCGCGATGCCATCCTGTCCACGCTGGCCGCTGCCGACCGCATCGGCGTACGCATCCTGCTCGTCCACGCTCTGCACGAGCATGCGACATCCTTCTACGAGAAGCTGGGCTTCAAGCGCTCCCCCACCGACCCTCTGCATCTCTACCTGCTTCTGACGGCAACGGCCGCACCGGGCGAGCACTGATGCACGCGATGCTCAGACTCGGCGGCGCGACGACGCGCTCCACCATCCCGGTCTCCGCCGGACTGCTCTCCGACACCCGCTCGTACTTCGAGGCCCTCACTGACTTCCGCAATGGCGATGCCAGTCCGATCGTCGCGCGCTTCGCCGATGCCGCGTTTGCAGCCATTGGCAACGGCCGCAAACTAGCCCAAGACCTCGTGGCTGTCTACGAAAGCTGGGGCGAATCCATCACCGCCCGCAAGTCCGCATCCGTATGGCGCGTCCTGCCTCTGCTACTCAGCCAGCCCGCGGTGACTTCCAACTTGATCCAAGAGACCATCGGCATCTCGCAACCAGCGGCCGACAATGTCATCGCCCAACTCCGCGAAGCCGGCATCGTCACCAAGGCCGCCGGGGGGCAGCGCTACCTCGTCTGGGTCGCCGGAGACGTCACCAACGCCCTCGATGATTTCGCAGACCGGGCCCGCAGAAGGTACACGAGTTAGCCGAGAAACACCTCGCTGGCAAGAAGAAGTCGCAGAAGGAGGAACACTGATGGAGCTGAACGAGATGTACGAGAAGTTCGACGCCGCACGGGCATTCATCCACGGCACCAAGATCAGCCTCGACGACGCCGTGGCGACCGTCCTCGCGAACCGCGAGAGGCTCTGACCCCGTGGCTGTCGAGCGTACCCAGCGACCCGGTCAGTGACGTTTGCGCAGTGATGATGGTTGGGCTGCCACAGTCATTGGGATGGTGGCGGAAGTCCCCCGACTACAACACATAGTGACGTTCATGCCCGAAGACAGCCGACCTTGTCAGAGTGCGAGGACCAGACTCAGGGCAGCATCGACAGCTCGGAGTTCGTCGAAGCCCAGGTGCCCGATCCGTTCGCCGAGCCGGCTCGGGTCGACTGCGCTCGTCTGCTCGACAAGAACGCGGGTCGGTAGGCCTGCTATCTCGACCCCCGGGCGGAAGGTAGCAGGTCTAGCCGAGGTCGACGTGGGAGCAACCATCCAAGTCGACAACAGATCGAGGTCGTCGGACTGCACGACGATCGCATACCGAGCCCCCTGCTGCTCATGACCTCGGGCATCACGAGGGGCCCGCAGATGGTAGACGTCACCACGCACGCAGCAACTCCATATCTCGCAGCACCTGGGCTGCCTCCGTGCGGTCGACAGGGTCAGCGGCCAGGGCCTCGACCTCGGCGCGAACCCTGGACTTCGCGTGCCGGGCAGCAGCCTCCACTAGTGCGTCGCGCACAACTTTCGAAACAGGGGTGCCGTCGGCGGTGAGCTCGTCGATCGCGAGACGCGCTTCGTCGTCTGGTCGGAAAGTGATCGTCGCAGCCATGACCCCATGGTCTCACAAAATGTAAGACATAGAAAGATTCGTGCCGCGCCCCATCACCGTGAACACGCACTCAATGAGTCACCGTTGCCGCTGGCAGTTCGGGCAGAAGGTCGAGGATCGCCCCGCGAACGGGATGCGCTTCATCGTGTGCGGATTAAAACCACGATCGACGTGACCGCATGTAGCCGAGATCGGACGCTTGAGCAGTTGCACCGGGAAAACGTCGATGTCATCGCGACCGAACCGCGCACGTGTTTCCTCCATGAGCCCCGCTGCACATATAAGAAGATTGCCAACTTCCGGGTCCATCTCGACGAGAATGTCGGAGTCAGAGTGCGCAGTGCCGCGATCGACGGATCCAAACAGCTTCGGGTTGGCCACACGATATTTGATTAGCAAAGCTTGGGGCTGCTGCACCCGAGCAATATGTCGGCTCACCAGCCTGCAAAATCTCGAATAGCGCGGATGCAAAACAGTAGATGGAAGCTATGCAATCTGCAGGATGGGAGGATGGTTGCCTACCTCCCCGCATCGACGAGGATCCGGCCATCCGGGCTCTGATCAGGATCGCTCTGGAGCAGTTCTTTGATAATCCCCCGCCGACTGGCTGCCTCCGGCGCGGTGACTCGGATCGCCCGAGGGTTGGTCGATCCCGGCTCGGTCGACCGCTACCTCCAGTCCCAGTGGCAGGGGCGCACGCGCGCCTGGGCCGAGCACACAGCCTGGGGTGCCGTGGCACTCCTGTCCGGTCACGATCCCGAGTGGCTCGGAGCCGTACAAGCATCCAGGTTGCGCTCTGCCTTACGCGACATCAGCGAGGTCGACGACCTATTGACCCGGCTACGAGACCGCGCGCGGGTTCAGACCTATGTCGCTCACCGTGCCGCGCTCCCCCGCCTGCGTGAACAGATCGCCTCAACCGACCTTCGACTACTCGGCATCACCGACGCCGTCGATGAGAGCATTGACGGCTACCTCGCCCAGCCCGATCTGAGCGACCTCGTCGGCACACTCGCGCTTCGAGTCGACGCTGGCGGAACCGTTGTGCTGCGCACGACCGAGTTCAACTTCGAGCGCGTACGCACTCTGGTCGCCACCTCGACAGTGGCCGCCCTCGATGCGGCCACCAGCACCGACCCGCGCCTGCGGGGAGTCGGCCACCGAGTGCTCAGCGAGTTGCTGGAGGCGTACCGATGAATCCCGAGCGCCCCCTGATTGAGGTGAGTGCCGCACCCGGCGGCTGGCCGGCCCCGTGGCCCAGCGTCGCAGAGCTCGCCGCCGCCCTTCCGCCCGAGAGATGGACTCTCGTCGGCGGCCTGATGACTCAGCTCCACAGCATTCACCACGGGCTCGGCGTCATACGACCGACCAACGACGTCGACATCGTGTTGCACATCGAGACCCAGCGGGGCGTGCCCAATGCTGTCGCCAGCGCACTCGAAGGACTGGGCTACCGGTTCCAGCCCAGCATCGACCTGCGCACCAACACGGCGCACCGTTTCGTGCGCGGCACTTCCACGGTCGACCTCGTCGCAGGTGCCGCCGAGGAGGACCAACACAACGTCCTGATCGCTGATCATCCCGCACCGCGCGTGATTGAAAGACTGCGAGGGCACGAGATGATCCGCATCGAAGGTGGCACCCAAGCCTTACGTCGAACCGTCAACGCCCGGCGGACAATCACGTCAGGCACTGTCGCGACGATCTCGTTGCCCCACGGACGCTCCGGCATGAGACGGACGGTGTTTGCACAGAGATGATGGTCGGGCTGCCATAGTCCTTGGGATGGTGGTGGAAGTCCCCGGGCCTCTGACTCTCCAACTAGAGCGCCCGCAACGCCGTGGTTCAGTCATCCAACGTGAGGATCACGCTAGCAACCTCGCTTGGGAACAGAGTCGACCAGATGATCTCCCCCTGTGACGGCTCCATGTCAGCCAGCAGGGAAGGCTCCGGCTGCCAATCCTCGGGCAAGACACCAGGAACACAGTCCAGTAACTGCGCGAAGACCTTGGGATTGGGGATGCCCTCGGCAATGATCGCCAAGTACGCCTCGTGTCCGCAGTCCGCTCTGACCAGCGCCTTGATGCGGTGCTGCTGGAACTCAGCAACCGCGAGTTTGCCCGACGCCAGCGACATCGCGATCAGGCGGATCACGATGCGCTTCATCTCGCGGCGCCAAGCAATGGCCTGTTCGGCCGTCAGACGCTTCCAGTCCCACTCGGTCGGCAGCAAGCCAACCGTCGAGACGGTCTTGCCCGTGGCGCACTCGCGAGTGATCGCCTCGTAGAAGTCGCGCTGGGGACTATCAGCTTGGCGACGGCCAGCCGCTCCAATCCACCAGTTGCCGACACCCGGCGGATAGTCCTCGGCGCGCCGGCTGTCGACCAACTCCGTGACGACCGCCCGTTGGTCACCCACCTTGACCTTGAGCCAGACGCGGTCCTTCAACCCGAGGATGCGCTCGGCGCCGCCTGCCTCCCGTTGCTCTGGCACCGTCTGCGCGACCGTGATGACCACGTGGCCAATCTCATCGAGAGGCGTGCCGAGATCAGGCAGCGGCTGACCTAGGTCGGCAAGGGTGCGCTGAGTCGGACGCACATGAGCAGACGGTCGAGCCATACATCCAGCCTACGGGGAAGCGCAGACACTTCCCTACGTAACCTCAGTCGGGCAGACCTCCGAGGTCGTCGAGTTCCTCAGCGCTGAAGCCGGTCAGCATCGAGACTGCGGCTGCATCGGTGCCGTTGAGTTGACCGAGGGCAGCCTTGATGCCTGCATTGATCTCGTCGCGATGAGCGTCGATGTACTCGCGCACGGCGGCATCTACGATGTCCTTCTTCGAGCGTGACATGAAGTGAGCCGCGTGCGAGACGAGTTCGTCGGTTGCGGCGTCGACCTTGATCGGTGCGGTTGCGGTAGCCATGACTGAGTTGCTCTTCCGGGTTTATTGGGATGACCTCGGGTACCAGAGTACCACCCGACACCGCCCTTGTCCAATGGATCTATCCCATCGAGCCCCTGCCAAGAGTCTCTGCCGAGAATCTTGCAGACCAACGACCGCACGCGACAATCGGCTCTGACCCGCCTCGCATCGCTACCCTTGTGACGCGGCCCCAACGGACGGATCCACAAATACATCCCAAACGCACTCAGCTCGACAACATCACCGAGGACGACCTGGCAGACCCCCGCCGAAGCGTTTAACCACCTATGCTCGACATAGCCACACCGTCGTTGCGCTTCAAACTCGAATGCGGGAGAAACCAACCCCCATCGAGTTCGAGACTATAGTGAGAAGCGCGGTCGACTTGGCTGCCCAAGAAGGAAACCCCAGTCAACTAAACCATCAACAGACCCTCACGCTTCGGTGACAGTTTGACTGCCCTACGGGTTGGTTTCCCGACCGGGTGGTGAGACGAGGCGTCACTACAAGACTTCGCAAGTGTCTCGCTCCTACCCGCTCAAGTTCCGCGCACATGCTGTCGCGCGGGTCTGATCGGGGAATCCAACCGAGTAACCAACCACCGCAACCAATCTGAGGTGCCTCGCACAAATGCGTGCGCGAAGTGATGCTTGGCGCCTCACTCATAACGAGTACGTGGGACTTGCGCTACTTCGCTGCAAGTCCGTTGATTGAATCCGGTAACGCTTCCAGATCGACATATCAACGGTTTCGGGCTTGTCTAGGGCGAGGTCGAGCGGCCGCTTCTGGATTATGGTGATCTGCCGGGACAGTTCGGAGGGGTTGATGCCCTGGACACGGGCAGCGACGTTTGCCAGTTCCGTCTCCTCGAGGTCACTGGAATCCTGCACTCGCGGCCACAGTGTATTCGTGTTGTCGTAGTTGCGCTTCTTGCGACAATCGGCGGTGGTGGTGTAGCCGACGGTTCTCCTGGTCGGGGTGAATGAGATCAGTCTCAATGCGGCCAGTCGTTACAGCCGGTTGAGGAGTCCGAGCTCGATGGCAGTGTCTTAGCGCCAGCAGAAGGAGCAACTGCTGACCATGCGGCTGTTCTTTGCGAAGCATGCTCATGTATTGACACACAACACTGCGTCACTCATACTGTAAAGCTTTGCTCATCTAATGAAAGGACAAAATCATGGCAAAGAAAAACAGTAGCCGGGGCGGCTACAGTAAGAGCGGTTCCTCCTCCAAGAGCGTCAGCGCTGCGCGCCTCCATCAGAAGTCGGGTTCGAGCAACTCCTTCGGTGGATACACCAAGGTCAACAAGGGCAACGGCAACTTCACAATGAAGAAGTCCAGCGGCGGGAAGTAGGCGTGGCCCTCGACGATCCACGCATGACCATCACGCCCCTTCTGCCAAATGTGTACCATCGAGTGTCCACGACCCCGGCGCCAACCGACGCCGCCCAGCTGTGGCGGGAGGGAGCAGCGATGTCCGTCAACGAAGAACTGGTTGCGTCAGGACTCCGCGTGCTGCGCGACCCGCTCTCGGTTTTCGTCTGCCAAGGCATCGAGAAGCACTTCGGCGACACTTGGTGGACCGACGGAGTACTTCAAACGCTCGTGACCCCCCAGACATCGACGGTCGACGAGGTACGGCGCTATCGCCACCTTCCCGAGGGTGGGACTGTTGAGGAATGCGCCGCATCGCTCGACATCGCGGTCTGTCTCATCCTGCTGACAAAGCAGTGGTTCCGCGTATTCGACCCCTTGCTTGGAAAAGACCGCAAGGACGACAGGGGGTGGGCATTCGAGTTGATGGGCGTCCGAAAGAAGAACAAGCACCTAGCTGCCAGTGACCACGCGAGCGACTTCACTTGGCGTGCTCTGGATACGATGTACCGACTCGCCGAGCCGATTGACGGGAGTGCCGCTGCAGAGTTGCTGAATCTTCGTTCGTCAGTTGACCTATCGAGCTTCGGACACTCGGACAGTGTGCGCGCAATGGCGACACAAGAGTCAACCGTTCGGGATGAGCCGACGCTGAGTCCCACGGGCTCCAGGGACCAGGTTTCGGCGCAAGCCGACTTGGAACTTGAAGTTGTAGGCCCGAACTTCTCGGGCGCCGATCTCCAGAGGATGAACTTTGCCGGGGTAATCCTCTCAGGTGCCGATTTCGAGGGTGCCGACCTGACCGGCGCCAACCTCAAAGGCGCAAAACTCATCGGCGCCAACTTCAAGGGAGCGACGCTCGCTGACGCAGACCTCACAACAGCCGACCTGACTGGCGCACACTTCGAAGACACCACACTGTCGGCGTGGTTCGACAAGGAGCGCACCACCTACAGCAAGCCCCAGTACCACGGCACCGACCTCGCAGGCGCAACGTTGGACAAGGCCACCCTCAACTTCGCAGGCTCCCACCTCAGGAACGTCAACTTCGGCCCAGTCAACCTCTCAGGTGCCGATTTCGAGGGTGCCGACCTGACCGGCGCCAACCTCAAAGGCGCAAAACTCATCGGCGCCAACTTCAAGGGAGCGACGCTCGCTGACGCAGACCTCACAACAGCCGACCTGACTGGCGCACACTTCGAAGACACCACGCTGTCGGCAGAGCTCAAGAAGGAGCGCATCACCGACAGCAAGCCCCAGTACTATGGTGCCGACCTCGCAGGCGCAACGTTGAACGAGGCCACCCTCAACTTCGCAGGCTCCCGCCTCAGGAACGTCAACTTCGGCCCAGCCAACCTCTCAGGTGCCGATTTCGAGGGTGCCGACCTGACCGGCGCCAACCTCAAAGGCGCAAAACTCATCGGCGCCAACTTCAAGGGAGCGACGCTCGCTGACGCAGACCTCACAACAGCCGACCTGACTGGCGCACACTTCGAAGACACCACACTGTCGGCGCACTTCGACAAGGAGCGCACCACCTACAGCAAGCCCCAGTACCACGGCGCCGACCTCGCAGGCGCAACGTTGAACGAGGCCACCCTCAACTTCGCAGGCTCCCGCCTCAGGAACGTCAACTTCGGCCCAGCCAATCTCGAAGGTGCCGACTTCGAAGGTGCCGACCTGACCGGCGCCAACCTCAAAGGCGCGAAGCTTCGGGGCGTGAACCTCCGTAACACGAATATCCGTGACGCGGACACGACTGACGTCCAGTGGACATGACAGACGAGGTTCGCGACCGCATTCAGACCGCGAGCGCCAAGGCACTCAGAACTGGTCGTGGACAGCAACTCCATGGACTACGAAAGTTCTGGGACGGTGATAGGGACTGCTGCACACTTAGGTGACAGGCTGACCTGCCCTTCAGGTTGGTTTCCAGACCGGGTGGTGCGACAAAGGCTTACTGCAAAACTTCGCGAGTGCCTCCCGCCCGCCCGCTCGCGTTCCGCGCACAAACTGTCGTGCGAGGCCGATCGGGCGAGCCGACCGCACGACCAACCACCGCATCCAATCTGCGCAGTGCAGCCCCAGCGACCTTAGTCTGATCTAGTGCACGTACGCCGCATCCCCCTCGCAGTTGCCATCACGCTGGTGATCACCAGCGTGACTGGCTGCGGCAGCAAGGGGTTGTCGAAGAGTGACCGGGCGGTTGCCGACAGTTTGGCGGCGTACGCAATCACGCAGTCAGATGGGGTGTGGCGCAAGCGTGAAGCCCAATGCATGGCGGAGCAGTTTGTCGAGTCGACCGGAGTGCCTGCCCTGAAGGAAGCCGGCCTGGTGTCTGCCCGCGGCACCGCGGTGCCGGCAAAGGTGACCATGACCAAGCCAGTGGCTGAACATTTCGCCGATGCGGTGCTCGCGTGCATCGACTTTGCCGACCTCATGTCGCGGCAGATCGCAAACGCTAGACCCGACATCGACACCGCTAAGTTCACTGCCTGCGTGCGCAAGTCCGTGACCGAGAAGCAGGCAAGGGCCCGATTGGTGGCCCAACAGATGAATGACTCCAAGTCAGCTGCCCTAAAGGCCACAAACGCAGCGTTGCTCGACTGCGCGGAGCAAGCAACTGCGGGTTAGCTGCTCCTGGCGGCCCTCTACAGTGGGTTCATGGGATTTCTAGATGATGCAAAGACAAGTTGGGCGCCGCGGTCGACAGCCAAGGCGACAAGATCGGCGAAGGCCTCGACAAGGTCGGTGACCTGATCGACGAGAAGACCGGCGGCTCACACGGCGACAAGATCGACCTTGGGGTCGACAAGGCCAAGGATGCCCTCGACGCTCTTGATGGCAAGAACGACGACATCTCCTAAACACCTTCACTCAACCGCAAAGGCGGGGTGTGATCAGGTCCGTTGACCCGATCACACCCCGCCTTGTGCGTCTCTGACCCCTTAGCGGGCCTCACTCAAGGAGCGGGCCCACTCAGGGAGCTGCCTCATTCCGGGAATTTGGCGCCCTTCTCGGCCATGTCGACCAGATAGGGGGTCGGCTCGAAGCGGTCGCCATACTTGGCCGCCAACTCCTTGGCCCGAGCCACGAAGCCCTTCAGCCCCTGGCCGGTCTTGCCGTCGTAGCCCTCCATGAACTGTGCGGTGCCACCGGTGAGCGCCGGGTAGCCGATGCCCATGATCGAGCCGATATTGGCTGCCGCCGACGACTCGATCACGCCCTCTTCGAAGCACTTGGCGGTCTCCAAGGCCTCGATGAAGAGATAACGGTCCTTGAGGTCGACGATGTCGGCGGGCTCGTCCTGAGTCGGGAAGAGCTCGGCCAGACCGGTCCACAACTTGCCGCGTTGGCCGTCGGCGTAGTCATAGAAGCCAGCACCACGCAGACGACCTGGGCGACCTGCCTCGATCATCTTCTCGACCACGTCGTCTGCCGGGTGGGCGACATAGTCGGCGCCTGCGGCATCCTTGGTGGCCTTGCGAATCTTGGCCATGAGCTCCATGTTGAGCTCATCAGACAGCTGCAAGGTGCCGACCGGGTAGCCAGCCTGGGTTGCGGCCCGCTCCACTGACATCGGGTGCACGCCCTCGGCCAACATCGCCAGACCTTCGTTGACCATCGTGCCGATCACTCGGCTGGTGTAGAAGCCACGGCTGTCGTTGACCACGATCGGGGTCTTGCGGATCTGTTGTACGACGTCGAGCGCGCGAGCCACCGACTCATCCGAGGTCTCCTTGCCCTTGATGATCTCCACCAAAGGCATCTTGTCGACCGGACTGAAGAAGTGCAGGCCCACGAAATCAGCAGGCCGGTTGACTCCCTTGGCCAGCTCGGTGATTGGCAGGGTCGAGGTGTTTGAGCACAGCAGCGCATCGGGGTTGACGAGGTCTTGGATCTCGGAGAAGACCTGAGCCTTCAACGACGGATCCTCAAAGACCGCCTCGATCACCAGGTCGCAGCCCTTGAACTCCTGCGGGTCAGTGGTCGCGGTGATCCGGCCCAACAACTCGGCCTTCTTCTCCTCGGTCGAACGACCCCGAGAGATGGCCTTGTCGAGCAACTTCTCTGAATAGGCCTTGCCCTTGTCGGCCGACTCCTGGGTCACGTCTTTGAGTACGACGTGCATCCCGGCCTTCGCGCACGAGTAGGCGATGCCGGCGCCCATCATGCCGGCTCCGAGCACACCGACCTTGGTGGCAGTGAACTTCGGCACATCCTTGGGGCGCAGCGCGCCGCCATTGATCGCGGAGAGGTTGAAGAAGAAGGCGGTGATCATGTTTTTGGCATTCGAGCCAGTGATCAGATTGGCCAGATAACGCGACTCGATCCTTGACGCGGTGTCGACATCGGTCAAGGCACCCTCGACGGCTGCGGACAGGATCGCCTTGGGAGCCGGATAGTCAGCGCCCTTGATCTGCTTGCGCAAGATCGCCGGGAAGGCAGGCAAGAAGCCAGCCAGCGCCGGGCTGGTCGGCGAACCACCGGGCATCTTGTAGCCCTTGCGATCCCACGGCTGCGAGGCTGCCTCTTCGTTGTCCTTGTTTTCCAGGATCCACTTCTTTGCCGCCGGCACGAGCTCGTCTTGGGTGGCGACCAGATCATCGATCAGGCCCTTTTCCTTGGCCTTGGCCGGCTTGAAGCGCGGGCCTTGCAGAAGCACATCCATCAGCGCGCTCTGCAGGCCAAGCATCCGCACGGTGCGGGTCACGCCGCCACCGCCAGGCAGCAGCCCGAGGGTCACCTCGGGCAAGCCCAAGTCGATCTTGTTGTCATCGACGGCGATCCGGTGGTGACAGGCCAAGGTGATCTCCAGGCCACCACCGAGAGCGGCACCATTGATCGCCGCCACGACTGGCTTGCCGAGCAACTCGAGGCGACGCAAGTCGGCCTTGATCTGCTCACCCATCAAAAACACGCCTTCGGCGTCGTCACGCGAAGCGGCGAGCATGTTCTTGAGGTTGCCGCCAGCGAAGAAGGTCTTCTTCGCAGAGGTGATCACCACACCGGTGATCTGATCCTTCTCGGCGTAGAGCCGGTCGATCGCTGCCTTCATCGACTCCTTGTAGAGGTCATTCATCGTGTTGGCGCTGGAGTTGGGGTCATCCAGCGTCAAGGTGACGATGCCGTCGGCGTCGACGTCGTACTTCACTGCAGTTTCGGTCATTTCAAGTCCTTTGGTTGTTCGCTGCTCGGGCGCTCAGACGAGCTCGACGATGGTGGCGATGCCCATGCCGCCGCCAACACACAGCGTGGCCAGACCACGCTTGAGGTCGCGCCGCTCGAGCTCGTCAATGACAGTGCCCAAGATCATCGCGCCGGTGGCGCCAAGGGGGTGACCCATGGCGATCGCGCCGCCGTTGACATTGGTGATCTCATCGCTGATGCCCATGTCTTTCATGAAGCGCATGGCCACGGCCGCGAAGGCCTCGTTGATCTCAAACAGATCGATGTCCTTGACCTCCAGGCCGGCCTTCGCCAGCGCCTTGCGGCTGGCCGGAGCCGGGCCGGTCAACATGATCGTGGGGTCGGCGCCCGACACCGCAGCGGAGACGATCCGGGCTCGTGGAGTCAGGCCGAGGTCCTTGCCGACCTGCTCGTTGCCGATCATCATCAGCGCGGAGCCATCGACGATGCCTGAGGAGTTGCCCGCGTGGTGCACGTGGTTGATCTCCTCGATCCAGTGGTACTTCTCCAAGGCCACCGAGTCGAAGCCGGCCTGGTCACCGATGCCAGCAAATGACGGCTTGAGCTTGGCCATGCCCTCGACCGAAGACTCGGGCTTGATGAACTCATCGCGGTCGAGCACGGTCACGCCGTTGAGGTCTACGACGGGTACGACGGAGCGCGCGAAGCGACCGTCGGCCCAGGCCTTCGCGGCGCGATGGTTTGACTCGACGGCGAAGGTGTCGACGTCTTCACGGCTGAAGCCTTCGATCGTGGCGATCAGGTCGGCGCCGATGCCCTGGGGCACGAAGGCAGTGGCAAAAGCGGTGGCCGGGTCGGATGCCCAGGCGCCGCCGTCTTGACCCATGCTGACTCGGCTCATCGACTCGACGCCGCCGGCCAAGATCAGGTCTTCGAAGCCGCCGCGCACGCGGCTGGCGGCCTGGTTTACGGCCTCAAGCCCAGAGGCGCAAAAGCGGTTGAGCTGCACACCGGCCACGGTCTCGGGGAGGTTGGCGGCGAGTGCGGCCGTCTTGGCGATGTCACCGCCCTGATCGGCGACGGGGGTGACCACGCCGAGGACGAGGTCGTCGATGCGCTCAGGGTCGAGCGTGGGATTGCGCTTTTGGATCTCGTCCAAGAGCCCAACAACTAGGTCTACGGGCTTCACCTCATGCAGGGAGCCGTCCTTCTTGCCTTTGCCGCGGGGGGTGCGGATGGCGTCATACACAAACGCTTCATTGGTCATGAGAGGTGAGTGTATGCGCTATCCCCACCAAGTCACCCAGTGGCTTGGCTCACACCTGTACGGCGACGCCCGCCTCGATCAGACCCTCAACATCGTTGATCCCCCAAGCCTTGAGCGCCTCCGTGGTGTTGGCGCCAGCAGCGGCTGGCGGATTGGCCCGCAAGGTGGCCTCGGTGCGGGAGAAGCGTGGCGCCGGCGCGGGCTGCTTGAGCCCATCCTTTTCGACGAAGACGCCGCGATCAACCATGTGCGGGTGCTCCATCGCATCGCTGAGCTTCAAGATCGGAGCGACACACGCGTCGGTGCCCTCGAAGATCTCGGTCCACTCGGCCTGGGTCTTGGTGATGAACTTCGCCGCGAAGTAGGCGCGCAACTCGTCGTAGGTCGACGGGTCGTAGCGGTCGGGCGCGTCTTCGGCATCGAGCAGCTTCAACAAGACTTCATAAAACTGCGGCTCCAAAGAGCCCACCGACATGTGCTCGCCATCGGCAGTCTCATAGATGTCGTAGAAGGGCGCGCCACCGTCGAGCAGGTTGGACACCCGCTCTTCTTTGAGGATGCCACCGGCGAGCATCGAGGCGCCCATCGCGTTGAGTGAAGCGGTGCCGTCGACGATGGCCGCGTCGACGACCTGCCCTTGGCCAGACAGTCGCGACTCCAGCACTGCAGCGAGGATGCCGATCACCAAGTACGTCGAGCCGCCACCGAAGTCGCCGACCAGATTGCCGGGGAACTGCGGCTTGGCCTTCTCCTGACCCAGACCATAAAGGGCCCCGGTGATCGCGATGTAGTTCATGTCGTGGCCAGCAGCCAGAGCCAACGGCCCAGTCTGCCCCCAACCGGTCATCCGGCCGTAGACCAACTTCGGATTGCGCTCAAGGCACACGTCAGGCCCGATGCCGAGCCGCTCGGTGGTGCCGGGGCGCATGCCTTCGATCAGCACATCAGCCTGGTCGACCAACTCCAAGACCGTCTCGATCGCCTTGGGGTCCTTGAGATTGAGGGCCACGCTGGGCCGACCCCGATTGAGCAAATCATGTGGACCGCCGGTGAGGAATTGCCCGCCCGGGCGCTCCACCCGGATTACGTCGGCACCCAGGTCGGCCAAGATCATGCAGGCATGCGGGCTGGGCCCGATGCCAGCGATCTCGACGACCTTGAGGCCCTTTAGTGGGCCGGTTCCTTGTCCCAACTCAAAAGTCATGCCGCCGATTGTGACACCTACAATCGGTCAATGGCATATCCACACCTGCTCTCGCCCTTCACCATCGGTGACCTGACTTTGCGCAATCGCGTGGTGATGGGGTCGATGCACACCGGGCTTGAAGACTTCTTCTGGGACATCCCGAAGATGGCCGAGTACGTCGCCACTCGCGCCCGCGGTGGGGTCGGCCTGATCATCACTGGCGGCTATTCGCCGACCAAGCGCGGCTGGCTCAAGCCCTTCGCCAGCGAGATGAGCACCCGGATCCAGGCCGAGCGGCATCGCCGGATCACCGACGCCGTACACGAAGCCGAGGGCGCGATCGCCCTGCAGGTGCTGCACGCAGGTCGCTATGGCTACACCCCGATGAACCAAGCCCCCAGCAATCTGAAGTCGCCGATCACCCCCTTCCGGCCGAGTGCGATGACCACCAAGCAGGTCGACGAGACGGCCACTGCTTTCGCCAAGTCGGCTGCTCTGGCCAAGCGGGCGGGCTATGACGCGGTGGAGATCATGGGCTCGGAGGGCTATCTGATCAACCAGTTCTTGGCCGCGCGCACCAATGATCGTCGCGACCAGTGGGGCGGCAGCGCCACCAAACGGATGCACTTCCCGGTCGAGATCGTACGACGTACCCGCGAGCTGGTCGGCCCCGATTTTCCGGTGATCTATCGGATGTCTCTGCTCGACCTGGTCGAAGACGGCCAAAGCTGGGAAGAGACCGTGGAGTTGGCCCTGCTGGTCGAGCAGGCTGGCGCCTCCCTGATCAACACCGGCATCGGTTGGCACGAAGCGCGAGTGCCGACGATCCTCACCCAGGTGCCGCGCGCCGCCTGGACCTGGACCACCGAGCGCCTACGCAAAGAAGTGTCGATCCCGCTTTGCGCATCCAACCGGATCAACACCCCCTATGTCGCCGAGCAGATCCTCGCCGACGGGATCGCCGACCTGGTGTCAATGGCTCGCCCATTGCTGGCCGACCCAGAATTCGTCAACAAGGCCGCGCAGGGCCGCTCCGATGAGATCAACACCTGCATTGCCTGCAACCAGGCCTGCCTTGACCATGCCTTCGAAAACAAGCGCTCAACCTGCCTGGTCAACCCTCGGGCCTGCTACGAGACCGAGCTGGTGATCAGACCCTTGTCCAAGCCCAAGCGGGTGGCCATTGTCGGAGCCGGAGTCGCTGGGCTGTCGGCAGCCACGTCGTACGCCGAACGCGGCGCCCGCGTCACGCTTTTCGAGCAGGGCGAGCAGATCGGGGGGCAGTTCCGCTTGGCCATGCAGATCCCGGGCAAGGAGGAGTTCGCCGAGACGCTGCGCTATTACCAACGTCAGTTGGAGTTGCATCAAGTCGAGGTCAAACTCAACACCTCGGTCAGCCCGGCTGACTTGATGTCATACGACGAGGTCGTGATCGCCACTGGCGTAGTGCCACGCATCCCCGACATCCCCGGCATTGAGCGGGCGGTGCCATATAGCGACGTACTCTCCGGCAAGGTCGTGCCTGGCAAGCGGGTGGCCGTGATCGGCGCCGGCGGCATCGGCGTGGATGTCTCGATCTGGCTGACCCACACCGAGGAGACCCTCGACGAGTGGTTGGCGCATTGGGGGGTTGGCGACCCGGCCGAACATCGCGGCGGCCTGCAGCCGCGTGAGCCTCGCAAGGCCGCGCGCGAGGTCTATCTGGTGCAACGCAAGGCCACCCCGATCGGGATCAATCTCGGCAAGACCAGCGGCTGGGCCCATCGCGACGTGCTCAAGCAGAGCGGCGTCACCTTGATCACCGGCGCGATCTACGAAGACATCGATGAATATGGCTTGCAGATCACGGTCAACTCCGAGCCTCACTTGATCCAGGCCGACACCGTGATCGTGTGTGCGGGCCAAGAGTCGGTGCGCGGGTTGTATGACCAACTGCTGGCTCAGGGCTATCCAGCAGGCCAACTCAAGCTGATCGGCGGCGCCGATGTGGCAGCAGAGCTCGATGCCAAGCGAGCCATCCGCCAAGGCTTGGAGACCGCCATCGCGGCCAAAGATCTCGCTTGATTACCCAGCCCACCTGAGGGCGTGGCGGGCTCTAGAGGGCCCTGGCTTTGATCACTTCGGCGTACCACGCGAACGAGTCACGTGGACGCCTGGACAAAGTGTCGAAGTCGACCTGCACCAGGCCGAATCGGCTGGACAGGCCTCGCTCCCAATAGCAGCCGTCGAGGAAGGAATCGGCGTAATAGCCCCGTACGTCGGCACCTGCGTCGATTGCGGCCCGCACGGCACGCAGATGCTCGGCCAAGAAGTGGATCCGCTCAGGGTCTGACGTCTTGCTTCCTGCCTGTGGCGATGACCCGCCAGGGAATCCGTTCTCCGTCACATACTGGGGTGGCAGGTCAGGATATTTCTCGTGGAAGTAGAGCAACATGTCGGTCATGCCTTGCGGATAAACCCCCCAGCCCAGCGTGGTTTGCGGCACTCCGGGGAAGGGCCTGGCCTCGAAGGGGACCTCTGATCCTCGCGGTGCAGCAGCGACATTCATCGGGCCGTAGTAGCCGACGCCAAAGAAGTCGAGGGGTTGTTGGATCTCGGCGAGATCGCCGTCTCTCAAGGCGCTCTCCACCAACGGGAGCATCATCTCCGGATAGTTCCCGCTGAGCATCGGCTCCACATTGAAGCCATTCCAGAGCACATTGACGAACTCCGCCATGGCCACGTCTGGCTCTTCTGGGCTGGCGGCATATGCGAGCTGATGGTTTTGATCTGAGCCGACTTGTTTGGCTCCCAAGGCACGCAGGATCGACACCCCTCGCCCGTGGGCGAGGTTGAGATGGTGACCCGCGACGAAGCCCTCCATCCCCAGGATCCGGCCCGGAGCGTGATCGCCGATGGCATATCCGATCAGGGCTTGCACATTGGGCGAATAGACCGGGATCCATTTGTCGACGCGATCCACAAATCGACCGGCCACTGCTTGCACGTACTCCGCATAGCGCGCCACTGTGTCTCGATTGACCCAGCCATTACCCGGCACTTGCAGCGCATTGGGCAGATCCCAGTCATAAAGGGATGCAGTCGGGCTGATCCCGCGAGCCAATAGGCCATCGATCAAGCGCTCATAGAAGTCGAGGCCCGCTGGATTGAGCTCACCTTGACCGAGGGGTTGCACACGGGGCCAACTGATCGAAAACCGGTAGGCATCGACACCAAGGGCCTTGAGGAGGTCGAGGTCTTCGTCGAGATGGTGGTAGTGATCAGGGCCGATGTCACCAGAGCTGCCATCGACCATCGTCTTGTGCTGGTGTGAAAAGACATCCCAAATGCTGGGCCCCTTGCCATCAACTGCGGCAGCACCCTCTATCTGATAGGCATTTGAGGCCACCCCAAACTCAAAATCACCTGGGAATCTCGTTTCGCCCTGTCCCATATGGTTCATTCAAGCCGAAATAACGGCTCTACACCGCAAAACTGACAATACGACACGATGGAGTCATGGAAATCGAGTTGACCGGGCCAGACCAGCGTTTCTGCACCCACGACGCCGGTCGCACCACCTGGCATGCCTTCTCGTTCGGAGCGCACTATGACCCCACCAATGTCGGCTTCGCGCAACTCGTGGCCCTCAACGACGAGCACCTGCCCACCGGCAACGGCTACTCGCCGCACCCACACAGCGGGATCGACATCGTCACCGTGGTACTCGAAGGCGCTCTGGAGCACGCCAGCGACGTGGGCTCTGGGGTGATCACCCCCGGTCAGGTGCAAAGACTCTCGGCCGGAAGCGGCGTCGTACATTCGGAGATGAATGCGGCTAACGGACCGACCCGCTTCTTGCAGGCCTGGGTGCAGGCCAAGCACCCGGATCGGGCCCCGGCGTACGCCGCTGTCGACCTGGGCGACAACGATGGTTGGACTCGGGCAGCCGGAAGCGGAGATGCCTTGCTGAGCCTTGATGCTCACCTGGATTTGTGGTTGGCCCCACTCGCGCCCGGCGAGTCCTTGGCGCTGCCCGACCTGCCGACGATGCTGCTCTTCGTGACCACTGGCACCATCGAGATCGACCAAGATCGCCTCGATGCTGGTGGTCAGGCTCGGATCCACAACGCGGGTGGCGTCGTGGTCACGGCCCAGACCCAGGCCCACTTGGCCTTGTGGACGTCTAGCCAATCAGTCTGAACACGGCATCCGCGGCTCGGTGCCCAGACCTGATCGCGCCCTCAAAGCCCGGCAAGTCTCTGTGGTCACCGGCCACGAAGATGCCATCGCCAAGGTCCACATCGCGCTTCATCACCATTGGCGAGGAGACCACCGGATGCGCATCTTCGACCGAGCTGACCCTGAGCAACTCCCATTGCCTGGTCGAGGTCTGGAAGAGCGAGGAAAGTTGACCACGAAGCATCGAGTCGGTGGCGCTGGCCCCTGTGACTCCAGGGCGGCTGGCGGCCCCGATCAGCGCACTACCGCCCGGGGCATATCGGCTCGCGATATTGCTGACCACGGCGGCATGGGCGATTGGGCCCTCAACGAGCTGAGGCACGACGAAGACGCATTTTTGGGTCGTCGGGGCCTCGGGAGCGGCATACCACCAGGTCGTCTGTGCCTGCATCTTGCGGATGCCTGTGCCGACCAGAGCCGAAGCCGAGCGCGGGTCGGTGGCTACCACCACCGCTTTTGCGGTGAACTCACCTCCATTGGTCGCGATCACCGGCTGTCCATTGGCAACTCTGGTGATGGAGTCGGCACTGACGCCGTGCAGCACGGCGTTGTTGAGATTGCGGGCCATCAAGTCGGGCAAAGCCTGCATGCCCAGCGCGGGCAGGCTCGGGGAGCCAAGCAGGAAGCGGCGCCACATCAGCATCGCGTATTGATATGAGCCCAGCCCCTCTTGATCGCCGAGCACAATGCGCGCCGCTGGCATCAATACGTCTTCGAGAAGGCGCCCCTCCAGCCCGTGCACCTGGAAGGAGTCGGCCAGGCTCATGTCTTCCATGGCGAGGATGTGCTCGTCGCGCTGGCGCATCGGGTCACTCCACCTGATCAGCTTGGCGACTTCGGCCTGGCTGGCGATCCCATTGCGCACCACAGACAAGAAGGCCAACTGAGGCGGCCTCAACAGCCAAAAGGCCCCCGGGTCGGCCAAGACCATCGCTTGATCCCATGCCTGCGGGCGAAGCGCGGCCACATCCACCGCCGCGCGGATAACCATTGATTGGGCATCAAACCATTGCAGACCCCAGTCGCACTTGAATCCATCGACCACTGGGCCGCCAGCCCGACCACCCACCCGGTCACTCGACTCGAACACGGTGACGTCAAAGCCGTACTCGTCCAACGCCCGGGCGCAGGCCAAACCAGCAAGACCTGCGCCAATGACGATGACGTCGCCGGAGTCCTCCACCTGTCCGAGTATGACGCCTCGCCCCGACAGCACTCGCCACGGGCCGAGATTTGTCAGCCAGAAACTTGATTGTGGGCCGTCGTCAAGAAGCGCTTGAGGAGGGGGCCAGCAGTCTGTGAACCCGACTCTCCGGTGCCGACAAAAACGGCGACCGCCAGGTCACCCTGCCCTGCAACCATCCAGGCGTGAGTGGGGTACGGCGCGTGGTCGCCGTACTGAGCGGTGCCGGTCTTAGCGATCACCTCCGGTCCTGGAAGCCCGCGCAGCCCAGCACCGCTGCCCTGGGTGACCACCGCTCGCAGCATCTGGGACAACTGCGCGGATTCGGTCAGTGCCTTGGTCGGCCCAGCACTCGGATCCTTGACTGGTGTCTGATCTTCGATCAACTGGGGCACCACCGTGTGCCCTTTGATGATCGAGGCCATCACCACGGCAATGGCCATGGGAGAGGCGCTGATCTGGCCCTGTCCGATCAGGTCAGCTGCGGCCTGGGTCTGGCTCTGAGGCTTGGGCACTTCGCCGAAGTACGCCGGGAACCCAAGGTCGTGATCGACACCGAAACCGAGAGAAGCTGCGGCCTGGGCCAACGCACCCTTGGACAACTTGTCGCCAGCAGAGATCATCGCGGTGTTGCAGGAGTGGGCGATTGCTTCAGTGAGAGTGATCGCACCCAGCGCACTGGCGGGATAGTCGGGATAGTTGGCGAACTCCTTGCCATCGACCGAGATGCTCTCATCGCAGTGCACCCTCGAGCTCGGCTCAAAGCCCGCGCGCAGCAGCGCCAACGCAGTCACCATTTTGAAGGTCGACCCAGGTGCATAACGGCCATAGGTGGCAATATTTTGCCCATCCGTGCCCGGCCCATTGGCCACCGCAAGGAGGGCGCCAGTAGAGGGCTTGATCGCGACCATAGCGCTGGGTGGACCGACCCGAGACAGCAACTGGTCGGCCTCCTGCTGAAGCTTGGGGTCAAGGGTGGTCCGCAACGGCTGCCCAACCACAGGGTCGATTGAAAACAACACCCGTTGCCCGGATTTTGATTTTGCGAGCACGGTCGTGCCGTCGGTGCCCGCTAGCTGCTCGTCGTAGCGAAGCTGCAGGCCCGATGTGCCGGTCAGGTCACCAGGGGCGATCCGGCCGCCGCTGTTTTGGACCAACTCCGCTGTGGCGGCCCCCACGCTGCCGAGCAAAGGCGCGGCGAACTCCTTCGACGATGCCAGCGAAAGCTGATCTGCGATGGTCAGCACAGCGGGAGTCTGGGCCGCAAGGGCGGTCACCTCCGGAGGCACCTCGGCCTTGCGATAGACAATCGCCGGCACGAAGGCATTGGGCCCCATCTTCTTGGCCAACTCGACGTAGTCATTGACGTCGATGTCGACAGTCCGGGCGAGTTTGGTGGCCACTCGCGCCAAGATGAGCGGATTGTCTGCGGGGAGTCTGGTCTTGTCGAGCCCGACCCTGACCACTGGGCGCTCGGAGACGATCGGGGCGTCGTCAGCGCCAAGGATGTCAGCCCTGGGAGGCTGGACGCTCTGCTCCACAAGTCGCTCACCGGCTTGCAGTGATGGCTCCACCAAACTGGGCTGATATTCGATCTGCCACTGATTGGACTCCCCCTTGCCTGCCACCTTGACCATCTTGGCTGTGCTTCGATAGACCCAAGTGGAGCCAGAGACCGTCCAGTGCCAGGTCAAGGTGGCGCTCGCCCGATCATCCTTCGTCGTGGCATCGGCCCAAGAAACAATGGGGTCAGCAGTCATGCCTGAGACCACCCGGTCGTATGCCGCAGCATCTTGCCCAACGAATAACGCGTCGGGCACTTTGCCCTTGGCCACCGATTGGGTGAAGGCGTCCAAGACCTGCTGGGGTCCCTCGCCAAGACCAAAGGGAGCACAACTCGAGACCAGTGTCATGAGCAGTGCACCAAGCAGGGCCACTGGAGCAGCGGCGGGCCTCATGCTCAGGGCTTGCTGCCAGAAGAGCGGTCGGCGAGCTTGGTCACGGTCGAGCTCACACCGGTCTTCACCTTGGCGACCTGCTCGGCGTACTTGCCGTCTGTCTTGTCATCGACAGTCGCCTCGGCCTTGTCGATCCAACCCGCGATCTCGCTGCGATGCTGGTCAGCCCACTCGCCGGCGCGGTCAAGGGCAGAGTTGATGCCGCGCTCAGTCTGGATCGCGAGGTCATTGAACCTACGGTCGAGATCGAGCTCGTCGATCTTTTGCTTGAGGGTCTCGCTGATGCTCATCGCTAACCTTCCGCTCTGCTCAACTCGTGTCGATATCGACTGTCGCCTACCCACTCAGTTTGATCGACTCGTCCAAACTAGGGAATCAGCGACTACCTCTAGGCTGTTGCATGGTCAGAGCCGTCGCCGCTTGGCCCAACCATTGGAGGAAGCATATGGGAGCCATCGACTTGATCAGGCCCAAGAAGGAGCGCAAGCAGATCGAGACCACTGCCGCCGCACTTCAGGCAGCGCAGACCTCAAACGAGACTGACAGCCGATTTGGCAAGCTGGTGCTATTGCTGCTCAGATTCGGACTCGACGGCAAAGGCCCATTGCACTCAGCCAAGGATGTCGCCGAAGACGCTTTGACCAAGTCAAAAACTCGGGAGGCCGCGATCGGCCGAGTGGCCCGCCGGGCAGTCGCTGGAGGCGCGGCTGGTGGATTCGCCACCGGGGTCGGCGGTTTTGTGACCATGCCGGTCGCGATGCCGGCGAATGTTTTCGAGTTCTATGTGCAGGCCGTGCGCATGGTGGGAGCCATCGCCTATCTGCGTGGATACAACATCTCTGAGCCGGAGATTCGGACCGCTATCTTGTTGACCCTGATCGGGTCGAATTCCGAAGATGTCCTCGCCAAGGCCGGCATCCCCACAGGAGGCGGGCAACTGGCCACGATGGCTACCCGTGGGCTACCTCCATCGGTGTTGATCCTGCTCAACAAGGCAGTCGGCTTTCGGATCGCCCGTGGGGTTGCTGAGCGGATGTTCACCAGGCTGGGCCGAGGCATCCCCTTGGCTGGAGGCGTCTTTGCCGGCGGGCTCGACGGCGTAATGATGAAGAAGATCGCCGACCAAGCGATGAAGGAATTTCCCGCCCGCACCTGGTGAGAGATTCAGTCCTTAAGCGAACCAACCACTTGGACAACCAAGGTGTCTAGAAGTTCGCCATCAAAGCGACATTCCCGCAGTTGTACGCCGGTCCCGTCGCGGCGCAGCGGGACTCCCTCCTCGTGCCAATGAGCCCGGGCCTCATCACGCAAGGCCTCGGGCAAAGTGCCATCGGCTCGCAGCACCCGCCACCAAGGCACTCCGCTGCCAGATTGACTCATCACCCGGGCCACTTGACGCGGGCTCACGTCGAGGGTCGCGGCCAGATCGCCGTACGACGCAACCAACCCGACCGGGATGCCTTCGACGATGCGCAGGACCACCTCGGTTAGCCGTTCAGACAACACAACACCCCTGACCACGTGGCGGACTGAACAAACTGAGGGTAGATGTTCGCCGCAAGTGGCCATATTCTGCCCAAAGCATTCGAAATGGAGTAGTCGTGGCCGCAGGGAAGAGATCAAGCAGAGGGAATAAGTCTGGGCGCTCACACGCAGCCTCGCGTGGGGGTGGTCAGCGGCTGTTGATTGTCGCAATTGCGGTCACCTCAATTGCGGTGATCGCAGGTGGCATCAGCTTGTTTACCAGAGGCTCCAGTGAGCCTGATTGTGAGGCTAAACCCCTTACCGTAGCGGCCTCTTCGGCTTTGCTCCCGGTCGTCAAGCAGGGCGCAAAGGCACTGAATGCAGGGTGCAAGAAGCTGGTGGCCAAAGAGCAGAGCACCTTGGATGTCCTTCAGGCGCCGACCGCAGATCTACCCGACCTTTGGATCGCCGACTCACCCGCCCCCTTGCGCCAGTTCCAAGCCAGTGGGATCTACCTCAAGACCGTTGACCCAGCGGTGGCGTCTAGTCCAGTTGTGCTCGCTGGCGGCCCCACAGCCAAGGCCGCAAAGACCTGGAATGAAGAGCTATCTGGCGGCCGGGTCGCCATGATCGACCCCTCATTCAATGGCCCCAGCGCCATGGTGTTGACCAGCCCTGCAGCCGAAAATCCGCAGATCACTGACAACGACCTGGGCAAAAGCTTCCTGCTCAGCGCCCAGCGATTCGGTGAGGCCTCTGCCTCCGGGCAGGTGCAGGTGCCGACTCTCACTGATATCTCGGCCACGACCACTAGGTTGTTCCCCGTCTCTGAGCAGCAACTCATGGCCTCACGCAAGATCAACTCTCAAGTCACTGCGATCACCCCCGGCACCGGCCCGCTCCTGCTGAAATACCCACTGGTCGCCTTCTCATCCGAGTTGGAGAGCTACACGCTCGGTGATGACCTGGCGAAGTGGTTCCACAGCAAGGCAGGCGTGAAAGCGCTCAACCAGGCCTTGTTCCGAGACAGTAAGGGTGACCCGATGCCCAAGGGGACCCTCGTCACTGGCGATCCACTGCCCGATGTACCCGATGCAACGGCCGAGACCGCGCTGCGCTTTTGGCGCGTGACCAGCGTGCCCTCCAGCCTGCTCGCCGTACTCGATGTCTCCGGATCGATGAAATTTGCCGCCGGTGACACGACCCGGCTGGCGATCGAAATGGACGCGGCCCGCGCCGCGCTCAGGGTCTTCCCTGACCATGCCCGCATCGGCGCCTGGGTGTTTTCTGAAGACCAGGGCGGGCCCGGCCAACCATGGAAGCAGTTGGCCCCGATCAAACGCTTGGACTCCCAGGAGAATGGGCGCTCACATCGGGCCAACTTGCTGAAGGCCGTTGATGGCCTGCCTGCGATCGCGAAGGGCGGCACGGGGCTCTACACGACCACCTTGGCCGGCTACAAGAAGGTCTTGGCCCACTTTGATGACAGATATTTCAACAGCCTGATCTTGATGACCGATGGGTCCAATGATGACCCCAACTCGATCACCTTGCCCAAACTCATCCAGGAGTTGAAGTCATTGCAAGACCCAGACAAGCGGGTGCGGATCATCGCGATCGGGATGAGTGCCGATGCCGACATGAAGTCGTTGAACAAGATCGCCGCGGCAACCGGTGGCCGCGCCTATCGCGCAGACACACCAGATGAGATCATCAGGGTCTTCCAAGACGCATTGCTGTCGCGTTGACCCCGCCAACCTAGAAGGCCAGACCGAGAAGGCCAGACCCCAGAAGGATTGACCGTTGACCAAGCCCATCAAAGTGATCCAGTGGACCACCGGCAATATCGGTGCTCGCTCATTGCATGGCATCCTCTCCCGCCCAGACATGGAGCTGGTCGGGGTCTACGCGCACGGTGCCGACAAGGTGGGCAAGGACGCCGCCGACTTGTGCGGCTGGCCCGAGCCCACTGGCATCTTGGCCACGAACGACATCGACGCGCTCCTGGCCAGCGGGGCTGATGCTTGCGCTTACAACCCCCTTTGGCAAAACCTCGACGAGATTTGCGCGCTGCTGGCCGCTGGCATCAATGTCTGTGCCTCTGCCGCCTGGATCAACGGCTCCAAGCACTCCGCTGAAGATCTCGCCAGGGTGGAGCAGGCCTGCCGAGCGGGCAACTCCACCATGTTTGGCTCCGGCGCTCACCCTGGCATGACCAATCTCGTGGGCATGGTGCTCAGTGGCTCGTGTGAGAGCGTCGAGGAGATCAGGATCACCGAGTCGGTCGATTGCTCGACCTACGAGAGCGCCGGCACCCAGACCGCGATGGGCTTCTCCCAAGACCCCGACACCCCGGGCCTGGCCGAGTCGGTACGCCGAGAGAGCGAGGTCTTCGCGGAATCAGCCGCGATGATGGCCGACGCCCTAGGCGTGAAATGCGATCGCTTCACCTTCGATGTGGAGTTCACCGCGGCCACCGACGACAGCGACCTGGGTTTCATGAAGATCCCCAAGGGCACCGTGGGCAGCGTCTTTGGCTATCACCGCGGCTGGGTCGGTGAGAAGAATGTCGTCAGCGTGGGCTTCAACTGGACCATGGGCCAACACGTGACCCCGCCAAAGCCACTGGCGCACGGTCACGTGATCCAGGTCTTTGGGGTGCCCAACATGCGCACGGTGATCCACTGCCTGCCGCCCAAGGACTGGGCCGAGGAAGGCTTCATGGGCCTGGGCATGATCTACACCGCCATGCCAGTGCTCAATGCGGTCCCCTATGTGGTGGCGGCGCCTCCCGGCATCGTGACCCTGAAGGATCTACCTCCGATCACCGGACGTGTCCTGAACTGATCTCACCAATCCCACAGGGCGGAGATCACGTCCGCCCCTTAGGCCACTGCCCAAGCGCCAGAGCCCGGCTAATAGGGTTTGCCTACGCGCTGAACACCAAGCGAGGAGTACGACGTGCAAATCGGTGTGCTTAGAGAAGCAAGCCCCAGCGAGACTCGGGTCGCAGCGACCCCCGCCACAGTCACCCAATTGCTCAAGCTCGGCTACGAGGTCGTGATCGAGCCTGGAGCCGGCACCAAGTCGGGCTTCACCGACGCCGCCTACGAGGCCGCTGGAGCGAGCGTTGGCACGGTGACCGAGACCGACATCGTTTTCGGGGTCAACGCGCCCTCAGGAGAGCAACTCGACTCTCTGCGGGCCGGCGTACGCGTGATCAGCCTGCTCTCCCCGGCGCTCAACCCCGATTTGGTCGACAACCTCTCCCGGCGACCGATCACGGCGCTGGCGATGGACGCCGTACCCCGGATCTCGCGGGCGCAGTCACTCGACGTGCTCTCCTCGATGGCCAATATCGCCGGCTATCGAGCCGTCGTCGAAGCCGCGCATGTCTTCGGCCGCTTCTTCACCGGCCAGGTCACCGCGGCCGGCAAGGTGCCCCCAGCCAAGGTGCTGGTGGTAGGCGCTGGAGTGGCCGGCCTGGCTGCCATCGGCGCTGCCGGATCACTCGGCGCCATCGTGCGCGCCACCGACCCCCGCCCAGAGGTCGCCGATCAGGTCGGCTCCTTGGGCGGCGAATATCTCTCGATCACCTCCCCAGAGGTCGAGGTCTCCGCAACCGGTTATGCCAAGGAGATGGGCGACGACTACAAGGCCCGCGAGGCCGAGTTGTACGCCGAGCAGAGCAAAGACGTCGACATCATCATCACCACGGCACTGATCCCGGGCAAGCCTGCGCCACGGATCATCACTGCGGAGATGGTGGCCTCGATGAAGGCCGGCAGTGTGATCGTCGACATGGCTGCAGCCACTGGCGGCAATGTCGAAGGCACCGTCAAGGATGAAGTAGTCGTCACCGACAACGGCGTCACGATCATCGGTTACACCGACCTCGCCGGGAGACTGCCCGCCCAGGCTTCGCAGCTCTACGGCACCAATCTGGTCAACTTGATGAAGTTGATGACCCCAGCCAAGGATGGTGAGTTGGTCGTCGACTTCGATGATGTCGTGATCAGGTCGATGACCGTCGTACGCGATGGCGAGCTGACTTGGCCACCACCGCCGGTGCAGGTCTCGGCCACTCCGGCCGCTGCAGCTCCGGCCGCTGAGGTGGTCAAGGTCGATAAGGAGCCGATGAGCGCCGGGAAGCGTCTCGGGTTGGTGCTCGGTGGAGCCGCCGCCATGTTTGTGCTCTTCGCGCTGGCGCCCGCCGCCTTGTTGCCGCACTTGACCGTCTTTGCCTTGGCGATCGTGATCGGTTATTACGTGATCGGCAATGTGCACCACGCTTTGCACACACCGCTGATGAGTGTGACCAATGCGATCTCGGGCATCATCGTGGTCGGCGCCCTGCTCAATCTGGTCCATGACCAAAAGCTCGTGCTGGGGATCGCCTTCGTGGCCACCCTGGTCGCATCCATCAATGTCTTCGGTGGCTTCGCTGTGACTCAGCGGATGCTCGCCATGTTTTCCCGCAGCTGACGCGGGCACCTGAGTAAAGAGGCCTCTTCATGACTATCGAGACCATCACCTGGTCGGCGTATATCGTCGCTGCCCTGTTGTTCATCTTGGCCCTGGCTGGCCTGTCCAAGCACGAGACCGCCAAGGTCGGCAACTTGTTTGGCATTGCCGGAATGACGGTCGCACTGGCCGCGACTGTTGCCTTGGTCGTCGACCTGAAGATCAGCACAACCGGCATCGTGCTCCTGGTCGCGGCCATGCTCATCGGTGCGCTGATCGGGCTCCAGCGCGCTCGGGTCGTGGAGATGACCCAGATGCCCGAGCTGATCGCGATGCTGCACTCCTTTGTGGGTCTGGCTGCGGTGCTGGTCGGTTGGAACGGCTATCTCCTGGTGGAGCACGAGCCCAACGGCGCCGAGGCATTGCACCTTGACGCACTCGGCACTCTGGGGATCCACCACGCCGAAGTGTCGATCGGCATCTTCATCGGCGCGGTCACCTTCACCGGCTCGATCGTGGCCTACGGCAAATTGGCCGGCAAGTTCAACTCCGCGCCCTTGGTGCTGCCGGGCAAGAACTTGATCAACCTCGGCTCCTTGGTGGTCTTCGCCGCCCTGACCGCGTGGTTCGTGGTCGACCCGCAGTTGTGGCAGCTGATCGCGATCACTGCTCTAGCTCTCGCCTTGGGTTGGCACCTGGTCGCCTCCATCGGCGGCGGCGACATGCCGGTGGTCGTCTCGATGCTCAACTCCTACTCCGGTTGGGCCGCAGCGGCAGCTGGCTTCTTGCTGGAGAACGACCTCTTGATCATCACCGGTGCCCTCGTCGGCTCCTCTGGTGCGTACCTGTCCTACATCATGTGCCGGGCGATGAACCGCTCCTTCATCTCGGTGATCGCGGGCGGCTTCGGCATCGAGGCCCCCAGCGGTGATGCTGTTGACTACGGCGAGCATCACGAGATCAATGCCGAAGGCACCGCCGAGCTGCTCGGTGAGGCCAAGTCAGTGATCATCACGCCCGGCTATGGCATGGCTGTTGCCCAAGCGCAGTACGGCGTCGCCGAGCTCACCAATCGCCTGCGCGAGCGGGGCGTCGAGGTGCGTTTTGGCATCCACCCGGTGGCGGGTCGCCTGCCTGGCCACATGAACGTGCTCCTGGCTGAGGCCAAGGTGCCCTATGACATCGTGCTTGAGCTCGACGAGATCAACGACGACTTCCCCGAGACCGACGTGGTCTTGGTGATCGGCGCCAATGACACCGTCAACCCTGCGGCCACCGACGACCCCACCAGCCCGATCGCCGGTATGCCGGTGCTGTCGGTGTGGGAGTCGAAGAAGGTGATCGTGTTCAAGCGCTCAATGGCCTCCGGCTATGCCGGTGTGCAGAACCCGCTCTTCTTCCGTGACAACACCTCGATGCTCTTCGGTGACGCCAAGGACAGAGTCAACGACATCCTCGCTGCGCTTTGAGCAACTCAGGCTCAGAAGTCTTCGTCGAAGTCGACCGACCCGGTGACCTACTGGGTCTACTCGATCGGTCCGAAGACGCCTTCCTCAGCCTCGACAAGACGGCCGTTGCGCACGACCTCCAAGCACTGAGACTGGAGATCCTCGACGCGATCCGCTGAGGCCACCGAAGACGATCAAGAGCAACCAGGCGAAAGACTGTTCGTCTCAGTGATCACTCAGAGCACCTCGCACACGATGCGTTGATAGCGGATCGGGCTACGGTCGATGACCTCCGGCGAGTCGACGATGCGCAACAGCGTGCCCAACTCCGCGGGCAATGGCTGCTCGCGGGGCACGAAATTGCTCCACACCACGCGGCCCCCGGGCTCCACCGCTCGGGCACAGGCACGCAGCAGATCACCGAAGGCCTCAGCCGGCAGCCACTCGCCGACATTCGACAGCCACGCGCCCCGCAGCGAGCCCGGCTCGCAGGCGTTGAGCGCGGCGGTGAGGTCACCGTCGTACAGGGTCAAGGCACCCCAGGCGCTCGGGTCGCTGAGCAGATACGGCGGCATCACGCCGTCGCGATATTCGCCCTCATAGAGCGCATGGAGATACCAGTTGTCCCAGATGGGTACGTCGCGATAGGCGGCGTTGATGCCCTCACGCATCGACTCGGTGAACTTGCTGGCATCAATATTGTCGAAGAAGGTGCGATAGAGCGGGCGACAGGTCGTGGGGTTTAGCGCAGTTCGCAGGCCCAGACGCCAGCGGCGGGTGTGGACCCCGTCGTCGAAGGCCCGGCGCTGGGTCGCGGCATCGGTGGCTGAGAGGAGTCGCCGCATCGCCTTGGGTGAAGACATCCCGAGCCTCATCACGGCTGTTATCAAAGCCATGCCGCCCTCAGTGCTGCCGGCATTGAGCGGGCCCTTGTCGAGCAGCTTGGTGTGGGCATCCCACCAGGTCTGCGCGGCGAGGGTCAGGCGCGGCGCAATCTTGCCGTAGCGCACCCGGCGCCGAAGCGAGGTGCTCTTCTTGGCCCCGATCAGCTCGAGGGCATCGGCCTTGGGCAGCTCGCGCAGGGCGGCATACAACAACTCGACATGATGGTTTTGGCTGGCGTTGACGTCGACGGCGATCACCTCACTCGCCCCCGCCGCCAGGAAGGAAAGCGCCGTGTCACCACCGGAAGATGGGCCCAGCACCCGGCCGCCCGCAGCATCGATGGCGGCCAACTCGAAGGTGGGGTCTTCATAGACCTTCGCGAAGCCGAGTTTGGCCTCTTCGCTCACTCCGATCGTGCTGCGGGTCAAGCTCGGCGCTGTCTGCTCACTCATTTGCATCCCCATCAATCAAGACCACTAGGGCCATCGCTGAGACCACCACCACGACGGCCATCAGCCAGCCCCAACCGGCTGCCAACACCAACAATCCCAGGGCCGGCCCCACCAACTGCCCCACCGCAGTCAGCGACTGGTTGATCCCCATCAACAACCCGGCTCCCACCTGGGCGCTTTGACTCAGCAGCGCCGTCGCTGTCGACATCAACAACAACGACCCACCGGAGAGTACGACGACCGCGGCACCCACGGCGTACACCCCGCCGAGGCCGCTGGTGACCGCCAAGGCAAACAAACCCGCGCCCAAAGCGAGCAGACCGACCGACGCCGCGACGGCCAGGCGGGTGCCGAAGGCCTTCTCCAGCGGGCCGGCGAGGACCGCCTGGATGGTGCCACCGAGGAGCAGACCGAGCAGCACCACCAGCAGAGCCTTGCGGGCGTCGTAGTGCATCACCTGGGTCAACAGCAGAGCCATCACTGTCATCAGCATCGTCATCACAAGTTGGCTGATCACCACGGCCACGGAGGGAAGGCGCAGAGTCGGGAACTTGCCGACCACTTCACGCAAGGGCAGTTGCTCGCTGAGTAGCCGCGCGGCCGGGAAGGGTGTGGCCAAGCCGAGGAGCACCGTGACCAGCGCCGCGGCGGCGGCACCCAAGGCCAAGTGGGTCAGCGATTGATGGGCAAACAGGGCCGCCGCGCCCAGGCCCAGCATGACCCCGACGGCGCCTGCGCTGTTGAGTCGGGCAAAGGCACCGCTGCGGTCCTTCTCTTCATGCAGATCACAGATGACGGCATTGACGATCGCGAGATTGCCAGCGGTGATGCCGTCGACGATGCGGCTGGGCAGCATCCAAGCCGGTGTCGGCGCCCAGGCCAACAACAAGAACCCGACCAGCGTGCCGACCTGCGACAGCAAGAGCACTCGCTTGCGCCCGAAGCGATCGGCAAGGCGGCCCAACTGCGGGGCAGCGAAGAATTGGCAGATCGAGAACGACGCGAAGATCAACACCGTCAGCCAGGTGGCCGTGTGCTCATGCTCCAAGAAGACCGGCAGGAGCGGCAGCACCAGACTGAAGGCAAAGGCATCCAGGGCCACGATCGACCAGAGCAGAGCCATCGTGGCGCCACGCGATGCTCTGGTCTGGGTGGCGGTCGCGTCGCTCACGTAAGGCTCACGTCGATGAACACTGGCCGCGCCCGCAGAGACTCAAAGCTCGTCGGCGAGTCGGGCTTCAAGCGGGCTCCGATATGGCCGGGATAGGTGAAGACCAACTGGTGTCGCTTGGGGATGCCCACCCTGGGGTCGTCGACATACGACATCGAGTGCGCCCCCCGCTCGAGCACGACATTGCCCAACTGGCCGACAATGACTTTGCCGGCTTGCTGGTCAGCGAAGGCCAACCGGCGCACGTGGATGGTCTTGAGTGGTTGTCCCTCGACGGGTGGCTGCGGCAAGGGCGCCCCGAGTCTGCGGGCCGCAGTGACGGCCTTCTCCCAGCCCTTCGACATCGCATCGAACTTGATCGGGATCACCTGGGCATATGGCGCAGGGGCCCAAACCCACGCGGCGCCGCGCAGCCGGTGCTGCTCGTCGTACAGGCAGAGGAGGTCGGCTGGGGTCGCATTGGGGAAGCGACTCAGATCATCGAGGGTCATCGGGGTGTAGAGATTGCGGTCGGCGTAGTAGTCGTTGATGAAGCCGATCGCCTGCTCACGATCGCCCTCTGCAGCTGGGCCGAAGGCCCACCCTGCAGGCAGCTTCGCGCGAGTCTGCGGCAAGACCTCGGTGTAGTTGACCGCAGCGATCTTGTCGACCTGATCGCGCCATTGGTCGTTGTTGGCGGTGCGGTCGATGCGCTCGTTGTCATCATTGGTCAGCCACACAAAGACCTGCGAGTCGGAGTCGAACCACTCACTCGTCGCCTGCTCGACGATCTCCAGCCCTCTGCCCGGGTGGGCCCGATCGGCGACCACTCCTCCCAGGTAGGTGACCCTGATGTCGCCACCGGCCACGCGTGCGCCAAAGGGGATCATCGCCGCCACCGACACCAACTGGCCGTCCACTCGGCCACCGATCAGCTTGGCTCCGGGGATCCGCTCGGCCACCGCCCCGAAGCGCGAACGGTCAACGACATAGGTCGTTGAGGAGCTGATCGGATTGCTGCGGGCCAGCGCCAACAGCTCCGCTGCGTCAGCCTCGCCCAGTTGGGTGGGCTCCATCGGCAGGCGAGGCCGCGCTACGGCCCGACGCTTGAGGACGACGACCCGGTATTGCATCAACGAGCGGTCGGCCAGCGACAACTCCTCCGATCGCGGGTCGACGTCAAACCACTGTTGCGCGCTGTCGGGGAGGTCGGTCCAGCCGACGAAATTGCGCATGACCACGACTCCGTCGGGGCGCACAGCCCGCGCGAGCGACGCGAAGAGCTGCTCGATCTCAGGTTTGGTGAACCACTCGCAGATATTCGACAGGGTGACCCCGTCGAGGCTGCCCTCGGCGCGTTGCGCCAGCCAAGTGGTCATGGGTTGATCCCACAGGTGCAGCCGCCCGGTCGACTCGGCAATCGTGACGGCGGCTTTCTCGGTCAAGTACGCCGGAAGGTCTTCACCGAAGTGGCCGGTGATGATGTCGTGGGCATAGGGATTGTTACGCGCAGGCAACTCCGTGAGCACATGCTTGATCACACTGCCGAAGTGATCGGCAAAAGAGGTCTTGCCAGTGTTGGTGAAGAAGCCTTCCGCATAGACCTTGTCGAAGACCCGGCGATTGCACAAGGTGGCCAAGAAGGCCCGCCAGCGGCGGTTGTCCCAGCCCTGCTCCCAAAGGCGCTGCTGGGTGGCCAGATCAGGGGCCAACAGGATCTGCTCCATGACACCGTTTTTCACGATGCCGCGACGCAGGGTGGCCACCAGCCCCTTCATGAACTTCTCGGTGATGCCCGCATGCAGGATGCCGCCCGTGATCGCCTTGTGGTGGCCGTCGAAATAGCCGCGGGCATGGGCGCTGAGTTGGCCGCGCAAGGCGTCGTAGGTGACTCGACGCTGCACCGGGTCACCCGGCCTGGCGTCGAGGAAGGTCAACAGCTCAGACCAAGGCAGGCTCGCGGCCGCCACGGCTTTGAGCTCGGTGATGTCATTTTGGGTCTTGTTGAGGTCGACCGCGTGGATCTCACCGGTGCCGGCAGCCAGCAGGGAGAGCGCCGTACACCCTCCAGAGGTGACCACCGCGATGGTGCCGTCGAGCACTTCGCTCAAGGCCTCGATCTCGATCTCGGCATCTTCACGCACCTGCGCGAAGTAGAGCTTGTCGGCGCTGGCCTCAGTCGTGCTGTGACGGTCGATCAGACTCATCGGGCTTCCTCTGGTGTTGGGTGCATCGGGTCGGGGAGGACGGCTGCGCTGATCCGCAGAACTTGGTGGGTCAAGGTGGCAATGCGCAGGCGCTTGCCTGAAGGAGAGTGACAGCTGTCTCCGGTCACGACGTACGCCGTGAAGTCGCGGCTGACGGGGTCGGCCTTGTAGGCGGCCTCCTTGATCGTCCAGAGGGTCAGCAGGTCGAGCGGCGGCTCGCCCTCAGCCCTGACGAATCTCGCGACCCGCTCGTCAACCGCCCTGTCGACGGGCTCGATATCAACACCCACTGCAGCGCAATCTGCACCAAGGGCCGCCACCCAGGGCAGGGCATAGGAGACGCTGCGCATGCGGCCCCTCGGGCGCAGACTGGCACCGACCTCGTGGAAGTCACGGCCCGCGGGTGCCTGGGTCAACACGAGATTGACCCTTGCTGCGAGGCGAGTGCTCAAGCGTGCCTGCAGACTCTCGTCGATCGTGGGCGTCAAGGCACGAGACCCTTCGATGAGCGCGGTCACGACTGGCGAGGCTTCTTCGTCGGGAAGCCGTGCTCAAGCACGTAGTGGCACATCTGCTCCACATCCCCAGGACTGACCCCGGCATGCCCCCCTGCCAGCTGCACACCCACGGTGTTTTCGATGTCCTTGGTGACATGCATCTGCGGCGCAAATGGCCGCAACGAGCGCAAGGCCCCGGCCACCAACGGATCAGCCAACGGGCCCATCGCATCGGCGAAGGTGTTGAAGGTGTCCATGTCGGCAAACAGTGGCTGTGGAGTGCGGCGACGTTTGAAGTCGGCATCAGTCTCGTAGGCAATGAAGGCGGCGTCGACCAACTCCTTGATCGTGATCGCGCCCTCGGCATTGGGGCTCACATTTGCCCACCCGAAATTGGGCCCCGAGATCGCGGCCCAGATCGCCTTTGCCGTCTGGTCGGCGGTCACCAAATAGAGCGGAGTCATCGGATCAGCCGGCAAGATCGGCAACAACCCGATATAGGCCAGTGCCAGCGAGTGATGCACCGCATTGGCGAAGGAGACCGTGCCGGAGTCGTCATCGGTGAAGACCGTTGCCGGGCGCAGCATCGTGGTCTCAAAGCGATCCGCGTAGCCGACGAAATCCTGCTCGATCTGCCATTTGGATCGCTCATAGTGATTGGCATATTGGGCTGCCTCCGGCAATGGCCCCTCGGCCACCAGACCCGGCTCCAGACCCGAGGCATACAGGCTGCCCAGCGCAACCACTCGGCGTACGCCGGCCGCGGCAGCGGCATCGAAGACCTTGCGGGCTCCCTCGACATTGACCTGCTGGGCGCGCTCTTCGCGCACCTTGAAGTTGGTGATGCCGGCACCGTGTACGACGGTTGCGCCCGCAGCATCTTCGATGGTGACCTCTTCGGTCAGCTCGATGCGTTGACACTCCACGGGGCCACCAGCGATCTCAGACAACTTCGCAGCCCTGGCATCCAGATCGGCCTGATCGGCCGCATGCACCATCGCGGTGGTACGCACATCGTGCTCCTTGAGCAGCTTCATCAAGGCAGTGCCGACACAGCCGTCGGCCCCGGTGATGATCACGTGATCAGTCATTGTTCGCCCCTCCTGGTCGGTGCTGCAATGCCCACAGCACCCGCTCCACACCCACGGCGATGCACCCCGAGCTCGCGACCTCTCCCGCGATCGAGATGTCGAAGGCCTCGCCGAAGTGTTGATTGTGCACGTTGACTGACGCGATCGCTAGATCATCGCCCGCCAGCACGGCCTCCCACTTGACCGGCACCAACTTCTGGATCAACGCGGCAGGGTCCATCGCCCGATAGAAGGGGTCGGTGGCCACCTGCCAGGCAAAACTCAAATCCCACGACTCAAACAGGTCGGTGAGCCGACTCTTGGTGCGCTCAAGGAAGGCTTGCACGGTGTCGGGGTCGGCCAGGCAGACCAGCTCGTCCATCGTGAACTGCCGCTGCCGGCGCAAGGGGGTGTACGACGACTCGTTGCGGAAGACCGACCCGCGCACGTGGCTCACCTGCGGCGACGTGATCGTCGTACCTGCGTGGTGGTGGTAGACCCCGTGACAACTCGCCGGGGCGAGCACGAAACGCTCGCCAGCGAAGTCACCGGTCTCGGGATGGATGCCCGATGCGGCAATGGCCAAGTGCGGGAAGGAGGTCAGCCAGCCCGACCGCTCCAGCAAGCCGGCATCGATCAGCAAGGAATGCTCTTCTTCAATGGCACCCTCGTTGCGGGCCAACTCATCGAGCGCAGCCTCGACCTCACGCTTGAGGCCTAGGGCTGGTCCGATGTGGGAGCTCACAGGAAGGTCTTCTCGATCGCATCCATGGTGGCAAAAGACTCTGGCGCGACCTCGTCGACCGAGATGGTGCGCTGGGCCCACTCCTCCAGGCTCAAGATCAACTCGGGCAGGTCGAGGGAGGTCAGCCTGCGGTCAACGAAAAGCGCAGTGTTGTCGTCAAGCGGCAACTCTGGGCGCCGATCGCGCTTTTTGACCCAGGCACGCAACTCATCACGAGGGCTCACGAAGCTATCTCCTCCGGGTCGAGACCGAGCACCGTCAAATGTCTCAGCGCGCGGGTGGTGTAGTCGACACGATGGGCGACCTGTCTGGGCGCCGACCATGCCTGGCGGGCAATCGCCCATGGCTTGGGCAATCCTGCCAGCTCATAGACATCGCTGCGATAGCGCTCCCGCCACACGGCCCGCAAATATGAGCCCACCTGGTCGGCGAGACGATTGCGCTCCGCCTCGGTCAACTCCGGGATGATCCGGGCCAAATTGGCACGGCCGAAATTGAGGTGTACGGCTTCCTCAACCGCATGGGCATGGTTGACGGCCCTAGCCACCGGGTGACAGCGCTCATCCTTTGCGATCGCACGATTGCTGCGCCCCACGATGTCTTCGAAGACATAGGTGCAGGCAAAAAACTCTGCTTCGGTCAGGGGCGGAGTCATCCAGCCGACCGCGCGAGTCGGCAAAAGCTCAACCCCCAGATGCTGCAAATAACTGCGGAACATCTGCTGATGGTTGACCTCTTCGGCGGCGAAAACCCCGACGAAATAGTGCAGGTCACCACGGGGAGCCAAACCGCCCAAGACCTGGTCTTCGCCATGGACGGTGTTGCTTGCCCACAGGGCCGCTTCAAAGCGCGAGAGCCGGTGCTTGTCAGGGGGACTCAACTCGTCGTACAGCTCGGTGCCATAGATCGACAACTGCTCGGGTACGACATACCACGCGCTGTCTTGCGCTCCGACCGGCTGCCCACCCTCGGCCCGCTCAGCTGCCTCGACCGTGTGCGCCCCACACAGCGTATTGGGCTGAGCGTGAAAAGCTTGCCCGCTGGAGCGGGCCGGCGAGGCCGAGCTCACCTGGGCCCGACCTCCAAGACCGCGCACTGCCAGTTGGCTCCATAGCCGGCTGCGGTCATCAACACAGTGTCGCCCTCCTTGATCATCCCTTGGGCATCAAGATCAATCAGGTTGGCGATGTTATCGCCCGAGATCATGTGCGCGACACTCTCGCGGGTGGGCTCATGCACGGGCGTGTCAGTCATCTGCAAGAGCCGCGTCAAGACCGTCCAAGCGGCCGAGTGCGTGTTTTGCGGCACGATCCAGTCGACCTTGCTGACCTTCGCCTTAACCAAGGTCTGTTGCACCGCCTGATGCATCCACGGGAAGAAGCTCCCTGCCGTCTCGGTGTCATTGGCCAAGGAAAGCGCACCATTGGTGATCTGGTGGATCGCGCGCACCTTGTAGGCCCCCACCTCAGGCTCACGTGAGACCCGAGTGAAGGTCGCGGCATCTGAGATCGGGTTATAAGACTGCTCGTACGCCGCCCCCTGCGGGAAGCGATCGGCATTGATGCATACCGCTTCGCTCCAGTCTGGCTCAGCACCGAGCAGCGCTCCGGCCAAGCGCCACGAGCCCATGACCGTCGTACAGGCTTGTTGGCCAAGGCCGAAGACCGAGGCTTTGGTCCAACCGGCATCGGCTTGGATGTGTGAGCCAGGGAAGTCCATCAGGTGTTTGACGTCGCCGGTCTGATCAAATGAGTCGCCGCGAGGTACGGCCGCATTCAAAGGCAGTGCCGTGGCATAGACGAGCAGTTCTGGGTCAACAGGCCGCTCGGCCGTAGCCTGCTTGACGACTGCTTGGGCCAGATCGAGTGAAGTCTGCTCGCCGCTGCACACGTGGTGTTTGGCGAAACCGGCCTTGATCAACTCATCAACCGGGCTGACCAGGTGGTCTTGACACTCACGAAGATCGTGCTCGTCTTCACCCAGGACATAGTTGAGTCGGGAGATCCAGATCTCGCCCATTGACCGTGCCTTTCTCTCAGCCATCGCGAGGGGATCCATCCCTCGCGCCCGCGTGCAGCCGTACCGCCAGCGTTGGCTGGCGGCAATAGTCTGGGCCAAAACTGTCCGCCTTGGCTACTGCTACAGCCATCTGCGCTAGTCCAGACAAATCGCCCCTGACCAGCAGTTTTTCCATCTCACCCGAGATGCGCGCGCGCTGCCATATTGAACTGCTGTGACACCTGTGCATAACTGGGGCCAACTTGAGGATTGTCAAGCCCTTTCGAGTATTTGTCGACAAGTAAATCTGGCTCGTCCAGATACTGGAACAGCCTTCGGCGTGTCGGAAAGGTTTCTTGTTTCAACAGGCAAAATTCTGCATAACCGCAGGTCAGAGGCTTGAGATGCTGATGCTCGATCGAGTTAACCACAGGTGATCCACGGCGCCGTACACAATCTAGGCGGCATGTTCCACATCATCCTTTCGTTTTCCACAAGGGCCTGTGGAAAGAAGGCTTTGCGAGGGCGCAGAAAGGCCTTAGATTCGGGCCGTCAGCTGGCAAAAGCCGGGTTTTGGGCGACATCCGTGGGAGGCGGGCCCAGACACCAAAAGTGGCCTTAGGCCACCGGAATTGTCGGCGTCTCCTGCGACCCTCAAAGCATGAGCATTACCCACGCGGGCTCAGCCCGTGATCCACACCAGTAAGACCACGCACACCAGCAAGACCACTGAAGAGCCAAACTCGGGAGGCAGGCGCACAGTCATGACCAATACCTCTGGTTACTCAGGTCCGATGCCGCCGCTGCAACCCACCCGCGATTCAGCAGACTGGGAGGCGCCCACCTACTCGCCGTTCTCCACCGAGTCAACCAACCAAGAGGCCTGGTCGGGCCGGATGCCTCCCCAAGACTCCGACGCCGAGCAGAGCGTGTTGGGCGCGATGTTGTTGTCGAAGGACGCCATCGCCGATGTCCACGACGAGTTGCGAGGCCCTGACTTCTATCGCCCTGCGCACGAGCTCATCTTCGACGCAATCATCGATCTCTACGGTCGCGGGGAGCCAGCAGATGCGGTCACGGTGGCCGCTGAGCTGACCAAACGAGGGGAGATCGCCAAGGTCGGTGGCGCGCCCTATCTCCACACGCTTTCCGCAAGCGTGCCGATCGCTGCCAATGCGAGCTATTACGCCTCGATCGTGCACGAAAAGGCGATCCTGCGCCGACTGGTCGATGCTGGCACCAAGATCGCCCAGATGGGTTACGCCGGTGAGGGCGAGATCGACCACGTGGTGGATCGCGCGCAGGCGGAGATCTTCAGCATCGGCGAGACCGCCAAGGGTGAGGACTACCAGCCCCTGAGCGCGATCATGGAATCAACCCTCGATGAGATCGAAGCAATCTCCAACCACAATGGCGACATCATTGGCATCCCGACCGGGCTTGCCGATCTCGACGAGCTCACCAACGGCTTCCAGCCCGGACAGATGATCATCGTCGCCGGACGCCCCGGCAGCGGCAAGAGCACCCTGGGTCTTGACTTCTGCCGTTCGGCCTCGGTGCACCACAACCTGACCAGCGCCTTCTTCAGCCTCGAAATGACGAAATCCGAGATCACGATGAGGCTGTTGTCTGCGGAGGCCTCCATCCATCTCAACAGCATCCGCACCGGGATGAAAGATTCCGACTGGGACAAGTTGGGGCCCCGGATGGGTCTGGTCTCTGGCGCCCCGATGTTCATCGACGACTCCCCAAATCTCACCATGATGGAGATCCGGGCAAAGGCCCGCCGCCTCAAGCAGCGCCACGATCTGCGCTTGATCGTGATCGACTACATCCAGCTGATGTCATCAGGCAAGAAGGTCGAGTCTCGTCAGCTCGAAGTCTCGGAGTTCTCCCGACAGATCAAGCTGCTCGCCAAGGAACTCGAAGTGCCAATCGTGGCGCTGTCCCAGCTCAATCGCGGCAACGAGCAACGCACCGACAAACGCCCAGTGGTCAGCGACCTGCGCGAGTCAGGGTCGCTTGAGCAAGACGCCGACATGGTGATCCTCGTGCACCGCGACGACCTCTACAACAAAGAAAGCGAGCATCCCGGTGAGGCCGACCTGATCGTGGGCAAGCACCGCAACGGTCCCACCCGCGACATCCGCACTCTCTTCCAAGGGCACTACTCCCGCTTCAAGGACTTCACCACCATGTCGCCTATCCAGTAGTGGCGAGATGCAGCGAACTTTTCCAAACGGGCGCAATCCTTTTCCAGACTGGATGAGTAGACATTCGCCGTGACGATCAGTGGTGCCGACTCCTTCATCCTGGTTCCCGGGCCATGGGACGCTCAGGGCACTGCTTCCGATGAGGCGGTCCACACCGACTGGCTGCAGACTCTCATCGAGCGACCAGAGGTTGGCCGATCCGACCTCGACGTTGTGGTCACGCTCATGGATCTGGTCCGCGATGATCTGCAGCTCTCCGGCACGGCTGGTGGCGTGAGCTCTCAACAGCATGACCATCGCGTTCCCTGTTGCGCTGTCGGTGCGGTCGGTTCACTCGGTGTGAGAGACACAAGGGCGGCCGCAGCCGCCAAGGTCAGCCTCAGACAGCAGGCTGTGCGACGCCTCAGGGATTGCTCGTGCGTGGCGGAAGTTCGGGTTACACTGAACGAGCAGGCCGCAGCAATGCTGCCGCCCGCATGGCCTTCAGCCCCACGCTTGCGTGGGGCTGATGTGCGTCACGGCCACTGACCAGGCTCGAACAGCTTGCCGGACGCGATTAGCTTCGACCACATCCGATCCATAATCCTTTGCGCCCGCGGATCCGACTCGACTACCGTCTGATGACGTCGATAGGTGAACGCCAGCATGTCGGCGGCCTGCAGCATTCGTGACCTACGGCTCGGCGCGAAGTGGACGGTGTCCAGCAGTGAGCTCAGCGTCGTGTTCATGTAGACGCCCGGAGTGCCCTCAGTCTGGTAGGTGGCGAAACGCTCCCGGTGCCGTTCGCGGTCGCCACGCTCGTCGGCGATCACCAGGGCGTAGGAGCTGGCGTTCTTCGCCAGCCGATCAACCCGCTGAAGGATGTGCTGGAAGCACACCTGCTCGGCGGGAAACCGCACAGGGTAGTTCTTGCGGTCCTGGCGACTGCGAAGTCGCTCCTCGCTTACAGAGCGCAACAGGATTGTGACGTTGCATTCTAGGATGGCGTCGATCACCTTCTCGTGGATACCCGCACGTGCTCGAGCGCCGACGTCCTTCCAGTCGTCCTTGCCGTGAAACAGGGGGTGCCCGTGGATCTCTGATGTGCGGGGGACGCCAAAGTCGACACTGGCCTGCCGGACGATTGCGTTGAGCCGATCGGTCAGGGCTTTTGTAGCGTGCTCGTCGCCTACAACTGCTGCGAAGCAGCGAAAGTCCCCACGATCCGACTCGTCAACGAACGCCAACAGCACCGCGTCAGCGTCTCAGGTGCCGCCGACACTCAAGGCTTAGGTGCGGCACCTACTTTGACGGCCTCGATCGATGGGCAGGTTCTCCGCAAGGTTCCCCACCGTCCTATCGGCAATCGTCGTTGCATCTCGACAAGCCGTTCAGGCGGGCGGGTCTACTGTGGAAAGTGAGTCCCCACAAACAGACGGGACTCACTCGACCACAACTTCATAGGAGCGTTCATGACCCATCAACAACGCCTGTCCATCCGAGAAGTCGACCCGGGGGCCTACACCGCCGTACTCGCCTTGGAGAAGCACGTGCACTCCGGGCCCTTGGAGCCTGAGTTGCTTGAGCTGGTCAAGATCAGGGCCTCGCAGCTCAACCGCTGCGCCTGGTGTCTTGACATGCACACGGTCGACGCCCGGAAGATCGGCGTACCCCAACGCAAGATCGATTTGATCGCAGCCTTCGACGAAGCACCCTCCCTCTTCACCGAGCGTGAACGAGCTGCCTTGGCCTTCACCGAAGCAGTCACCCTGATCAGCCACGACGGAGTGGCAGATGATGTCTGGGCTTCAGTCACGGCGAGCTTCACCGACCAGGAAGCCGTCTCACTGCTGATGGCCGTGGCTGCGATCAACGTGTGGAACAGGATGAATGTCGCCGTACGCACTGCTCTCTCTGACTGATCGACCAGCGCTCACCTCACCCCGTCTCCCCGGGTGGCCGGCGGTTGCGTAGTACGAACCGTGCGCTTCGCACTCAACGTCATACGTTGCGAGGCCATATGGCCACCATCCGTACGACGTTAAGGGGCGCCAGCACCATCCGTATGACGCTCCGCCGAACCGTATGACGCTGGGCCGCACCGTACGCCGCACCCCAGTCGGGCACAGGCCCTCGCCGGCGCCCAGCACGGGAATGCAACGGCGAGGCCAATGGTTAGTTCAACCATGAAGAAGATTGGTTTCTTGTCATTCGGGCACTGGACGCCCTCGCCCCAGTCTGCGACACGCAGCGCCAAAGACGTGTTGCAGCAGTCGATCGACTTGGCTGTGGCGGCCGAAGAAATCGGGGCCGATGGAGCCTTCTTCAGGGTGCATCACTTCGCCCGCCAACTCGGCTCACCCTTCCCGCTTCTTGCCGCGATCGGAGCGAAGACCCAGCGGATCGAGATCGGCACCGGCGTGATCGACATGCGCTACGAAAACCCCTTCTACATGACCGAAGACGCTGGCGCCGCTGACCTGATCAGCGATGGCCGTCTGCAACTCGGGATCAGTCGCGGATCACCCGAGCAGGTGATCGACGGATATCGCTATTTCAACCACCTCCCCGCAGAGGGCGAAGACGACGCAGCGATGGCAAGGCGGCATACCGATGTCTTCCTCGAGTTGCTGGAAGGCAATGGCTTTGCCCAGCCCAACCCCCGGCCGATGTTCCCCAATCCGCCCGGGCTCCTGCGCCTCGAGCCACACTCCGAAGGCCTGCGCGAGCGGATCTGGTGGGGCGCCGCATCTGAGGCCACCGCAGTTTGGGCGGCAGGCAAGGGGATGCACTTGATGAGCTCCACTCTCGTCTTCGACGAGTCCGGCGAGCCACTTCATGTGCAACAACGGCGGCAGATCGACTCCTATCGCTCAGCCTGGGCGGAAGCGGGCTGGAGTCGAGATGCCCGGGTATCGGTCAGCCGCAGCATCTTCCCAATCGTCGATGCCCGCGACCAGGCCTACTTCGGCGGCGGTCAGTCAGACAGCGACCAATTTGGTCAGATCGACGCGCAAACGCGCGCGGTGTTCGGCCGCTCCTATGCCGCCGAGCCAGACAAGCTGATCGAGCAACTCAAAGCCGACACAGCCATCGAGGCCGCCGACACCTTGTTGTTGACCATCCCCAACCAACTCGGTGTTGACTACTGCGCGTCGGTCATGGAGAAGTTCATCAAGTACGTCGCCAAGCCGATGGGGTGGAAGTAGCACCCTCCGACAGCACAACCCTGCACACGGGGTGAGCGAGTCAGTCGGATGCCTCCTGACCCGTACGCGAGGACCCATCAGGGCTAGGCTGGCCGCAGACGGTTGTGGACCTGAAGGGGGCTCCCATGGATCAGCACACTCCAGCCACCCACTTGCCTGCATGGGACCGTGTCTTGGTGGTGGTGGCCCACCCCGATGATGAGTCCTTCGGCTTGGGTGCGGTGATCGACAAGTTCACCTCCGGCCAAAGCGAAGTACACGTGTTGACCCTGACCCACGGGGAGGCCTCGACTCTGGGTGGCGAGATCGATGATCTTGCTGCCGAGCGTCGTCAGGAGTTGCTCCGGGCCAGCGAAATCCTCAACATCTCCTCCGTCGAGTTGCGGGATTGGCCCGATGGGGGGCTGGAGCATGCAGACGAGCACAGCGTCGTCGAAGACATCAAGCGGGCGATCGCCAAGCATCAACCAGATGGCCTCTTGGTTTTCGAACGCCAAGGGGTCAATCGGCATCCAGATCATGCCGCGGCAACGGCTCGGGCCCTGTCTGCGGTGGCCGGCACAACCATCCCAGTGCTCGCCTGGACGGTGACAAAGGAGGTCGCCCGGCAGCTCAATGCAGAGATCGGCTCGATCATGCATGGTGACCTGCCTGAAGACATCGACTTCACAATCACGGTGTCCCGCGAAAAGCAGCTGCGCGCGATCAACGCACATGTCAGTCAGGTTGTCCCGGGTGGCTTGTTGTTCCGCCGTCTTGAACTTCTCGGAGACAACGAGAGCCTTCGTTGGTTGCAGGCTCCGGCATGAATGAACAGGAGTTTGCACTATGAACGACTACCCCTACGCCGACCGGTTCAAGGTCTATCGGACGCTGCCCGAGGAAGGCCGCGACCCCCAAGACATCCTGGCCGAATTGGCGACCATGGCCACTGAAGAAGACGTTGCCTGGGAGGGCGGCAAGGTCTCCGGCACGATGTACTGCGGAGACCACGACCACTACGACTTCCTCACCCAGGCCTTCAGCCAGTACGCCCACGTGAATGCTCTCCAGCGCGACCTGTGCCCTTCGGCGACTCGCTTTGAGGGCGAGGTGATCGCGATGACCCTCGATCTGATGCACGGCGAGGCAGTCACCGAGACCACCCCGGTCGGCCTGGTCACCACCGGCGGCACCGGCAGCATCCTGCACGCCGTACTGTCTTATCGCGAAGCGGCCAAGAAGGAGCGGCCCAACTTCATCAAGCCCGAGACCGCCCACGCGGCTTTCGACAAGGCCTGTCACCTCTTCGGCATCGAATGCCGCACCGTGCCAGTTGACCCCGTGACCACGACTGTGCGCCCCGAAGACATGGCCGCAGCTATCGACGACCAGACGATCGCGATGGTCGGCTCGGCCGGCAACTATCCCTATGGCACGGTCGATCCGATCCCCGAACTCGGCGAGATCGCCCAGGAACACGGCATCGGCCTGCACGTTGACGGCTGCCTGGGCGGCTTCATCCTGCCCTTCGGGCAAGAGCGTGGGCTGCCGATCCCGATCTTCGACTTCCGAGTGCCAGGCGTCACCACGATTTCGGCTGACACCCACAAATACGGCCATGCCTTCAAGGGCTCCTCGGTGCTGTTGTACCGCGACAAGGCGCTGCGCAACTCGCAGTACTTCCACATCGTCGGTTGGAGCGGCGGCAAATACATGTCTCCGGGCATCGAAGGCTCTCGCTCAGCTGGGCTGCTCGCCTCGACCTGGGCATCGATGGTCAAACTCGGACGCAGCGGCTACCGCGCCTACGCAGAGCAGATCTTCACCACCGCCGAGACGATGATGGCGGCCGTCAGATCGCACCCTGAGCTGAAGATCATGGGCTCTCCGACCTTCTGCTTCTCCTTCACCTCAGAGGCCTTCGACATCTACCACGTGGCTGACTTCATGAAGCCGCTCGGCTGGCGCTTCAACGGCCAGCAATATCCCAACGCGATCCACATGGCCGTCACCCGCCCACAGACCCAACCCGGCGTGACCGACGCCTTCGCCACCGATCTGGCTGCTGCCGTCAATTACGCGAAGGAGCAGACCGCAGCGGGCAAGGAGGCCGAGATGAGTGCCATCTACGGCGGCGTCGCTGGCGGCCTCACCTCCGATGTCAAAGACTTCATCGTCGCGATCATGGACCAGATGATGGATGCGCAAACCGGGCTGCCCCAATGAACACCTCGCCCCTTGTGCTCGCCGTCGACCTGGGCAGCGGCGGACCCAAGATCGGCTACGTGCGGGTCACCGGCGAGCCGGAATGGTGGTGGCACGAGCGCGGTGACATCCTCGCCGAGTCGATCTCCCAAGACGCCAACACCTGGTGGACCACCATCGTGACCGCCGCCCAACGGGGCCTCGCCGAAGGGGTCGACCCAGCCAGAGTCGTTGGGGTAGCGGTCTCAGGTCAATGGGCCAGCACCGTGCCCGTAGACGCCGACGGCATCCCGGTCGGCAACTGTCTGATGTGGTCAGACACCCACGGCGCCAAACACTCCGCCAAGAGATTCGGTGGCCCGATCTCTGGGTACGACGCTCGCGTCCTGGCCACCTGGCTGCGGCGCTCGGGCGGCGTACCCTCCCACACCGGCTCCGACCCGGTCAGCCACATGCTCTACCTGCTCAATGACTGCCCCGACATCGTGGAAAAGGCCCGTTGGTTCATCGAGCCGGTCGACTATGTCGCGATGCGTTTCTCCGGCAAGGCCTCCGCGTCAGCGATGTCGATGACCGCGGCCTGGCTGACCGACAATCGCAATCTCGACAAGCACGAATACGACGCCAAGCTCGTGCGCATGGCGGGGGTCGATTCGTCATACCTCCCACCACTCGTGCCAGCCGCGTCGCTGATCGGGGCGATCCAGCCCGAAGTTGCCGACCTGATCGGCCTGCCCCACACCGTGCAGGTGGTGACCTCCCTGCCCGATCTGCACACCTCGACAGTCGCGGCTGGCGCTATCCACGAGGGCGAGGCCCATCTGTCATTGGGCACCTCATCTTGGATCTCGACTCCGGTGGCGACCAAGAAGACCGATATCTTCCGTCAGATGGCGGCGGTGCCTGGTCTCGGCGTGGGTCCGGCGTACATCTTGGCCAACAACCAAGACAACGCCGGCCGCTGCCTGGAGTGGTTTAGGGCCACGATGGCCCCCGGGATGGAGTACGACGATCTCGTCGCGGCCGCGCAGGGCGTGGCGCCTGGCGCCGACAAGGTGATCTTCACGCCTTGGCTGAGCGGTGAGCGCAGCCCGGTCGATGATCGCCATGCCCGAGGCGGTTTCCACAATCTCAGCCTCGACACTACTCAGGGGCATCTGGTGCGCGCCGTACTCGAAGGGGTGGCGCTCAACCTACGCTGGCTGCTCGGGCCGAGCGAGCAATTCGCGGGCACGACTTTTGACACCATCCGGGTGATGGGCGGTGGCGCTCGCATCGATCTGTGGTGTCAGATCATCGCCGACGTGCTCGACCGACGCTTGGAGCGAGTCGCCGAGCCGCTGCTCGGCGGGCTGCGCGGTTGTGGCATGTACTACGGACTCGCCGCTGGCTTGGTGAAGCCCGAAGACATCCGCGACCTCGTACCGATCGACGCGACCTTCACACCCAACCCGGATAACCGCGCGTGTTATGACGAGCTCTATGCGCAGTTCCCGAAGCTCCACGCAAACAACAAGCGTTTCTTCACCGCGCTCAACACATAGGGAGGCTAGCCATGCCAACAGCTACCTCAACGCTCGTCAAGGTCGGGCACTGGTCTGACCATCAAGCCGAGACCGGCTGCACAGTGATCGTGCTGCCCGAGGGCAGTTGCGGCTCGTATGAAGTGCGGGGCGGCGCCCCGGCCAGCCGCGAGCTGATCTGTCTGGAGCCTGAGAAGTCGGTGACCACCGTCGACGCGGTCTGCCTGACCGGCGGCTCGGTCTTCGGGCTCGGCTCGGCCGACGGAGCCGTCCGCTGGCTCGCCGAGCAGGGGCGTGGGGTGCCCACGCCGGGTGGCGTCGTACCCATCGTGGGCACGATGGCTTTGTTTGATCTGGCGGTGGGCGATGGGTCGGTGCGTCCTAGCGCCGCCAACGGGTACGCCGCCACTGTCGCCGCCCAAGCCACCTTCGAGGTCGGTCGGGTCGGAGCAGGCGCGGGCGCATATGTCTCCAAGTGGCGGATGGGACAGGCCAAGCCTGGTGGCTTCGGCTTTGCCCAGGCACGGTCAGGTGAGTTGATCGTCGAGGCATTCGTGGCCTGCAATGCCTTTGGCGACATCAGCGACTCCCTTGAGACCGATGCCTTCCGGGCGCTGGCCGGTGGCTTCGACTTCGACCGGCAAAACACCACGATCGGCATGGTGTCCACCAATGCTCGCCTCGACAAGGTCAGCGCCCGAGTCATCGCGCAGGGCGCACATGATGGCTTAGCTAGAGCAATCACCCCGCCGCACACCCGCTTTGATGGTGACGGCTTCGTGGCGGTCAGCGCTGGTGAGATCTCGGCAAGCCTCGATGAAGTGCGCATGCTGGCGCTCGCTGCCGTCGCAACTGCTATCCGCAGCCTGGCTTCGTGAGAGTGCCGGTAAGAAGTGGTCGTTATAGCAACCACTTTTTACCGGCACTCTGAATGGGCCTCTCCAAGCTGAGTCACAAAATGGCCTCAATCGGACTAGCCCATGTGAGTCAGGTCCTTTGATTCGTCCCTTAAGGGATAGACAATTGGTGGAGCGGAATCCCGAGTTTGGAGGGCATCATGAGCCACGTCGAATGGATCGCAGACAACTCACTCCCCAACGCCGACCATGCCCAACGGCCACTCGCTCGCCATACTGGCTTGGAGTGGATGACGGTCTTGGAGATGGTCAGGGCCCAACGTGGCCGAGGCAAGCTCCGCAATCTGCCGAAGGGCGACGGTCACCCCGTCTTGGTCTTGCCGGGCTTCTTGGCCGGTCGTGCCTCGACGAAATTTTTGCGCGACGTGCTGCGCGACTTGGGCTACTACGCCCATGACTGGCACTTGGGCACAAACTTGGGCGTCAACCCTGAGGTCGAAGACAAGCTGCGCACCCGGGTCAACGAGCTCTACGACCAGCACCAGCGCAAGATCAGTCTGATCGGTTGGAGCGCTGGGGGCATCTACTCCCGTGAGGTCGCCAGGGAGTACCCCGATCTGGTGCGCAATGTGATCACCTTGGGCTCGCCGATCCGCGGCAATGTGCAGGCCAGCCGGGCGTGGCGGCTCTATCGCGCCGTCAATCGCGGCGAGCATCTGGAGAGTCTGATGAGTGACGAGGCGAAGTTTGGGCGGGCCGAGCCGCTGCCTGTGCCGACGACCTGCATTTACAGTCGCACCGACGGGATCGTGTCTTGGGAATGCTGCACGAGCCTTCCCGCGCCAACCACCGAGAATATCGAGGTCAGTGGCACCCATCTGGGCTACGGTCACAACATGCAGGTCTTGCGCATCATCGCCGACCGGTTGGCCTTGCCTGAAGGGGACTGGATCCCCTATCGGCGGCTGACCACCGTGGAAAAATAGCTCGTGGCAGCTTCGAAGCGGAAGCGTCTGCCTCCGACGGACTCCATGTTTTTGTTGGTGGAAACACCGCGCACGATGATGCATGTCGCTGCGCTGATGCCCTTCACTCCACCTGCTGGGGCCGACTCGGCGTACTTGCGTGATCTGGTCTATCGACTGCGGGCTCAGCCACCAGTGGCGCCGTTCACCAAGCGGCTCTCACATCCGCAGCTACTCTCGCATCCCTTGCAGAGCTGGGTTGATGACGACGACTTCGACATCGAATATCACGTACGCCGCTCCGCGCTCGCCTCTCCGGGTGACGACCGCGAGCTGGGCATCCTCGTGTCACGGCTGCACAGTCATCAGCTCGACATGACGCGTCCGCTGTGGGAGTGCCATGTGATCGAGGGCCTTGAGGAGGGCCGCTTCGCGGTTTATGCCAAGATCCATCACTCTTTGATGGATGGCTTTTCGAGTGTGAAGCTGCTGGCGAGGTCTTTGGCGAAGTCGCCTGATGCGGCCGAGGCGCTCCCGTTTTGGGCCTCGCCGCCGCCCCCTCGACCCGAGCCGCCCAAGCAAGTCAACTCATTGGCCAAGCAGGTGGGCAACAGCGTCGCGGGGGTTGCCAAGGCGGCTCGTGACACGGTTGGCGCGGTTGGTGATGTGACCAAGGCGGTGCTCAAACTCGAGACCGGCATCGGCGCTAGCGAGGTCATATCTGGGCGCGAGGCCCCGCACACCATCTTCAATGCGCAGACTGGGCGCAATCGTCGGTTGGCCACCCAGCATTGGCAGACCGACAGGTTGCGCGCTATCGGCAAGCAGACCAACTCCACCCTCAATGACGTGATGCTCGCCATCTTCGGCAGTGGTTTGCGCCGCTTCTTGCTTGAGCTTGACGAGCTACCCGCCGACCCATTGGTCGCCTTCGTGCCCCTGAATATCCGAGCCGATGGTGATCAGGGTGGCGGCAACCTAGTCGCAGCCACCTTGGTCTCCTTGGCGACCGATATCGCCGACCCGCTCGAGCAACTCAACGGCGTACGCCGATCCACACGCGCCGCGAAAAAGCAGGTCAAGGAGATGGGCCAGGCCTCCGCGATCGCCTACACCGGCTATCTCTTTGCGCCGGCGGCCTTCCAGACCTTCACTGCGCTGGCTGGGGTGAAGAATCCCCTGCCGACGACCTTCAACTTGTGCATCTCCAATCTGGCTGGCCCGACCAAGCCGCTGTATCTAGCCGGTTCGCGGCTGGAGGCGATCTTCCCGATGTCGATCCCGGCGCATGGCTTCGCTTTGAATATCACGGTGGAGAGCTATGCGGGGTGGATGAATGTCGGCTTCGTGGGTGACCGTGACGCCGTACCCCATTTGCAGCGGCTGGCGGTCTATTGCGGAGAGGCCTTGGTGGCGCTTGAGGAGGCCATCGCCGAGCAGGAGTAGCGGGCTTGACTTTATACCCCCCTGGGGTATGGTGGATGCATGACTACGACTGAATACCAAGTAACCGGCATGACCTGCGGACACTGCGAGAGTGCGGTGCGCGAAGAGGTCTCCAAGATCGCTGGCGTGAGCCAGGTTGACGTCTCGGCGGCCACCGGCAAGCTCGTAATCACCTCTGCCAACCCGTTGGCAGACACCGACGTGCTGGCTGCGGTTGACGAGGCCGGCTACGAGGCTGTGGCGTCCGGATCTGCCTGATGAGCACCTTGGAGTTGGAGATCGGCGGCATGACCTGTGCGTCATGTGCCAACCGGATCGAAAAGAAGCTCAACCGTCTCGATGGGGTCGAGGCAAGCGTCAACTACGCCACCGAGAAGGCACACGTGGTGACCACCCTCGACCCGGCGCGGATCATCGAAGAGGTCGAAAAGACCGGCTACACCGCGCACTTGCCCGAGCCAGAGCAGCCGACCGAGGCACCCGTCGATCTCGAACTCCTCGGCCTACGCCAACGCCTGATCGGCTCGATCGTGCTGTCTTTGCCGGTGATCATCCTCGCGATGGTGCCAGCTTTGCAGTTCAACAACTGGCAGTGGCTCTCACTGACCCTCGCCGCACCCGTCGTGACTTGGGGCGCATGGCCTTTCCACCAGGCCACCTGGACCAACCTGCGGCACGGCGCCGCCACCATGGACACCTTGATCTCGGTCGGCACGCTCTCGGCCTTCACCTGGTCGCTGTATGCGCTCTTCTTCGGTCACGCCGGCATGCCCGGCATGAAGCATGGCTTCAACTTCACCAACACTGACGCCGCCGGCTCCATCTATCTCGAGGTGGCCGCCGGAGTCACCATGTTTGTGCTCGCTGGGCGCTATTTCGAGAAGCGGGCCAAGCGACAGGCCGGGGCCGCACTACGCGCGCTGATGGGGTTGGGCGCCAAAGACGTCACCGTGATTAGAGGCGACGCCGAAGTGCTCATCGCGATCGAAGATCTCCGCGTGGGCGAAGAGTTTGTGGTGCGGCCGGGCGAAAAGATCGCCACCGATGGGGTCGTCGTACGCGGCTCTTCTGCAGTCGACATGTCAATGCTGACCGGCGAGTCGATGCCCGTGGAGATCACCGAGGGTGACCCAGTGACCGGCGCGACCCTCAACGCCGGCGGGCGGCTCGTCGTACGCGCCACCAAAGTGGGCGCAGACACCGCGCTCGCCCAGATGGCCCAACTTGTCGAAGACGCCCAATCGGGCAAGGCCCCCGTGCAGCGGCTGGCCGACCGGGTCGCAGGGGTCTTCGTGCCCGTCGTGATCGTGATCGCGATCGCCACCTTGGTGACCTGGCTGGCGTTGGGGTACGACGCATCGGCGGCCTTCGCAGCCGCCGTCGCCGTGTTGATCATCGCCTGCCCGTGCGCGCTCGGCCTGGCCACGCCCACGGCTCTGCTCGTCGGCACCGGGCGGGGAGCGCAATTGGGCATCTTGATCAAGGGCCCTGAGATCTTGGAGTCGACCCGAAGAGTCGACACGATCGTGCTCGACAAGACCGGCACCGTCACCACTGGTCGAATGACGCTCAGTGACGTCGTACTCGCGCACGGCGTGAGCCGTGAAGACCTATTGCGTCTTGCCGGGTCACTGGAGCACTCCTCCGAGCACCCGATCGCCCAGGCGATCGCTGCCGGGGCGGCCGCAGAAGTCAGCCTGATCGAGCCAGAGGGTTTTGCCAATGTCGAAGGCCTCGGCGTGCAGGGTGTCGTCGACGGTCACGCCGTGGTCGTGGGGCGTGAGGCATTGCTCTCCGACTGGTCGCAACCTTTGGGCGCTGATCTCGCCGAGGCCAAGGCCCGCTTCGAGGCAGAGGGCAAGACCGTCGTAGCCGCCGGTTGGGACGGCCAAGCGCGCGGGCTGTTTGTGGTCTCTGACCAGATCAAAGCCACCAGTGGTGAGGCGATCTCGAGCCTGCGCAAGCTAGGCCTGGAGCCGGTCTTGCTGACTGGCGACAATCAAGCCGTCGCCTCCCAAGTGGCTGGCGAGGTCGGCATCAGCGAGGTGCACGCCGAAGTGCTGCCTGCAGACAAGATGCACGTGATCGCAGAGCTGCAATCACGTGGCAAGGTCGTGGCCATGGTCGGCGACGGCGTCAACGATGCGCCCGCTCTGGCTCAAGCCGACCTCGGTCTGGCGATGGGCACCGGCACCGACGTGGCGATCGAGGCCGCCGACATCACTCTCGTGCGCGGCGATCTGCGCAGCTCCGCAGATGCGATCCGGTTGTCCAGGAAGACCCTGGCCACGATCAAGACCAACCTGTTTTGGGCCTTCGCCTACAACGTCGCCGCGATCCCGCTAGCGGCCCTCGGCCTGCTCAACCCGATGATCGCTGGCGCGGCGATGGCATTCTCCAGCGTCTTCGTGGTCAGCAATAGCCTGCGATTGCGCACCTTCAAAGCAGCCAAGGGGTCCTGATGCATCAGCACGGCTATATCTCCGACAAGGCCCGCTATCTGGCTCGGCTCAAGCGCATCGAAGGCCAAGCGCGCGGCATCCACAAGATGATCGATGAAGACAAATACTGCATCGACATCCTCACCCAGATCAGTGCGCTGACCAAGGCCTTGGAGTCCGTCGGCCTGGGCCTGCTCGATGACCACCTGAAACACTGCGTCGTCGACGCCGCCAAGGAGGGTGGCGAAGCAGCTGATGCGAAGATCGCCGAGGCCTCAGCCGCGATTGCCCGGATGGTGCGCTCCTGAGCGCGGGTCGGCGTACGGGGGCGGCTGGCAGGCAGACGCTGCTGGCGCGCGCGGCCTAGCGTCATACGAACCGTGCGCGCCCGGCCTAACGTCATACGCCACGTGCGCGCACGGCCTAACGTCATACGCCACGTGCGCGCACGGCCTAACGTCATACGCCACGTGGCCATAAAGCCACCATTCGTATGACGCAAGCCCCCAAACGCACCCACCGTATGACGCAAACCAGAGGCCACAGGAGCACTGGAGGGCCACTCGCGGTGGGTCAGTCGGCAGCCAGCTGGTAGGGCTTGGCGATTGCTTCGCTGAGTTGGGCGATCGAAAAGACCCGCTTGAACTCCGCAAACATGCGTCCGGCAAACCAAACCTGCACTGTCGGCAGGGTGAAGATGTCGGCTTGGGCGCATTGGGCGGAGTCGGCTCCCTGGCAGTCGAGATAGGCCAGAGCCATCCGCGGATATTCGTCGCGGATCAGCGTCTCGATCTTGGGGGTCACCGCTTGGCAGACACTGCAGTCTTTGCCGCCGTAGATGACAACGACTGCCTCGCTCTTAAGGCGGGTCAGCTCGTCGGGGTCAGGCGTGTGCAAATTGCTGATCGGTGTAGGCACGGAGGTTTTTCAAGAACTTCTTGAAGCCCAAGTCGAGCAGCGGTTTGCTGGGCGCCAAGGTGAAGCGTGCGACTCCAGTGACCTCCAATGCGAGGGTCCAGGTGAGGCGGCAGCCATCAGCTGTGGGTACGACGTCGTAGCGCTCGGCAAATGCTTTGATCCGCTTTTCGGAGGCCTCGTTGAAGCGGAAGGCCAGCATCGTGTGCTCCTCCCAAGCCAAGAACTCTTCGGCGCCAAGCAGCCCGCCCATCATGGTGACCGTGCGCATCGTGCCCACGCCACGCGGCTCGGGGGTGGTCCACTCGACATTGGTGATCACCTTCGCCCACTTCGGCCACGAGCTCGCATCAGCCAGCACCTCAAAGAGCTGCTCGGGGGTGATGTTGAGCTCGACGCTATTGGAGAAGCGGTTTGCTGCCGAGTCGATGAAGTCGAGCCCGACCCGGTCACAGGGGTGCATCTGCTTAGCCATCACCACAGCCTAGGGCACGCTCCCCGTCCACGACACTCGCGATTGGGCGAGACCTGGCTTGCCCAATCGGGTTGACTTAGCCATATGCCAACCAGCACTCCACAAGCCAGCGGACTCCCCTTGACAGACCAGATCAGTCTGCTTTCGGGGTACGACGTGTGGCACACGCAGAGCCTGCCGGGAGCACCCGGCGTACGCCTAGCTGATGGGCCGCATGGGTTGCGGGTGCAGCCCGGTGACTCCGATCATCTCGGCCTGGCCGCGTCACAACCAGCGACCTGCTTCCCGCCGGCGGTCACTCTGGCGAGCAGTTGGGATGCAGACCTGGTCGCCGAAGTTGGGTCCGCGATCGCCGTGGAGGCCCGAGGGCTCGGTGTGGGCGTAGTGCTTGGCCCGGGGCTCAATATCAAACGACACCCGTTGTGTGGCCGCAACTTTGAATACTTCTCCGAAGACCCGCTGGTGTCAGGCGTGCTGGCTGCAGCCATGGCTGAGGGCATCCAGGTCAGTGGTGAGGTCGGGGCTTGTCCAAAGCATTTCGCGGTCAACAATCAGGAATACCACCGCTTCGTCAGCGACGTGATCGTCGACGAGCGCACGCTACGCGAGCTCTATCTCGCCGGCTTCGAGCGCGTCGTCAAGCAGGCCCGCCCGTGGGCGATCATGGCGGCCTACAACCTGGTCAACGGCCAGCCGTGCAGCGCCCACAGCCACCTGCTCGGTGACATCCTGCGGCAGGAGTGGGAGTACGACGGACTCGTGATGAGCGACTGGGGGGCGACCACCCAGCGCCCTGCCGGCGTGGCTGCGGGCATGGATCTTGAGATGCCCGCCAGCGCCGGGCTGTACGACGATCAGCTCGCGACCGCGGTGGCGGCGAGCACCCTCGCGGCTGAGGCAGTGACTGCTTGTGCCCAGCGGGTGATCGACTTGTCTGGCAAGGTCCACGCAAAGCCGGGCACTACCCCAGTGGTGCCCCACGAGGCGCATGACACTCTGGCCCGCAAGGCCGCAGCAGCTGGCACTGTCCTCCTGCAAAACGACGGCCTCCTCCCGCTGTCCCCCGACGTGTCGATCGGCCTGATCGGGGCCTTCGCGCAGACTCCTCGCTATCAGGGCACGGGCAGTTCGCAGGTCAATCCGGTCAAGGTGACCACTGCTCAGGATGCTTTCGCAGCCCACCCAGGCGAGGTGCTTTTTGCGGCCGGCTACAACGCCACCCGAGCCACCCCCGACTCCGAGTTGATCGCCGAAGCGGTGTCGGTGGCCAAGCAGGTCGATGTCTGCGTGGTCATGGTCGGGTTGCCCGGCACATATGAGTCAGAGGGTTTCGACCGCGAGCAACTCGATCTGCCGCAACAACACAACGAGCTCGTCCGGGCTGTTGCCGCGGCCAATCCGCGCACGGTGGTGGCCTTGTCCAATGGTGCGCCGGTGCTGATGCCGTGGCGGGGCGAGGTCGCTGCGATCGTGGAGACCTATCTTGGTGGCCAGGCCAGCGGTGGAGCGCTGTATGACGTCATCACCGGCGCCGCCGAGCCCGGGGGCCGCCTGGCTGAGACCTTCCCCGCGTCACTGGAGCAGGTGGCGGCCAATCCGTATTTCCCCGGCACACCACACCAGGTGCAATATCGCGAGGGCCTCTTCGTCGGCTATCGCCATCACACCACCGCTGGCCTAGAGCCGCTCTTCGCCTTCGGCCATGGCTTGTCCTACACCACCTTCGAGTGGGGGCCGGTGTCGCTTAGCGCCAAGGCGATCAAGGTCGGTGAGCCCGTGAGCGCCCAGGTGCAGGTCACCAACACCGGGTCGCGCACTGGCAGCGAGGTCGTGCAGATCTATGTATGCGACCAGACTGGCGTCGTACTCCGACCCACCCGCACCCTGGCTGGTTGGGCCAAAGTGCAGTTTGCCCCCGGGGAGACGGCCGTGTGCGAGGTTGAGCTCGACCCGCGGGCCTTTGCCTTCTACGACGTACTCCGCGGCGAATGGGCCACCCCGTCTGGCCGCTTCACGATCGAGGCAGCAAGGTCGAGCATCGACATCTCCTCGACTGCCGAGCTGGAGATCACCGGCGGCGTCGAGTCGTCAGCCGAGCCACCGAGCGTGAGCCCAATCGCGACCAGCGATGCTGACTTCCGCAGCCGGTTGGGCCGCGAGATCCCGCAGGCTCGGCATACTCGCCCGTTCACGGTCGACTCGACCTTGGGCGAGATCAAACGCACCTTCGTGGGCGGCTTGCTGGTCAAGGCGGTGGCCGCCAACAACCCGGTCGACGTGGAGTCCGATGACGCGGCTAGTCAGCTCATGTTGGAGCGTTCGCTCGCGGAGCTGCCGTTGCGTGCGGTCGCGATCTTCTCGCAAGGCAAGATCAAACTACCGACCTTGAATCTCCTCGTGAAGGTGCTCAACGGCGACTATTCCGGCATCGCCAAGTGGATGTTGGCGCGCTCCAAGCGTTAACGAGGAGCGACCTTCACCGTCACCTTGCTGACACCGGGGTTGGCCTTGACCGTCAACTCGAGTGCGTTGTCGGCCGAGGTGACCACGCCACCAGTCACGGTGGCCACATAGCCGTCTGGATAGTTGATCGCGGGTACGGCGATCACGGAGGTGCCCTGGTTGAAGCTGCCGCCGCTGACCTTGGCCGTGTTGTAATTCAGGGTGAATACACCGGTGCCACGGTCGATGCCGTACTTCGTCGGCGTACCAGCCACCAGGCGCGGGTGCGGCACGGCCAGACCCTTGAGCTTTTGCCAGCGCACATTGGTGCCGGTGGGCGGCAACGATGGGAGATTGACCAACGCTTGACCCTGCAAGTCGGCAGTCGTGGGGTCATCACAACCGCAATAGGCCCACTCTTGTTGACCGATCATGTTGCGGGCCGCGACGTCGATGTGGGAGTTGATGATCCCGATGTCATCCATCGCCCCCCATTCGGAGAGGATCAGCGCCGAGCCTGCCGCACGGGCATTCATCGCGGCCATGTCGACACCGAGCTGGTCGCTCCAGTCGCAGCCTTCTTGGGTCTTGGTGGCATTGGCCATCAGGCAATAGGAGTGGAAGGACAAGGCCCGGTTGTTGACATCTGGCGCCGGCCCGGTGATCACCCACAAGAAGCCGCCATTGCTGGTGGAGAAGGGCTCGTAGAAGACGATGCCCTCAGGCGATGCCGTCCGGATCGCCTTGGCCGCCTTGTCTTGGGCCGCCGAGAGACCAGCGGTCGACTTGGGACAGGCGTTGAAGAAGCAAGTGAAGATCTCAGAGCCCGGCATCGGCTCGTTCATGAGGTCATAGCCAAGCAACCCGGGAGTGTCGGCGAAGATGCTGGCCACATGGCCCCACATCGCGGCAAACCGCTCTTGCAGGCCTACGCCGCCGGGACCGGGCTCGTTAAACCAAAAAGAGTCGAAAGCGCGTTTGAGGGCGAAGTTGAAGATGTAGTCGGTGCCAAATCCAATCACGGGCCAATTCCAAAAACCATGATCGATGGTCGCCCAGTCGGGGAATCCTTGGCCGTTGTATTTCTGGTTGAACTGGTCTTGATGGAAGTCAAGCATCGTGGTGATGCCATGGTCAGCCAGCATCTGCGCAGTCTGCTTCAGACCGTTTAGATAGGCGTCGTCGTAGACCCCTGGTTGGGGCTCGGCGGCCTTCCAGTTGAGGCCCAATCGCACACTGTCGAAACCGTTATCGGCCAAGAACTGGGCGTCGTCATCAGAGAAGCCGATCACCGAAGGCAGATATGGGCTGCGCTTGTAGACCATGTTGATGCCCGAGGTGATGAAGACTCGGCCTTGAGCATCAGTGATCCACCGGCCACTGGTCTTGAATGGCCCGTTCAGGTCGCCACTGGCTGCGGCCGGCCCGGCCATGAGTGGGATGACCACACCGATTGCCGCCACGATCGCGACCACAAAGCGTTTCAACACGCCGACCCCTTCCATCGAGATGGGTCCAGCGCCCACCGCGGGGTCAAGTCGATCATGACCCAGCTCACATGTGAAGCACAGGGGTCTGGGTGGGCCAGACAGGTCAATCCAGATGCTTCAAGGCTTCACGCCGCGACAGCGGGCTGAGCCGCTCACCCCACTCGCCGACCTGGGCTCGCACCCAGTCAGGGTCAGTGCGGGCATATTGCCGCAAAGCCCAACCAATCGCCTTGCGCAACCAAAAGGACTCGTCAGCCAGATTGGCTTCGATCACCTCTGCCAGCAGGGTCGGGTCGGTCGCCTCTTTGCGGCCGAGTTGGCAGAGTACGGCGGAGCGCCGCACCCACAGGTCGTCATCGTGCGCCCACTGCCTGATCACCGGGGCGAGGGTCTCGGGGTACGCCGCCACGATCGGCCCGAGCACATGCTGGGAAGCCTCGTCTACCAGATCCCACCAGGCGCCCTGCACGATCAGGTGCCGCGCCAAGGGCAGGGCGTCGGGGTCGAGCCAACGGCGGCCATGTCTGGCCATGGCGAGCGCGGCATAGCGCTCTTCGCGGTGAGTCGCTTCGTCGTACATCACCTTGATCGTGGCCTCCCACTCCTCACGAGTCGGCGACCACGACTTGAGCAGAGGGCGCAACAGTGGGCGCAGTTGAGTCAGGGTCACGCCGTAATAGGGCAACTCCGACTTCATATAGCGCTGCTGTTGGCGGGCTCGCTCAGGGTCACCGGTTGCGGCGAGCAACTGCCTGATCTGGGTGATCAGATCGCTGTGGCAGAGTGCGGGCATGACTCCATTCTCCATCGGTGATCTCATGATTGGTACCGCCACTGCCGCGCTGCAGATCGAGGGGGGTGATCGCAACAACAACTGGTATGACTGGGCGTCACTGCCCGGCACGATCAAAGATGGCACCACGCCGTTGCGCGCCACCGACCACTGGAGGCGATGGCGCGAAGACACCGAGTTGATGGCCACTTTGGGGCTGCAGGTCTATCGGATGGGGGTGGAGTGGTCACGCATTGAGCCGCGGCCGGGCGAGTTCTCCAGCGAGGCGATCGACCATTATCGCGAAGAGATCGGCCTGCTCCGCGAGCGCGGCGTCCGCCCGCTCGTGACCCTGCATCACTTCACCAATCCGTCATGGTTTCAAGGCATCGGCGAGTGGACCCACCCCGAGTCGGTCAACATCTGGCTACGTTTCGTACGCCGGGTGGTCACCGACCTCGGCGACCTCGTCGACGAGTGGGTCACCCTCAACGAGCCCAATGTCTACGCCGTGATGACCCGGCTGTACGGCGAGTTTCCGCCCGGCCACAAGTCGCTGCCCGAGACGATCAAGGTGATGCGCCACATGGCGATCGCGCACTGCCGTGCCTATGAGTTGATTCACGAGATCCAGCCTCACGCGACGGTGGGTTTTGCCCATCATGTGCGCTCCTTCGACCCCCTGCATGTCTGGGACTCCCCCATGGCCAAGATCAACACCTATCTCTTCCAAGACGCCCTCACCGACGCGGCCCTGGGTGGCCGCTTCGCGCTGGTGCTGGGTGGGCAGCCACGGCAGGTGAGCCCCGGCAAGTACTACGACTATCTGGGCATCAACTACTACACCCGCAGTGCGGTTGCCGGCATCTCGGATCGGGTCTTCCCCGGCAAGCCGGTCAACGATCTGGGCTGGGAGATCTATCCCGAAGGTCTCACCCGCATCGCCCAAGACCTACATGCGCGCTATCCCGGTCCGATCTGGATCACCGAAAACGGCACCGCCGACAACACCGAGGCCTTCCGCTCCCGCTATCTGGCCGACCATCTGCGCGTCATCGCCGAGTCAGATCTGCCCTTCGAGCGCTACTACCACTGGTGTTTCGTCGACAACTTCGAGTGGGCCGAGGGCGAAATCCCCCGCTTCGGCATCGTGCACAACGACTTCGACACCCAAGAGCGCACCATCAAACCCAGCGGCCATTTCCTCGCCCAGGTGATCAAAGATCGCGGCGTGACCGCTGAGGCCTTGGCGCAGTACGTCGTACCTCAGCGTTATCGGCTTGGCTAGGGCAATTGCTGAGTCATCGAGAGTGGACTCGCTCAATCGTCTTTGTGTACACTGTGTACACATCAAAACTTCAAGGAGGTGGCGAAGATGTCATCTGCGTCGATCGAATATGGCAGCGTCCGCGAGGCACGGGAGCATTTCAAGCAGCTCCTTGACGCCGCCGATGATGGTCGGCCGGCCACCGTCACTCGTGATTCACGACGCGTTGCCGCTGTCGACGCTGACCGCCTGCTCTATTTTTTGACCAGGGTCCACCCTGCTGGGGTCGAAGCGGTTGCCGAAGCGGGCGGGTGGTCGCTCTATCTGCCAGGCACACCAATTGCTGCAGATGGAGCCACCATCGACGCTGCCGTCGACGAAATGATCGACTCGATGCGCGACTACGCCGAGGCTTGGTCACAGCGACTCAGACTCGCGCCCAATCATGTCGACAATTGGGGCTTGGTGCAGATCATCGCCTTGTCTTCAGACGAGCAATTACGCACGTGGATCCTCACCTAGCCCCGTGTCTGAAAGGCGAAGACCCGCAACCCGCGTTGATCACGAGACCTTCTGCATCAACGAAGGCTGGACGGAGCGTAAGCGCGCGACGGGCAAACGCGGCTCTCATCACGTCAACTTCGAGCTCCCTTTGCCCAACGGTGAGATCCTCTACACCCGGATCAGCCATCCCGTAGATCGCACAGATTACGGACCCAGCCTGTGGGCCCACATCTTGCGAGACCAACTCAAGGTGACCACGGCTGAGTTTTGGGACTGTGTGTCCAACAAGGTCATCCCGAGTCGGGGCGTGACCCACGAGCCCCGCGAGTCGATCCCTTTGGGGGTTATCCGGGTGCTGATCAACGAGGCACACATTCCCGAGTCTGAGGTGCTTGCCATGACGAAGTCAGAGGCAATCGCTCGTTTGGCCGCCTTCTATGAGAGCTGACGCACGCGAGGCAACCCCGCCCTCACCCGGCCCGATGCTTGCGCTTCTTCACCAAGCCCAGCTTCTTGGCCTGCTTCCACAAACCCTCGCGAGCGTCGGGGTGGGCGCTGTTGGTGATCAGGCCGACCGCTTGCTCTTCTTGGGTGAAGCCGTAGACCTCGGTGACACCCTGCTCGGTGACCACGCAAGACATTTGCATCGAAGTGGTCGGGTCTTTCAGCGAGCCGACGACGGTCGACACATCGGCGCGAGGATGCCATGACTTCAACGCGATCATCGCCTGCCCACCCGGAGAGTGCATTGCCCCGACGATGAAGTCGGTCTGCCCGCCGAAGCCGGAGTAGATGGTGTGGTTGATCCGGGAGGCATTGGCCTGCAGGAAGAGGTCGACCTGCAGGGCAGTGTTGACACTGACCATGAGTGGGTTTTTCGCGATCCGCGCCGGGTCGTTGACCTTTTCCGTGCGCAACACCCGCAATCGGTCGTTGCCATCGGCCCAGTCATAGAGCTCCTGGGAGCCAAACAAGAAGGTCGTCACCAAGGGCATGTCTTTGCTGAAGGCACCCTGACGCTCGAGGTCAAGTACGCCGTCGGCGAAAGTCTCGGTCCACATCCGCAAGCCCTTGCGCTCACCGAGCCGCGCCAACACCGCGTCTGGTACGGCGCCGATCCCGGTCTGCAGCGCCGAGCCATCCACGATCCGGGCCGCGACCAAGTCGCCGATCCGTTGGGAGTCGGCGTCGGGCTCCTTGGGCTCATGGGTCAGCAGCGGCTCATCGATCTCGATCGCCAAGTCGATGTCTTCGGTCGAGATCACCGAATGCCCTTCGGTATAGGGCATGTGCTTGTTGATCGCCGCCACCACCACCCCGCCTTGGCTGCGGCAAGCTTCGATCGCCGCGGGCAAGACATTGACCTCGATCCCCATAGACACCGTGCGTTGGTGACCCGTGCCCCGCGGCGGCGACACATGGAGTACGACGACCTGTGGCGCGAGGCGACCGTCGTACAGGTGCGGCACCATCGACAGGCGCGCGGGGTAATAGGACAACCTTGGGTGGCCGCGCATGCCCGGCCCGACGAAGCTGGTCTCGTAGTAGACCCCCGGTCGATCGGGGATGCCGCATTGGGCGTTGAGCATGTTGAGGCGATAGGTGTCGAGCGCCTGGTCAACGATGCGCAGCATCGTGAACGGAGTGGCGAAATTGCCCGGGGCCACGATCCTTGAGCCGTCAGGCAGCGACGCCAGCCGGGCAATCAGGGCCTGCTCATCCACGATCCGCATGCGACTCACCCTAGCCCGCTGCTTAGGGTTGGGCGGGTGCAACGAATAGCCACCTTCAATATCAACGGCATCCGGGCCGCCCACAAACGCGGTTTTGGTGACTGGCTGGCCCATCGGGGCGCAGACGTGGTGGCCCTGCAGGAGGTGCGCTGCCCGATCGACGCCCTGCCCGAGGGCGCCTTCGGCGACTTCCATGTGGTCTACGAGCCGGGCGAGTTGGCCGGGCGCAATGGGGTGGCGATCTTGACCCGCCAGCCGGTGAGCGCCGTACGCACTTGGGGCGCTGATGTGTGGCTGGCCAGTGCTGGAGAAACCGGCACCTTGGTGGCCGGCCACGACCCTGGGGCGATTGCGCGAGGCCTGGGCAAGTTTGCCCGCGAGGGCCGCTATATCGAGGTCGACTTGGCTGGTACGCCGATCACCGTCGCCAGCCTGTACCTGCCCAAAGGGGGTCTGCCCGCACACCTGCAAAAGCCCGGACGGATGCGCGAAGCCCCCGACGGTGGCGCCAAATACCAGCGCAAGATGGACTTCTTGGCTGCCTTCGCTCGCCAACTCGACCGCAGCCGACGGGCCGCGAAGGCCCAGGGTCGGGAGTTCTTGCTGCTCGGAGACCTCAACATCGCCCACCAAGAGCACGACCTGACCAACTGGCGCACCAACAAGCAGACCGAAGGCTTCTTGCCCGAAGAGCGCGAGTGGTTTGGGGCCCAACTCGGGCCGCGGCGGCTGATCGACGTACAGCGCAAACTCGTCGGCGAGGTCAGCGGGCCGATGTCTTGGTGGAGCTGGATGGGCCAGGCATTTGAGAAAGATGTCGGCTGGCGGATCGACTATCACCTGGCCACACCCGACCTGGCGAAGAGCGCCGTACAAGCCGTGACTGATCGGGCAGCCAGCCGGGAAGAGCGGATCAGCGACCACACTGCCGTAGTTATCGACTACAACATGTAGTAATCAGCGGGCGATTTAACCACCCATGCGCTATGCATTAGGCATGGCACAGGGGATGAACCTTCGCGAATACATCGACACACTGCGCACCGAGGGCTACACGGTGCAGGGGAGCAAAGATGAGGACCCGATCCTGATCGACCCGCAAGGCAAAGCCGTGGAGACTTGGCGCGAAGACTATCCCTACGACGAGTTGATGGATCGCGACGAATACGACGAAGCCAAATATCAACTCCAAGTGGAGCTGTTGAAGTTTCAGTACTGGTCAGAAGACACCGGCGCCAAGCACGTGATCGTCTTCGAAGGCCGCGATGCCGCTGGCAAGGGTGGCACGATCAAGCGCTTCATGGAGCATCTCAATCCACGAAGCGCCCGCACCGTTGCCCTGCCCAAGCCCTCATCGACCGAGAAGGGGCAGTGGTATTTCCAGCGCTATGTCAATCACCTGCCGACCTCCGGCGAAATGGTGCTCTTCGACCGCAGTTGGTATAACCGCGCCGGCGTCGAGCGCGTGATGGGCTTTTGCACCGACGACGAATACGGCACCTTCATGAGCCAGGCACCTGCCTTTGAAAAGATGCTGATCGAGTCGGGTACGACGGTCACCAAGCTGTGGTTTTCGGTCACCCAAAAGGAGCAGCGCACCCGCTTCGCGATCCGCCAGATCGACCCAGTGCGTCAATGGAAGCTCTCCCCGATGGATCTGGAGAGCCTCGACCGCTGGGAGGACTACACAGCCGCCAAGGAAGCCATGTTTGACAACACCGACAAGGCCAAGGCCCCCTGGCTGGTGGTGAAGAGCAATGACAAGAAGCGCGGCCGGATCAACGCGATGCGCGCCTTCTTGAATCAATTCGATTACGACGGCAAAAACTCCGACGTGATCTACGCGCCCGACCCGCTCATCGTCGCGCGCGCCAAGCACACCGAAGGCGACTAGGCCGTCCGAGCCTGATCGTGCTGGCCCTGCTGCTGCTTGCGGGGATCGTTGGGCCTTTGACTTCCGATTTCAGTCCTCAAGCCCGACCACTCCCTTACGATTGACGATAGTATCGGAAAGCGTTACTAGCCCTAGACATTTCGAGAGGAGAGGATGATGGCCGCTAAGTCCCACCCCCACACAGCCAAGTCAGCCAAGACCAAAGCACACGACCCGATCACCCCGGGCGAGATCTTGTTGACCGAGTTCTTGGAGCCGCTGGGCATCTCGCAGTACCGCTTGGCCCAGGCGACTGGGCTCCCGCAGACCCGGATCAGCGAGATTGTCCGCGGAAAGCGAGCGATCACCACTGATACGGCACTGCGATTGTCAAAGGCGCTGGGCGTCGACGACAGATTTTGGATCAATATCCAGGTCGACTACAACCTCGAGGTCGAGCGTGATCTCCGTGCCGACGAACTCACCAAAGTCGTCGCCTTGGTCTGAGCAAGGCCAACCCTCATCACCAACGCACCCGACCCCCTCATCGTCGCGCGCGCCAAGCACACCGAAGGCGACTAGACCCATGGGAGACTACGCAGGTGGATGACCTTGAGATCGCCAGAGCCGCCCAACTACTTCCGATCTCACAGGTCGCCGACACCCTAGGTCTCGACCCCAGCACGATCGAGCCCTATGGCCGCAATGTGGCAAAGATCGACCTCGACGAGGCCGCTGAGTCAGGCACGCCAGCGACTCGTGCGAAGTACGTCGTGGTCAGCGCGATCACGCCCACCCCGCTTGGCGAGGGCAAGACCACCACTGTCGTCGGTCTGGTCGATGGGCTGCGCCGCATCGGCCACAACGCGGTCGCCACGCTGCGCCAACCTTCGATGGGGCCGACCTTCGGGATCAAAGGCGGCGCGGCCGGAGGCGGGCATGCCCAAGTCGTGCCCATGGAGAAGCTCAACCTGCACCTCACCGGCGACTTCCATGCCGTGACCGCCGCCAACAATCTGCTCGCCGCGATGGTCGACAACCACCTCCACCAGGGCAATGCCCTCGACATTGCCCCTCACTCGATCACCTGGCGGCGGGTGCTCGACGTCAATGACCGGGCCCTGCGCAAGGTTGTGATCGGACTGGGTAGCGCGATTGACGGCGTACCCCGCGAAACCTCCTTCGACATCACCGCTGCCAGCGAAGTAATGGCGATCTTGGCGCTGTCACAATCACGCGCCGACCTACGCAAGCGTCTGGGCCGGATCGTGATCGGCGCCAACCACGACGGCGACCCGGTCACCGCCGACGACCTCGGCGCCACCGGCGCCATGGCGGTGATCTTGGCCGACGCGATCAAACCCAATCTCCTGCAGACCCTTGAGGGCACACCGACGCTGGTGCACTGTGGGCCCTTCGGCAATATCTCGATCGGTACGTCGTCAGTGCTGGCCGACAAGCTGGCTCTCAGGCACGCCGACTATGTGATCACCGAGGCCGGCTTCGGCGCCGACATGGGCGCCGAACGCTGCTTCGACGTCAAGTGCCGCACCTCCGGGCTGGTGCCCGATGCCGTCGTACTCGTCGTGACCGTGCGGGCGATGAAACTGCACTCGGGCCGCTTCAAGATCAAGCCGGGGCATCCGGTGCCCACCGAGATGCTCCGCGAGAGCCCCGACGACGTCTTGGCCGGGCGAGCCAATCTCGAAAAGCATCTCGACATCGTGCGCCGATTCGGGATCACCCCGGTCGTGGCGATCAACGCCTTCCCCGACGACCACCCCAGTGAGCACGACGCGATCGCCCAGATCGCCGCGCCAAGCGGGGCCGCTGTGGTTGTGACCAAACACGTCGCCGAAGGCGGCGCGGGGGCCGAAGCCCTGGCCAAGGCGGTTGTCGCCGGCTGCGCCGAGCCCAGCAACTTCACCCTGCTCTACCCCGACTCCGCCAGCCCACACGACAAGATCGAAACGATCGCCAAGCAGATTTACGGCGCTGATGGAATCACCCTGTCGGGCCCGGCCAAGCGGGCCCTGGAGCGCTACGACGCCTGGGGATTTGGGCATCTGCCGGTCGTGATCGCCAAGACCCACCTGTCGATCTCATCCGACCCCAACCTCAAGGGCGCGCCCACCGGCTGGACCATGCCGGTCGACGACGTACGCCTCGCCGCCGGCGCTGGCTATCTGTACGCCGTGTGCGGCTCGATGCGCACCATGCCCGGCCTCGGGCGGCGACCCAACGCCGTACACATCGACATCGACGAGCACGGGATCATCTCCGGGCTCTCGTAGAAGTCAGCTGCCTGATCATGCAAGGTATGCACGGCCAGGATGCGTGCCCAGACCAGATAGGCAGCCGCGAGTGTGACGGGATGCGGTGGTGACTGCTAGTTATTATGCTTGACACTTCTTATTGTGTCTGACAGAATAAGAACTCGTGGAGATCAGGTTCACGCACGCGGCGAGACGGCACAGGATTGGTCGCGCCCACGCCCTGCACGTGATGTCCACCTATGTGCCAGAGGCCGTTGTAACCACGCGTGGCGACGCCGGAAGTCAGTGGATCGGCAACGACGACCGAGGCATCGAACTGCACATCATCGCGGTGGAGCAGCCTGACCAGAAGTCCGGGGAGCCAATCCTCCTCGTCACTCACGTCATGCCCACCGCACTCAAGAAGGGAGAGAGCCAGTGAAGGCACAAGTACGCCGACCTGACGGCAGCGCCGTTGAAGCGGTGATCAGCAACGTCGACCTTGACCAGGAAGTCGTCCTGCGTGCAGACGGCAGCCGGTATACGGAGGCCGCCGCGATCGCGGACGCCGAGGAGATCAGCGCGCGTCGACGCGCTCCAGGGGGTGGGCGACGATCGCTCGAAGGTAAGTCAGGACGCTCACCACAGATCGGGGTGCGTCTCCCAAACGATCTCAAGCGCCGCTTGGCTGAGCGTGCCATACGCGACGGAGTGCGTGAATCTGACGTCGTCCGAGAGGCCCTCGAAGAGTTCCTGACCGCCTGAAATCCAGACGCACACGCCAGCCCCATGAAGCGCCACCGTGCCAGCCGCCTCAAATAGCCTCGCACGTCCGTGCTCACACGGCCGCTCCACAGTGACCCAAGCCTGGACACTAGGTCGAGTTTGGTCTTCAGTTGATCAGTGATGTCAGCGCTAGTCATCCCGGATTCCGAAGCAGAGGCGACCAAAGAGATCGGGGACTGCTGCTGTCTGTGCGACTCGGGTTTCATGCACACGGTCAACTGGTTTGGCCACGATGGTTGCAGATTGCCCACGGCGGCAATCCTGAGCACCATCGACGGATTAGGCTCTGGGCTGTGACTCCCCTAGCTCGGGTCGGATTTGGCCTGCTGATCATGCTGCTACACGCGCCGTACCAACCTGAAGGTGCACCGAAATGGGAGCGTTATGACATCTTCGCTGACCCCATTGGATGGGTCTTCGTGCTCTGGGGCATGTGGTCGATGCGCCGGATCGACCCCGTCTTCAACGCCCCGTGGATCGCGAGTTGGGTCGCCCTGGTGACCGCCGCAGTCACTTGGGTGCCGCAGGTCAATCACCGGCTGGATGAGTCTGCGCAGTGGTTCTCCTCGCTACCCCAAGTGGTGGCGATCGCGCTCATGTGCCGGGCCGTTGCCTATGTCGCAAAGGAGCAGGTGCCGCCCGCCACCAATGTCGCCAAACGTCAGACCACCTTCATGTGGGGACAGATCGCGCTCGGCATCCTCCCCCCGATCTTGATCAGCATCAACAACCGACAGCTACTCCTGGGCATGCTCACCCTTGCCGGAGTAGTGATGATCGGCACCACGGTGTCGATGTTCATGGATCAAAAGCACACCTGGCTCGGCGGGCGCGGCCCGCGACCTCTGCCCGGCGTATATGTGCAGAAATAGCCTTGAATTGCGCCGACCCCGGCGCCGCGAGTGCGGGCCGGGGCCGGAGATGCTGCTTTGGGTCTGCTCGATCAGGCAGGCTGGATGTTGAGCTTGACCGAAGCGGTCACATCGTCGTGCACCTTCACCGAGATGGTGTGGGCGCCCATCGCCTTAATCGGCTGGTCGACGATGATCGTGCGCTTGTCGACCTCGCCACCGGCCGCTGTGATCGCGTCGGCGATCTCGGCGATGGTGACGGCGCCATACAAGCGACCCGAGTCGTGGCTGCGGACCTTGACGTCGTAGGTCTGGCCTTCAAGCTTGGCCTTCACCTCGGCGGCATGATCGGAGTCTCGCACCGCGCGGGCGTTGCGAGCCTTCTTGATCGAGTCGATGGTCTTCTCGCCACCGCGGGTCCAGCGGATGCCGAGGCCACGCGGGATGAGGTAGTTGCGGCCGTAGCCGTCCTTGACCTCGACCACATCGCCGGCAGCGCCGAGACCGGAGACTTCCTGAGTCAAAATGAGCTTCATGTCAGGCCTCCTTATCGACCGGTGGAGGTGTAGGGCAAAAGCGCCACCTCGCGGGCGTTCTTGACGGCCATGGCCACGTCGCGCTGGTGCTGGACGCAGTTGCCCGTCACTCGGCGAGCGCGGATCTTGCCGCGGTCGGAGATGAACTTGCGAAGCAAGTTGGTGTCCTTGTAGTCAACATAGGTCACCTTGTCTTTGCAGAACTGGCAAACCTTCTTCTTCGGCTTGCGAATCACTGCCTTGGCCATTGTGGTGCTCCTTCATACTGAGCCCGGCCGCTTGGCATGGCAGCCGGAATGGTTGTTTTGGTTGTTGTTGCTTTAGAAGGGAGGCTCGTCGCTGGCCGGGGCACCCCAGTCGCCGGCATTGCCGCCACCGGAGCCACCGCCCTGATTGCCTCCCCAGCCGCCCTGGCTCGAACCGCTTTGGTTTGAGCCACCTTGGGCCTGCCCACCGGAGTTGTCCCACGGATCGGGTTGGGCAGCAGCCTGATTGGAGCCACCGCTCCAATTGCCGCCACCGCCGCCACCACGCTGAGCACGCGTCACCTGAGCGGTGGCGTATTTCAGCGAAGGACCGACCTCTTCGACATCCAACTCGTAGACCGAGCGACGCTCACCCTCACGGGTTTCATATGAGCGCTGCCGCAACCGGCCCTGCACGATCACGCGCATGCCCTTTTGCAGCGACTCGGCGACGTTTTCGGCAGCCTGGCGCCAGATCGAACACGACAAGAACAGCGCCTCGCCGTCCTTCCACTCATTCGACTGCTTGTCGAAAGTGCGTGGAGTGGATGCGATCCGGAAGTTGGCAACTGCAGCCCCCGAGGGGGTGAAGCGCAACTCCGGGTCGTCGACAAGATTGCCGACGACGGTGATGACTGTCTCGCCTGCCATGATGGCTCCTGATCTGCTGGATGGTGGGTGCTGTCTGCGCTAGCAAACCAAACTAACGGTGGATTCCGACAGTCTTGATCTGCAGCTGTGGACACAGGTCAGCGGATGTTTGGCCGGATCACCTTGGTGCGTAGTACCGACTCGTTGAGACCGAGCTGACGATCAAGCTCCTTGACTGCGTCAGGGTTGGCCTGCATCGTGACGACGGCATAGATGCCTTCGGCGTTCTTGTCGATCTCGTAGGCCAACCGGCGACGACCCCAAACCTCGAGCTCGTCAACGCTGCCACCATCGCTGGTGATGACCTTCAAATAGGTTTCGAGCGACGGTGCGACCGTCCGCTCTTCGAGACTCGGGTCGAGAATGACCATGAGTTCATAGGTGCGCATAGCTTTCTCCACCTCCTTCGGACTAATAGGCGGCCACGGCACTCACCGTGGCAGGAGGGCAATGCACTGCGCGCTCTCCGTCGGGGAGTGCGCGACAAGGAAGGGTACCTTGCCCGAGCGGGGTCTGGGAAATCGGCGGGTTGGTTCGGCGTACGGGGGTCGGCGCGAGGTGCACGTCGTACAGAACACTCACGTTCAACGGTAAACATGCACGTTCAATGGGTTGTACGGCGTTGAACGTGCATGTACACCAAGCGCACTTGGGATACATGCAGCGCCTAAACTCCCCCACATGAGCACAACCCAGCCCATCGGGGCGCATGTGGACCAGGCGGATCCGGTGGGGGAGGCGCGGGCGCGGGGGGCTGAGGTGGTGCAGATCTTCCTGGGGGATCCGCAGAGTTACAAGGGTCCGGTCGTGGCGTACGACGGAGGCGCGGCGGCGCTGCGGGAAGCCGCGGAGGCGGCGGGCGTGGGGATCTTCGTGCATGCGCCGTACATCATCAATGTGGCCACGACCAACAACCGGATCAGGATCCCCAGCCGCAAGATCCTGCAGCAGCACATGGATGTCGCCGCCGAGATCGGGGCGCGCGGGTTGATCGTGCACGGCGGTCACGTCAACAAGGCCGACGACCCGGCCGTGGGCTTCGACAACTGGCGCAAGGCGATCGAGGCCACCGAAATCAAGGTGCCCTTGCTGATCGAAAACACCGCGGGCGGCGACAACGCGATGGCCCGGCGGCTCGACCGGATCGCCGGCGTCTGGGAGGCGATCTCGCAGTCTGACAAGGCGGGCAATGTCGGCTTCTGTCTCGACACCTGTCATGCCTGGGCGGGCGGCATCGATTTGGGTACGGCGGTCGAGCAGATCAAAGCGATCACCGGCCGCATCGACCTGGTGCACGCCAACGACTCCCGCGATGGCTTCGACTCCGGCGCCGACCGACACGCCAACTTCGGAGCGGGGCAACTCCCGCCAGACGACTTCGCAGCCGTGGTGAAGGCAGCCGGATCACCGGTCGTGTGCGAGACCCCGGGCGGTGTGGAGGAGCATCGCGCCGACCTGGATTGGCTGCGAGCCCACGGGATCGGCTGAGCCGCCCTAAGATTTCCCCATGCCGCAGCCACCCACGGAGCACAAGAGGCCCACGCGCCGTCAACTGCTCACCGGGGCCGGGGCGGTCGCGGCAGCCGCCGCGTTGGGTACGACGACCGCGTGCAGCCCGCGTCGGATGCCGGTGGCCTATCGCTATGGCACCAAGAGCAAGCAGCAGTACGGCTTGTTGATGCTGCCCGAAGGCGAGATCAAGGGCACCGTCGTGCTCGTGCACGGCGGCTCGTGGCTGACCCTGCACTCGGCGACCGAGCAGATGGGCGAGTGGCAGTTGGCGCTGGCCAAGGAGGGCATTGCCACTTGGTCGATCGAATATCGCCGCCTCGGCAGCGGCGGTGGCTTCCCCAACACCTATCTCGACGTGGCCGCCGCCATGGACTACTTGACCGAGTTGCAGCCGAAGGTCGACGGCGTCACCACCGAAGACCTCAACCGCAATGTGATCATCGTGGGCTACAGCTCGGGCGCTCAGCTCGCCGTTTGGGCGGCTTCGCGCCGCGACTTCACTCCCGGCGGCGAGGCGAAGCTGAAGGCCAAGGCGGTGCTGTCGCTGGCCGGGCCACTCACGATGGCGGCGCTCAGTGGCGTGATCGGCACCGGGGTGGTCAAGAAGATGATGGGCGGGGGCTTCGACAAGGTGCCCGACCACTACTACAAGGCCGACCCGGTGATGCTGGTGCCGGCCAACATGCCGGTGCACATCATGCACGACACCCGCGACATCTATGTGCCGCCGCAGTCAGGGGAGACCTATTGCAATGTCGCCCGCGCCGCTGGCGGCGACTGCACCTTTGAGTTGGTACCCGGCGAACACCTGCAATTGGGTACGACGGAAGGCCCCGCGTGGCCACAAGTGCTCGCCAAGATCAAGCAGATGCTGGCCTGAGCCACCAACCGAGCAGATCCCTGACTTCGATCTTGGCTACCCTCGACCCGTGACGATCACCGTTTCGACCATCACCGCCGAGCAGCATCTGGCCTTCATCCAGACGCTGCCGTCGGCGTCGTTCTTGCAGACCCCGGCGTGGGCCAAGGTCAAGCCAGATTGGCGGGCCGAGTCGATCGGCTGGTACGACGATCAAGCCCTGGTCGGCGCGGGCCTAGTGCTCTACCGCCAACTGCCCAAGCTCAAGCGCTACTTGGCTTATCTGCCCGAGGGCCCACAGATCGACTGGTCTTCGACCGCTCTCGACGCTTGGTTGGCGCCGATGGTCGAGCACCTCAAGGGGCAGGGGGCTTTCGGCGTACGCATGGGGCCGCCGGTGATCACGGCACGCTGGTCGGCGGCCCAGATCAAGGAGGGCATCGCCGATGAGTCGGTCGACAGCCTGACCCAGCTCGCCCCCTCCACCCGCAACCCCGTCGGGGCTGGCGTGGTGGCGCAATTGTCTCGGCTCGGCTGGCAGCCGCTCGACGCAGTGGGTGGCTTTGCGGCCGGCCAACCGAAGTACAACTTCGCGATCCCACTCGCCGACGATGAGGGCCAGGCGCTCAGTGAAGACGCCGTACTCAAGGGGATGAATCAGCTTTGGCGGCGCAATATCAAGAAGGCCGCCAAGCTCGGGGTCGACGTCACCCAAGGTGGCCGCGAAGACCTCGCCGCCTTCCACGATCTCTACGTGCTCACCGCCAAACGCGATCACTTCACGCCGCGGCCGGCGTCATATTTCACGACCATGTACGACGCTCTCCGCGCCGAAGACCCCGACCGGATCCGGCTCTATCTCGCCCGCCATGAAGGCGATCTCGTCGCGGCGACGATCTGGATCAGGGTCGGCCAGCATGCGTGGTACTCCTATGGGGCCTCTTCCACCGAGAAGCGCGAGGTGCGCGGCTCCAATGCGATCCAGTGGCAGATGATCCGCGACGCGCTGGCGGCCGGGGCGCATGTCTATGACCTGCGCGGCATCACCGACACCCTCAAGTCAGACGACCCGCACATCGGGTTGATCCAGTTCAAGACTGGCACCGGCGGTGAGGCTGTGGAGTACGCCGGTGAGTGGGATCTGCCGATCAACCGCGTGCTCTACAAGGCCTTCGACACCTACATGAGGAGGCGCGGATGAGCTTGACCCTGCATGTCGACGAGCAGCGTTGGCGGGCCAATCTCGCCAAGGTCGCCGGTCTCGCCAATGTGCCTGGGCGCGGTGGGGTGGTGCCGGTTGCCAAGGGGAATGGCTATGGCTTCGGACTGGCCCACTTGGCCGAAGAGGCCAACTCCCTGCGGGTAGATGGGCTCGGGGTCGACACCCTCGCTGTCGGCACCTACGACGAGCTCGATGCGGTGGCCGACTTCGACGGGGATGTGGTCGTGCTCAACCCCTGGCGCCCCACTGTCGGTCATGAAGTTGCCCGTCCTCAAGCCGAGCGAGTGATCCACACGGTTGGGCGACTCGTCGATCTCAAGCAGGTGCAGGGCCGAGTGCTCTTGGAGCGGATGACCTCCATGAAGCGGCACGGCTTCTCGGCCGCGGAGCTGAAGCAGGCCGCCGACCTGGCCCGCGAGCGCGGCCTGCAAGTCGAGGGAGTCAGCATCCATCTGCCGCTTGGTGGCGGATACGCCGAAGCCGAGCAACTCGTGCTCGACGCGATCGCTGCCGATGCCCACCACACGATCTGGGTTTCCCACTTGAGTGCTGCGGAGCTGTCCAGACTTCGCGAGCATTACGCCGACATCAACTTCAGGCCCCGGATCGGCACCGAGCTTTGGTTGGGCGATCGCGGGGCATTGTCGGTGAGCGCGACCGTGCTCGACGTCCACCCGATCAAGCGGGGTGAGCGTTTTGGCTATCGCGGTCGCAAGGCTCCGCGCAGCGGCTGGATCGTGATCGCCTCGGGTGGCACCGCGCACGGCATCGGCCTGACCGCGCCAGCCGCGATCTCCACTGCCCGCGGCCGGGCCGCCACCTTGGCGAAGGGTGGGCTGGAGGCTTCGGGGCGGCTGCGTTCGCCGTACTGGCTGGGCGATCAGCAGTTGCTCTTCGCCGAGCCGCCGCACATGCAGTCGTCGATGCTCTTCCTAGCTGACCGTGGCCAACCGGTCGCGGTCGGTGACACGCTCGCTGCTCGGGTCAGATACACCACCACCAGCTTCGACCGGATCAGCTTCGACTGAGGGGGCATCGCGCACGATGTCGCGCACGACCATCACCATCAGATAGATCTCGGCCGCCAGCCGCACCACGATCGCGAGTTGGTATGCCGGTGTGCCCACGCCGCCGGAGGGGGCGATCCAACCGCCGAGATAAAACCACACCATCGCGAAATAGAAGACCTCACCGGCCTGCCAGATCAGCAGGTCACGCCAGTTGCGTCGGGCCAGCACCGCCAAGGGCAACAACCACAAGACGTACTGCGGTGAATAGACCTTGTTGATCAGCAGAAACGACGCCACGATCAAGAAGGCGAGCTGATCGACGCGCGGGATCCGCTTGGTCATCAGGCCCAGCACGAAGATCGCCAGACAGGCGGCGCCGAAGAAGGCCCAACTGACATTGTTGATCGTCTCGACTGGATTGGGATGACCGCGATCTTGGAGCACAAACCAGATCGACCCCAAGTCGGCGGCTCGGTCGGAGTTGAACTTCCAAAAGACCTTCCATTGCTCTGGTCCACTGACGAAGGCCGGCAGATTGGCCAGCAACCAGGCGGCAATGGCGGCAAACATCGCGAGCACGAAGCGCATCCACTCCAGGCGCCTGATTGCCACAATCAAGAAGGCACCAAGGATGAACAACGGATAGAGCTTGACCGCCGTACCCAATCCGACCATCACTCCGGCCACCAATGCCCATCGGGTCTGATCTCCCCGGATGGCTCCCCGATGCCAGGCCCAGATCGCGCCAGCCACGAACACCAGGGCGATCAGGTCCCAGTTGACCAGGGAGTTGAGCAGAAGTGCTGGGGAGAGTACGAAGGGCAGCGCCACCCAGGGACGGCCCGGAATGGCGGTGGCCAACAGCCAAGTGGTCAGGAGCACGCACACGAATAGGCCGATCGCCGTGATGAAGAAATAGCGATTGGTCTCCGCGATCATGCCGGGCATCCCCCAAAGAGCACCAGGGTCTGCAGCGGCTCGCTCGGCGTCTGGTGGGCCGGTCGCGAAGAGCTCGGTGACCAGAGCTGCCCCCCAGGCAAAATAGGAGATCCCGACCGGGTATTCCATCACTTCATAGCGGCCAGCGGTGTCGGCATAGGGCCAAGTCCGCTCGGCCAAACCTCTGCCCGTGTAGAGATAGGGGATGTCGGAATAGCACATTTTCGAATACCTGATCGCATTGCTCGACCAGTCTGAGTTCACGCACGGTGCCTGGCGTACGACGCTGAGCATGAAGACCACCGTGACCAGCGCAAGGAGCACTCGCACCGGCGTCCACCACCCCGCCCAAGACGAGCGGGCATTCACCGGCCCACTCGGCACATGCGCTCCGTTGGCACCCCCAACCACCTCCTGCATGGACGCAGCGGTGGTGGGCGAGGGCACCTGATGCTTACTCATCGTCAGGGAGTCGCTGGAGGCGTGGGGGGACCAGGCGTCGTGGGCACCACCGGTGGCGGCTCGGGTGGCAGGGTCGGCACGGGCTCAGGCGCCGGCGCAATCGAGGGTGACTTGTCAATGCCCTTGTTCTTGTCACGCTTCTTCTTGCCGCCATTGCCCGAAGGAGCCGGCGCATGGCCCTCGGTGGGCGCGTCTCCGTCGACCCAGGCGGGCGGCGGGAAGCTCTCAGTGGGCATCCCTTCGAGTACGCCGCTCATGATCGCCGCCCAAGTTTTGGCCGGATAAGTGCCACCGTAATAGGAGTCGAGATAGCCGCCGTCGAGGGCTTCGTTGCCCTTGCCGCGCACATACATCACCGCTGTGGCAACCTGCGGGGTGTAGCCCACGAACCACGATGAGGAGACGTCGTCGCTGGCATTGGTCGCCGTACCGGTCTTGCCTGCGGCGGGACGCCCCAAGGCAGAAGCATTGCGGCCGGTGCCGACCTGAACGACCTGCTGCATGGCATAGCTGACGTCGTGATCGATGTCTTCATCGACAGCGCGGCGGGGCTTGCTCTCGTGCTCATAGAGCACCTTGCCGTCACTGCCGCGGGTGACCTTGGCGACGATGAACCATTTGTTGGCCATGCCGCCGTTGGCGATGCTGGCGTATGCATTGGCCATGGCGATCGGGCTGATCGTGGCCGAGCCCAAAGACACACCGATATTTGGCCCCAGGCCCGGTGACTTCCTGGGGATGCCGAGGTCGACGGCCATGTCGACCACCTTTTGGGGGCCGTCATCGGCCATCGACTGGGTCAGGTCGACAAAGGCCGTGTTGATCGAGTCTTCAGTGGCCTTTAGCAAGGAGACCTTCGAGCCATAGCTCGTGCCATTGCCGGAGCCTTCATTCTTGATCCGCTGACCGTCTTCGAGCACCAAAGGTGAGTTGCCGGCGAAGGTGTCCTTGAGGCTGAAGCCATCGGTCAGGCCGGCGGCCAGAGCGAAGGGCTTGAAGGTCGACCCTGGTTGACCACCAAGCAGGGCCCAGTTGAGCTGGCTCTTGAGATAGTCCTGACCGGCATAGAAACCGAGCAGGCGCCCAGTCTTCACGTCGACTGAAGCCGCTGCCGCATGCAGATCTGGCTTGCCTTGCGGCTTGACGGCGTTGATGCCATCCTCGACCGCCTTCATCGCTTGCGGGGTCAGGGTGGTCTGCACGCGTAAGCCGCCTGTTTGGATGTCGGTGTCGCTGAAGCCGATCTCCTTTAGGGCACTCCTGACCATGGTCAGCGCGAAGCCGCGTTGTCCACCGAGTTTGTTGGAGGTCTTTGGCTTGATCACCTCGGGCAACTCGCCCAAAATCTGATTGGCCTCGGAGGCATCGAGGGTGCCCATCTCAACCATGCCGTTGAGCACATAGTTGTAACGCTGCACCAAGGCTTCGTGAGCTTCTTCGTTGTCAGGATTGAGGTAGTTGGGCGAGTTCAAGATCGCAGCCAACATGGCCGACTGGGAGGCATCCAGCTCCTTGGCGCGGACCCCGAAGTAGGCCTTGGCCGCCGCCTCCACGCCGTACGAGCCGCGTCCAAAGTAGACCGTGTTGAGATAACCCTCAAGGATCTCCGACTTCGATTGCTGCTGCTGCACCTTCAATGACAAGAAGGCCTCTTTGATCTTGCGCGACAAGGTGCGTTCTTGATTGAGATAGAGCAGCTTCACATATTGCTGGGTGATCGTTGAAGCGCCCTGAGTGGCATTGCCTTGGGCATTTGAAAAGGCGGCCCGGATGATGCCCTTGGGGTCGATGCCGCGATTGGTCCAAAAGGAACGATCCTCAGCGGCAATGGCTGCATCTTGCATGCTTCGTGAGATCTCGCTCAAGGGCACCGATGCGCGATTTTGATCGGCGAATTCACCGATCCGCTGCTTGCCACCGGCGTAGGTGACATAGGAGGCCTGGGCCTCGAAGGCCGCGTTGGGGCTGGGCACCTTAGTGAACTTGTATGCCAAGAAGAAGACCGCGAGCAGAGCGATGCTGCCAGCCAGCGCGACGATCAGGCTCCAGCGCACGACATTTTGGAGTCGACTCCGCTGAGCCGCACGCCCGCCTTTGCGTTTGCTGCCCGCCGAGTTGGACCGCTTCGCGGATCGGGATCTTGATGATTTCGCCATGAACTCTCCTGTTGGGACCGCGCCAAGAGTACGCGGATGAGCATGACAGACACCAACACGGCAACCCTGAAGTTGGTGTGCGATATATCAATACGATATGTTCGATTGATAGTTGATCAATCCTACGAACAAATCGGAGTACACCTGTGGCCGCGACCAAGGGTCAGACTTTGGAGCTGGCAGTCCTCGGACTGCTGCACGAGTCACCCCTGCACGGCTATGAGCTCCGCAAGCGCGTCAACCTGCTTTTTGGTTGGAGCCGACTGCTCTCCTATGGCTCGTTGTACCCCGCGCTCAAGCGCATGCTGCGCAACAACTGGATCGATGAAGTGACCAACACGAGCATCTCCAGGCGGCAACGGATCGTCTACCAGATCACCCCCGCAGGCATTGAGCACTTCACCCAGGAGATCGGCGACTCTGGGCCAGCGAGCTGGGAGGACGACAACTTCAACTTGCGCTTCGCCTTCTTCTCCCGCACCGAATTCGACGTACGCCTGCGGATCCTCGAAGGGCGTCGCGCCCGACTACAAGAGCGCCTCGACCGTGCCCAACGTCATGCCCAGTCGGGCCAAGCCCAGTCAGGCGGTGATCGCTATGTCAGCGAGCTCCAGCGACATTCGATCGAGTCGGTGGAGCGCGAGCTGCGCTGGTTGACCGACCTGATCAACGCCGAGCGCGGCACCGAGCGTCACCACCCCGGATCGGCTACCCCCCCGACCCACTCAAGACCCCCCAGTGCGTCAAGCAACGGACAGTCAGTAGCAACGGAAAGCAAGAAGGAGTGAAGCCATGTCAAAGGTTCGCGTCGCAATCGCCGGTGTCGGCAACTGCGCCACGTCCCTGATCCAGGGCGTTGAGTACTACAAGGATGCAGACCCCAAGACCACGGTCCCCGGTCTGATGCATGTCACGTTTGGCGACTACCACGTGTCTGATGTCGAGTTCGTCGCCGCTTTTGATGTCGACGACAAGAAGGTCGGCAAGGATCTCTCCGAGGCGATCAACGCCAGCGAGAACAACACCATCAAGATCACCGATGTGCCCACCCTCGGTGTCGAGGTGCAGCGCGGCCCCACGCTCGACGGTTTGGGCAAGTACTACCGCCTGACCATCGAGGAGTCCGCCAAGGACCCAGTCGACGTCGTGGCAGCCCTCAAGGAGTCCGGCGCTGACGTGCTGGTCTCCTACTTGCCTGTGGGCTCCGAAGAGGCCGACAAGTTCTACGCCCAGTGCGCCATCGACGCCGGTGTTGCCTTCGTCAACGCGCTGCCCGTCTTCATCGCCTCCGATCCGGTGTGGGCCAAGAAGTTCGAAGACGCAGGTGTGCCAATCGTCGGTGACGACATCAAGAGCCAGGTCGGCGCCACCATCACCCACCGCGTGATGGCCAAGCTCTTCGAAGACCGCGGAGTCACCCTCGACCGCACCTACCAACTCAATGTTGGCGGCAACATGGACTTCAAGAACATGCTCGAGCGCGAGCGCTTGGAGTCGAAGAAGGTCTCCAAGACCCAGGCCGTGACCTCCAACCTCAACGGCCCCCTGGCCGGCAAGGTCGAAGACAAGAACGTCCACATCGGGCCTTCTGACTACGTCGCCTGGCTCGACGACCGCAAGTGGGCCTATGTGCGCCTCGAAGGCCGCGCCTTCGGTGACGTGCCCCTCAACCTCGAATACAAGCTCGAGGTGTGGGACTCTCCCAACAGCGCCGGCATCATCATCGACGCCATCCGAGCTGCCAAGATCGCCAAGGATCGCGGCATCGGTGGCCCGCTGCTGTCAGCTTCGTCGTACTTGATGAAGAGCCCGCCGGTGCAGCGCCCCGATGAGGAAGGTCGCGCCACCGTCGAGGCCTTCATCCGAGGCGAGGAAGAGCGCTGATCTCTCACAACTGACTGTCGTTGCCGTGCTTTGGCGCGGCCTCTGCCAACAGGTAGGGGCCGCGCCAAAGTCATTCTTGCGCCATGCCTGTTTGGTCAATGGGCCAAGCCTGTTGGGTCAAACAACCAAGGCAAGCATTGGCTTAGGACGACTAGCGACATAGATCACGTTTGCGAAAAGGTGCGTTGCAGACAGTGACATCGCGACAAAAGTGGCAATACATTGGGCCTATGAGCGATGGAAACATTCCACCCAGCAATCCCAACGACAGTGCGGCAACTCCTCCCGGAGGTGCACCGCCCCCACCGCCGCCCAGCCACTACGGCGCTCCCCCACCGGTGCCCGGTGGCCCCCCGGCTTCCCCGCCCCCCGCTGGCTATCCCGCCCCCGGTGGCGCCGATGCGCCGTACTCCGCCACCGACGCGATCGGCTATGGCTGGGAGAAGTTCAAAGACAATGTAGGCCCGATGATTTCGATCACCCTGTGCATCGTCGGTGTGATCGCTGGCGTAATGGCAGTCGTGTGGGGCGTCATGGCTGCGATGGGTGCCTTCGCCACCAATAGCGTCCAGAGCAATATCGACAACTGCGATGTCAACTCGCCGGACTACTTCCAGTGCGTCTCCGATGCTTCCAACAGCGCTGCTGTCAGCGGTGGCTTCGGCTTCGGCATGATGATCATGCTGATGGGCGGCATGCTCGTGGCCATGCTTGCCTCGCTGTACTTCCAGGCTGCTGCCTACAAGGGCGCGCTGATGATCGTTGACGGTCAAAAGCCCACCCTCGGCGACATGTTCAAGGGCTGGAGCAAGGGCGGGGTGCTCGGCACGATGGCGGTCATGTGGGTGATCGTGATGGTCGGCATGATGCTCTGCTACATCCCCGGCATCATCGCCTCGTTCCTGTTGATGTTTGCCCCGATGTTTGCAGTCGACAACCAAGGCGGTTCGATCACAGATCCGCTCAAGCGCAGCTATGAGTTGGTCAAGAACAATGTCGGCCAGATGATCTTGTTGTGGATCCTCACCGCTGTGGTGATCTTCGTCGGCGAGATCCTCTGCTTCGTCGGTCTGCTGGCGGCCTTCCCGGTCGTGATGATCGCCCACGCCTACACCATCCGCAAGCTCGAAGGACGCCCCGTCGCAGCTTGATGACGGCGGCTTCTTGATCGCTGCTTGACCCAATGCCCCCCGGCGGCTCGAACGCCGGGGGGCATTGTCGTCTACATTTGCGCCCATGAGTTACGCAGGCCCTCCCCCACAGAGCCCCTACGGCGCACCACAGCCATTCGGGCCTCCGGGCTTTTCAGCCACCAACGCGATCGGCTATGGCTGGCGCAAGTTCACCGAGCACCTTGGCACGATGTTGTTGATCGCCGTGCTGATCCTTGGGCTCAGCGTGGCCATCTCCACTGGCTTCAGTCTGCTCTCCACAATCCTCGGGTTACCAGTCTCATCCAACCCCTTCGACCAACCCCGAGCACTGGACAGTGCCCTGCTGTCGGCTCAAATGGTGCTGAGCGTCGTCGAGAGCATCTTGATCACGGTCGTCTCGGTGTTCTTGCAAGCGGCCGCCTACAAAGGAGCCTTGCTGATCGTCGACGGCCGCACTCCCAGCCTGGGCGATCTCTTCCAGGGTTGGGACAAAGGCAAACTGATCGCCACCATGATCGTGGTCTGGCTGGTCATCTTCGCTGGCACGATCTTGTGCATCATCCCCGGCATCATCGCGGCCTTCTTGTTGACCTTGGCGCCGCTCTTCGCGGTCGACAACCTAGGCGGGTCGATCACTGATCCACTCAAGCGCAGCTACGAGTTGGTGAAAAACAATATCGGCCAAATGCTGTTGTTGTGGCTGCTGACCTTCTTGATCACGATTGCGGGCCTCTGCCTATGTGGCGTCGGTCTTCTCGTCGCCTTGCCTGTTGTCTGGCTGGGCCAGGCCTACACCGCGCGGGTGCTCGAGGGTCGTCCGGTCGCACCCTGATCAGGGCAAGTTGCTCAGCTGAACAGGCCACCCAAAACGTCGCTCGCGGAGCCGCCTGAGTGACCCTTCGAGGCATTCGGGTCGTTCTTCCACTCAGATGGTTGTACGACGACAAAGCCCGGGCCGTGGAATGAATACTGCATCGCCTCACCCGAGCCGCCGCGGAGCATCGACTTCATGTTCATGCTGCTGACCACATTTGGCACCAGGTTTGCCGACCAAGCCACCGCAGATTGCAGGTCGACGAAGGTCGGCTGTTGGCTGCAGTCGAGTACGACGGGCTGCCCCACCGTGCACAGGGCCGCCGTACCTTGGCCAGTCAAGGTGGTGTTGAAGACGCCGCCACTGAGCATGCCGGCTCCTTGGACCCGATTTATATCCCAACTGAGGCTGGCGTCGAAGGCAAGGAGATTGCGGCCGTTGACGCTGAGGGCATCGCCACTGAGCTCGATCAGGTAGACCACACCTGCTTCGTTGGCGAAGAAGACCTCGCCTTGGCCCGAAACCCGCATCAGGGGCTGGTCGTCGCCGCTCATCATCTTCTTCATCATGCGGTTGAGACCGCCGGCGCCTTCGTGGTTGAAGGTGATCTGACCCTGATAGGCGACCATCGACCCCTTGACGGCCAACACGTCCTCGCCAAGGGAGACCCGCAGGAGTTGGGGATTCTGCCGGGCGAAACGCTGCCCGTCGGAGATCTCCAGGTTGGCTTGACTGAAGAGTTCACTTTGCATGCTGGCCTCCTTGACGTCTGCGCTCAGAATAGAACCAAGGCGTCCATCGTCGGAAGCGCTCAGCTGGCGAGGTCGGCCTTGATCCGCTCGAGGGTCTGCTCCATGCCTGCTTGGAGCACTTCGTTGAAGTTCTCCTGTCCGCCGAAGAAGCGGTCGGTCAGCTTGTGTGACAACGAGCTGATCCCCTTGGGGGTCTCACGACGCTGCGTGATCAAGGTGCCGCCACTGGCAGTCGGGCTGAGGTTGAGGCTCCAGACGGTGTAGTTCTCCTTGACCTTGAAGGCAAGGCGCTCGTCGGGCTCGAAGTCGACGACCTGGGCCTGGGTGGGCCACACCTTGAAGCCATCGCGGTTGATATTGAAAAACTTGGCGCCCTTGCGCGAGACCCCGCCCTTGACGAAGGACTTCACCACTTGCGGGCTCCAGCGCGACATCCTGCGGATGTCGGAGATCAAGGCCCACACCTCGGCTGGGGAGTTGGGCACCTCGATGGAGGCTTCGAGGGCAGTTGCTTCAGCGTTCATGCCGAGAGCTTAGACAGCCAAGAGCTGATCTGCCTCAGTTGGTGACCCAGGTCATAGTCATTGGCCCAGCCACCATCTCAACGACTCTGCCACCACGCCAACAAGGCCGCGGTTGCTTCCTCCTGGGTCATGGGTCCGTTGTCGAGGCGCAACTCGAGCAGATGCTTGTAGGCCTGCCCCACTTCGCGACCGGCGGAAATGCCCAGGATCTCCATGATCTGATTGCCGTCCAGGTCTGGGCGTACGGCGGCCAACTCCTCCTGCTCGGAGAGTACGGCGATCCGGGCTTCCAGCGAGTCGTAGGTGCGAGCCAAGCGGTCGGCCTTGCGCTGATTGCGGGTGGTGCAGTCGGCTCGGGTCAACACATGCAGGCGGGTGAGTTGGTCACCGGCGTCGCGCACATAGCGGCGTACGGCGGAGTCGGTCCACTCGCCGCTGCCATAGCCGTGGAAACGCAGGTGCAACTCGACCAGCTTGGAGACCGCCTCGATCTGGTCATTGCTGAAGCGCAAGGCCTTCATCCGTTTGCGGGTGATCTTGGCGCCGACCACATCGTGGTGGTGGAAGGTGACCGCCCCGCCCTGCACGAACCGGCGGGTGCGCGGCTTGCCGACGTCGTGCATCAGGGCCGCGAAACGGGAGATGAAGTCGGGCTCACCGAAGCGCTCGTGCTCTTGGTCAATGGCCTGCTCCAAGACAGTCAGGCTGTGCTCGTAGACATCCTTGTGACGATGGTGTTCGTCGCGCTCCAGTCGCAGGGCCGGCAACTCCGGCAGTACGTGCTCGGCCAGTCCGGTGTCGACCAGCAGAGTCAAGCCACGGCGCGGGTCGGGCGCCATCACCAGCTTGACCAGCTCATCTCGCACCCGCTCGGCAGAGACGATGGTGATGCGTTCGGCCATGTCAGTCATCGCCTTGATCACCTCGGGGGCGACCGAAAATCCCAACTGCGCGGCAAAGCGGGCGGCACGCATCATCCGCAAGGGGTCATCGGAGAAGGAGTCCTCGGGGCGGCCCGGCGTACGCAACTGGCGATGCGTCAGATCGAGGATGCCGCCATGGGGGTCGACCAAAGTGCGGTCGGGCAGGGTCAGCGCCATCGCGTTGACGGTGAAGTCACGCCGACCGAGATCGCCATCAATCGAGTCGCCATAGGCAACTTCGGGTTTGCGACTGTCGGGGTCATATGACTCAGATCGATAGGTGGTGATCTCGATGGTCCACTCACCGCGGCGAGCACCGATCGTGCCGAAGTCTCGCCCGACATCCCAGGTGGCATCGGCCCAACCCGACAGCAACTTCTCGGTCACCTCGGGTCGTGCCGATGTGGTGAAGTCGAGGTCATTTTGCAGTCGGCCCAGGAAGGCATCGCGCACCGGGCCACCCACCAGAGCGATCTGCTCGCCGGCAGCAGTGAAGCGCTCACCCAACTCATCGATCACCGGAGCGATGCGCAGCAATTCACCGAGTGCGGTCGCTTGGGCCTCACTCATCTGCAGCGGGGGAGGAGAATCTGTGCCAGACACGAGAGTCAAGCCTATAAGCATTGCCGCTGTCGATAACATCGAGCGGTGACCAAAGCCAACCACTCCGTTGTCTTGCGGTTGGCCATGTTGGTGTTCATCATGCTGCTGCCGTTGGGCGCAGCTTGGGCTGAGCAGCCTCCCCACAAGCGCAAGCAAGCAGACCCCGAGCTCTCTCCGCTCGCAGTGCGCCTGACCTCCATGTCACCTGCGGTACTACCCAAGCGAGGGCCACTACAGATCACCGGCACGGTCACCAACCGCTCCGATGAGGCTTGGCGTGAGGTCAGCGTCTATCCATTTGCCTCATCCACTCCGATCACTGCTCGCGAAAGCCTCGAAGATGCGATCGCCACCGAGGAAGGCGTGGTGGTCGGGCAGCGATTCTTCTCCACCCGCAGGTCAGTGGCCAGGATCGGTGATCTTGGGGTCGGCCAGACCGTGGCTTTTCACTTGGTCATTCCCCGCAAAGACATCCCGATCTCCCTGGAGCGGCCCGGTGTCTATTGGATCGGAGCCCACGCGCTGGGTGCAGACTCCCGCGGACTTGACTCCCTCTCCGATGGGCGCGCTCGCACCTTCATCGCCCAGGTCGACACCAGACCAGCCCGTGCCAAGGTGGCCTTGGTCGTGCCAGTCAGGGCAAATGGCGAGCGCACCCCTGATGGCAAGGTCGCCGCGGCCAAGAGATGGGCTGATCTGCTGGGCCACGGAGGTCGACTCGACCGGATCCGTGGCCTGGTGAGTACGGCGCCAACCAATGCCGTCAACCTCCTGATCGACCCTGCCGTGCTCGACAGCGCTGCGGACTTGGCTGGCGGCAACCAGGCTGCCGATCTGGGGGGGACTCAGACCAACGAAGAAGCCAAAGACGAAGGCAACGACGCCAGCTCAGAAACGCCCAACGACCTGGCTGCCAACCAGTGGCTGGGCAGCATGCAGCGACTCAGCGGCGTACAGAACAACTTCTATGCGCCCTATGCCGACCCGGATGTAGCCAGCCTCGCCAGGCATGATCGCGCGCTGCTCAGGACGGCGAAGCAACAAGGCGCGGCCTCCATGGCCAAACACACCATCCATGCACAACCAATGCTGGCCCCGATCGACGGCCAGTTCGACCCCAAACTGCTCGGCAAGCTGGGCAACCTGCCGGTGCTCCTCGACTCGGCCACGGCCGACACTGAAGACGGCTTGACCGCTCCCGATTATGCAACCTCCGGCAAGGCACAGTTGGTGTTCGCCGACTCACTGCTCGCAGGGGGTGGCCCAGATGGGGGTCCAGATGGGGCCAATCACTTCGATGCGTTGGGGCTGCGTCAACTGATCTTGGCCACCGCCTCGCTGCCGCAAATCGATGCGGGAGGTGAGACCACGACAACCGCACCCACCCTGGTGGTCAGCTTGCCTCGCTTGTGGGATCCGGGTGCCCATTGGGCAACCGCTGACTTCTTCGATGGTTTGCAACAACCTTGGTTGCGCCTGGTCAAACTGCCGACCACAAACACCACGAAGTTTGCCGGGAGCCTCGACTATGACCCCGACACCGAGGTGTCCCAGAGCAATGTCGCAGCCGCGGCGCGGGGCAGCAAACGAGCCCGAGTGCTCTCCGAGCTGTTGAGCGCACCCAACAATGCCGAGCGCATCTTCACCGCGGCGGCGCTGACGGCAGTGTCGTACGACGCCCGCACCCACCCGCGGGTCAGCCGCAGGTCAGCTGGAAAGGCCGACGATTGGGTCGGCGCCCAGCTCAACGAGATCACCGTCACCGGCAGCGACTTCGTCACCTTGTCGGGCGGCAGCGGCCCGGTCTCGGTCAGCATCGTCAATGGCCTCGACCACCCAGTGGTGGTCGGGCTCAAAGCCAAGACGGGATCGAGCTGGATCAAGGTGTCTGTGCCGGAGCCGGTGCGACTCGAACCCAAACAACGGGCTTCGGTGAAGGTCAAGATTGACGCCGAAGCAGCTGGCGTCCACCAAATCCAGGTCTCACCCATGACCCAAGAAGGGCATGTGCTGAGCCAACCCTTCACCTTCAATGTGCGCACCAGCCAAGTGGGCAAATTGATCTGGGTGATCATGATCGCCGGAGCCGGACTCTTCGCGGTGATGGTCGTACGCCGGATCATCCGGCGGATCCGCACCCGCTCCTGGCGACCCAGCCCACCGGCGGCAACTGACTGGGACGACGAGGCCGATCGTGGCGAATAGCGCGGCATCCTCCGATGGGATCTTGTCGTCATCAGCAGTCATGGCTGCTGGCACGATCGTGTCGCGGCTCAGCGGCTTCGTGCGCGGAGCCCTGCTCGTCGCCGTACTCGGCTCAGGCCTGCACGCCGACATCTTCAACTTGGCCAACACCCTGCCCAACATGCTCTACATCCTGCTTGCTGGTGGGGTCTTCAACGCCGTGCTCGTGCCGCAAGTGGTGCGGGCGATGCGCAATGACGCTGACGGGGGAGCGGCCTACATAAACCGGATCGTCACCCTGGCCGCGATCTTCTTGACCATCGTCACCATCTTGCTGGTGGTGGCTGCACCGCTGGTGATGCGGATCTACCTGGGCCAGGCGTGGTACGAACCCCGATTGGCCGAGCAGCGTGAGTCGGCCATCGCATTTGCCCGCTATTGCCTGCCGCAGGTCTTCTTCTACGGGATGTTTGTGCTGGTCGGACAGGTGCTCAACGCCCGCAAACGCTTCGGGCCGATGATGTGGGCTCCGATCGCCAACAACATCTTGTCGGTGCTGGTGATCGTGGCCTATCTGGTGGCCTATGGCCGGGTCGACTCCGACTCAAATGCACCATTCACCAGCACCCAGGAAGCTCTGCTGGGCATCGGCTCAACCCTTGGGATCGCCGTCCAACTGTTGATCCTGCTGCCCTACCTGCGCTCGTCAGGAGTCTTCTATCGACCCCGCTTCGACTTCCGCAACACCGGCCTGGGTCAGACCCTGCGCTTGGGCATGTGGACGGTCTTCTTCGTGCTGGTCAACCAGGTCGCACTCGCCGTGGTCTATCGGATCGCCGGCACTGGCGCTACCCAAGATCGCTCAGGCACCGGCCTGACCGTCTACCAAAATGTGTACATCCTGATGCAAGTGCCGCATTCGGTGATCACGGTGTCACTGGCCACCGCCATGGCCACTCTGCTCTCGACCTATGCGGCCGCCAAACAGGGCAAAGAACTAGCCGAATCAATGACTTCGACCACCCGGCTGGCCGCCGCCCTGGTGATCCCTGTCTATGCACTCGTCGTGATCGTCGCCGGACCGATCAGCCATGTGGTCTACGGCTTCCAGAAGGACACCGAGGCTTGGCGCAATTTCGTGCCCACGATGGCGCTCTTCCCGTTTGCGCTGATGTGCTTCACCTTCCACTACCTGATGCTGCGCGGCTTCTATGCCATCGAGCGCAACAAGTTGGTCTTCTGGGTGCAATGCCTGATCGCCTCGGTCAATATCGTGGCGGCCATCGCACTGACCCGCAATATCGACCCACGCGACACCGCTCCGCACTTGGTCTTGGCCTATGGCGCGTCGTACCTCGTCGGGGCCTCGGTGTCGGCATGGCTGCTGCGCAGACACATCCCCGGCTTCACCATCGGATGGAGCTTTGCTGCCCGCCTCGTGGTCAGCATCGCTGGTGCGGCAGCAATCGGCTGGCTGACCCTGCTCGGGCTGCAGCACACATGGGGTGAGCAATCAATCCCGTTGGCCTTGGCCAGCGGCACAATCACCGCACTGGCCTTCGGCGTCACATATCTCGGTCTTGCCCGTCTCATGGGTGTCAAGGAGACAAACGAAGTCTTGACACTGGTGCAATCACGCCTGCGTCGCGCGAGTTGAGCCCTAGAGTCAAGACAGAGCCTCCACAACGACCACAGCTTCCAAAACGACCACAGCCACACAAGCATGGAGAGGATGGTGGGTGGCCCTGACTTCACGTGGTCCGGGCGCAGTCCTGGGTGAGCGTTACCGCCTCGACGATCTGCTTGAGGAGTTCGAAGGCGGTAGGTTTTGGCGCGCCACCGACATGGTGCTGGCCCGCAATGTCGCCATCCACGTGATCAACTCCACCGACCCCAGGGCCCAAGCACTGATCGACGCTGCCCGCGCCAACGTCTTGATCACCGACCCACACCTGCTCCGGGTGCTGGACTGTGAAGACGACGGCAGCGCTGCCTGGGTGGTGCACGAATGGGGCGAGGGTCTCTCGCTCGACAAGATGCTCGACAAGGGCCCCCTACCACCAGCAAGAGCAGCCTGGCTGGCCCGAGAGACCGCACAGGCAATCAATGCCGGGCACGCAGCCGGGTTGGCGCACGGGTGGCTGACCCCAGAGCAGGTCTTGGTCACCAAGGCCGGAGCCGTCAAGCTGATCGGCTACGCCACCGCCGCCGCGCTGCACCCAGACCCACCCAGCTCACCGACGTACCCCGAACTCAACGACCACCAGCGTGATGTGCTCAACCTGGCCGGCATTCTCTACGCCGCGCTCACCGCGAAGTGGCCCGGCGTACACCCCAGCGGAGTGGCGCCCGCCCCGAAGGCAGGTCGAGCCCTGATGCGCCCGCGGCAAGTGCGCGCGGGAGTGCCCCGGGTCCTCGACAGCATCTGTGCCCGCACCCTCGACCGCTCTCACCCCCATGGCATGCCAATCGACTCGGCCTTCGAGATCGAGGCAGCCCTCTCAGACTTCTTGGGAGACCCCGCAAAGGTCGCCCCTTCGAGCCTGTCCGCGATGTACGCCGAGCCTGAGGCCGACGAGGGAGATCCGATCGACGAGTTGCTGGCCAGCAATCCTTCACTGAGCCATCGTGAGGAGTGGCTGGAGGCCATGGCGGCCAACGACGACACCTTCGGATCGGGCCCCATGCCCGCTGTGTCACCAGTCGAGCCCTATGTCGACTCCGCGGAGCGGCCGCTGTTTGCCACGGGAGCGCGGCGAGTGCCCGACGCCAGCTCGGCCCCACACCTCAACCCAGACGCCAGTGTGCTGCCACCACTCGTGCGCACCACTCCAGGCCCGACATCGTCCACGCACCGGCAGGCCAAGCAAGGGCGCACCTCATCTCGAGTCGCGATCGCCTTGTTGATCATCATCGTGTTGGTGATCGCGGGAGTAGCAGCGATCAGGGCCTACGAGATGGGTCGAGCCGACGCAGGATCCATCAGAGGCATTGCATCGACGTTTGGGGTCATCGTCGCCACTGCTGAGGCCTCAATCACGTGAGCCAGACTGATCGCGAACTCCTCGATGCCCACCGGAGCGGAGACACAGCCGCCTTCGGTGAGCTCTTCACCCGGCATCGCGATCGATTGTGGGCCGTGGCTCTGCGTACGACGGGCAACCCCGAAGACGCCGCCGACGCCCTGCAGGACGCGCTGATCTCGGCGTACGAACGCGCCGGCTCCTTCCGCGGTGACGCCCAAGTCTCAACCTGGCTGCACCGAGTGGTGGTCAATGCAGCGCTTGATCGCCTCCGACGAAACAAGGTGCGACTGGCCAGCCCGATCACCGACGACATGGACTTTGCGTCGCCAGCCCCCGGGCCTCTGGATCAGGCCGAAGCTGGCTCGATGCGTGAGATCGTGCTTGCTGCGTTGGAGCAACTGCCACCCGACCAGAAGGCTGCGCTGGTGCTGGTCGACATGGAGGGCTATTCCATGCACGAGACCGCTTTGATCCTTGAAGCACCCGAAGGCACGATCAAGAGTCGTTGCTCACGTGGTCGAGTCAAACTCGCCCAGATCCTGGGCCCGCTGTTGGCCGATGCAACCAATTCGGCCACTGCCGCGTCAGATATGAAGCACCCCAGCTCGCGACCCACCCGAGGCGCCAGCAAACAGAGTCGCCCGGAAGGAGGAGCTTCGTGACCGATCATGAGCCGGCTTCCCAAGGGCACATCGGAAACCTCCCCGAAGAAGCCATCAGCGAACTCCTTCGCGGCGCGCGAGCCGACCAACCGATCCCCGATGACGTCATCGCCCGCCTGGACGCCACGCTTGCTTCGTTGGCACCACCCGCTGCGGAGCGGTTCGTCGTAGCCGCCAAACGGCGCCGTGGGCCACTCATCCTCGTTGCCGCGGCATCGGTCGTGGTGGTCAGCGGCGGAGTCGGACTCCTCACCCAGATGCAGCCCCAACAGCAGGCGGACACCTCAACCACAGCCGGTCTGGCCCCCCAGAAGGCAATGACTCAAGGGGCGCGAGAGCAGGCCCCAGCAGTGGGTCAGAGTCAGGCAGCGGGCCAGAGTCCGACACCCGATGAGAGTGCGATGCTCGATCAGAGCGCGGTGCTCGATCAAAGTGCGGTGGCTGCCAGTGAGTTGCCCGTCGTACGCCCTGCTCACTTCGTGAGTGATGCTCAGACAGCCCTTGCCCAACCGCTAGGCGCCAAACGATCCGCGTCAGCCGAGGCGCAGGACGATGCTTCTGCTGAGCCTTACGCTCCAGCGGCAGCAGCTACCAACCAAGCAGGTGGCTGCGCCGATCAAGTGGTCAAGCCGGGCGATCGCACGGTCTTGGTCTCCTTCAAGAAGGCCACCGGGCGTCTCGTGCTGACCAGTGATCGCACAATCGGGCTCTATGCCTGTGATGGGCGCCAACTCCTGCACCGCGTCCTGCCTTAGGCGCGCAAGTATGATGGGCCGGTCGCCCGAAGACCGGGCTCATCGATCTCTAGGAGCTGATCCACACATGTCCGAGCCTCGCAATGTCATCATCGTTGGTTCAGGACCTGCTGGATATACCGCTGCAATCTATGCTGCCCGCGCAAATCTGCACCCGCTGGTCTTCGAGGGCTCGGTGACCGCTGGCGGTGCGCTGATGAACACCACCGAGGTTGAGAACTTCCCCGGCTTCCGCGAAGGCATCCAGGGCCCGGCGCTGATGGATGAGATGAGGGCTCAGGCAGAGCGTTTCGGGGCCGAGTTGATCGCCGACGACGTGACCGAGATGAAGCTCGACGGCGACCTGAAGTCGGTGTCCACGGTGGATGACACCTTCGCGGCAAAGGCCGTGATCTTGGCCATGGGATCTGGCTATCGCAAGCTCGGTCTTCCCGACGAGGATCGCCTGTCCGGCCACGGAGTGAGCTGGTGCGCGACCTGTGATGGCTTCTTCTTCCGTGAGCAGCACATTGCCGTGGTGGGTGGCGGTGACTCAGCGCTTGAGGAGGCCACCTTCTTGTCGCGATTTGGCTCCAAGGTGACCCTGATCCACCGTCGTGACGAGTTGCGCGGCTCGCAGATCATGCAGGAGCGCGCGATCAACGACCCGAAGATCGAGTTCGCCTGGAATAGCACCGTCAAGTCGATCAACGGCGCTGACCGGCTGGAGAGCCTCACATTGGAAGACACCGTGACCGGCGAGACTCGCGAGTTGGATGCCACCGGCTTGTTCATCGCGATCGGCCACGACCCACGCTCCGAGTTGGTCACCGGTCAGGTCGAGGTCGACGCAGAGGGATATGTCATGGTGCAGGGGCGGAGCAGCAAGACCAACCTCGAAGGCGTCTTCGCCTGTGGTGATCTGGTCGATCACACCTACCGCCAGGCCATCACTGCTGCCGGGTCAGGTTGCGCCGCAGCACTGGACGCAGAGCGCTATCTCGGCAACTTGGCCCACCTCGGCGGCTGACCCGAGCAGGTACGGCGGAACAATCGTCGGTGCCCTCGTGTTGAATGTGCACTGACTTCACCCGATCATCTGGAGGATAGATGTCCAATCTGCAAAGCGTCACCGATGCCAACTTCGAGGCAGAGGTCCTGAACGCCGACCGACCCGTATTGGTCGACTTCTGGGCCGAGTGGTGTGGCCCGTGCCGCCAGGTTGGGCCGATCCTCGATGAGATTGCCGCTGAGCATGGCGACAAGATGGGCTTCGTGAAACTCAACGTCGACGAAAACCCGATCACGCCGAGCAACTACAAGATCACCGGGATCCCGGCCCTCAACGTCTACCAGGGCGGCCAGGTCGTCAGATCCATCGTCGGCGCACGCCCCAAGAGCGCCATCCTCAAGGAGCTCGCGGAGTTCATCGACTCCTGAGCCTGCCAACGTGGGCCTGTCTAACGGCGTGCCCGTTGGCTTGTGGGCAGATCAACAGATCTGTCACAGTAGACCAGCGGCTTTGTCCTGAGCCGAGCCCAAGGGTGCGGCAGGGGAGCGAGTGTGGAGACCTACTTGGATCAGACCTATCGACTGGGCGACAGTGGAGCAGCTATCAGCGAGATCGCTGGCCTGCTCCACGGCTTGGGCCTGCTGGACGACCAGCCCCGTGACGTCTTCGACGCTGACCTCGAAGAGGCCGTCAGGGCCTTCCAGCAGCAACGTGGGTTATTGGTTGATGGTCAGGTGGGCCCTGGCACCTATCGGCGCCTCAATGAGACCCGGTGGCACCTGGGCGATCGGATCTTGATCTTCAGGGCAGGAGACTTGATGGTGGGCGATGACGTCTACCAACTCCAGCGCCGTCTACTCGATCTAGGTTTTGCGATCGGCAGGGTTGATGGCTATTTCGGGGTCGAGACCTCAACTGGGCTCACCGACTTCCAGCGCAACTACGGTCTGGTCACTGACGGCACGTGCGGACCGGAGACCCTCAAGGCCCTCACCAGGCTTTCACCCATGGTGCAGGGCGGTGCCCCCAATGCGATGCGGGCGGAGTCACGGATCCGAGCGGCGGGGCCCAACCTCAGCGACAAGGTGATCGTGATCGACATCAGCCGCGCCCACAATCTGCCTGATGCCCACAGCGAGACCTCAGACATCATCGTCAAGGACCTGGCCCAACGCATCGCGGGACGATTCGGAGCCACCGGCGTTTCGGCGTACTTGACGACTTCCTCCTTCGGCTCCGCAGACCTGCAAGAGGAGCGCGAGCGGGCGAGGTTCGCCAACGAGCTCAGAGCAGATCTGCTGATCGCGATTGCGCTGGACTATTCGGAGAATCCCGAAGCCAAAGGGATTTCGGCGTATTTCTTCGGCGACACCAACCACGACACCTGGTCAACTACCGGCGAGAAGTTGGCTGGTTTGATCCAGCGCGAGATCGTGGCCCGCACCGGCATGACCAACCTGCGCTCGCATGCAAAGACCTGGGATCTCCTCAGGATGACCCGGATGCCGGCCATGTGGATGGACATCGGATATGTCAGCAGCAGCGCCGACATGGCCAGATTGCAAGACGCCTCACAACGCGACCTGATCGCCGAAGCGATCGTCGTGGCGACCCAGCGCTTCTATCTCACCCCGGAGGAAGACGAAGAGACCGGTCGGCTCAACTATGCCGACATCAAGGCCAAGCTCAGGGAGTTTCCCGCTCAGGTGGGGCCTGGTGACCCAAGCTCTGGTGACCCAAGCTCTGGTGAGTCAGCCCTCGGAGACTGACCCGAGCACCAGAGCCTGACTCAGGCGATGGCTTGGGCAGCGGGCGCAGGATCCGATCAAGCACCTGCTCCAACTCCTCGCGCAAGCTCAGCGTCGTACGCAGATCCATGCGCATGCGGGGATAGCAGGAGTGTGGGCGATGCGTCGAAAAGCCGACCGCCAACAGGAAGTCTTGTGGGATCACGCAGCGGCTTGCCTTATTGGCAGCAGTGGGCGAAAACGCGATCGACTCAATCGCACGCACATCTTTGCGCTTGATCATCTCCTTGGCCATCGCTCGCACCAACTGGCGCCCCAGCCCGGCGTTGCGATGCTCTGGGTGCACGAAGATGTTTGTCAGCACCACTGCATCTGGGCTGACTGGTGTGGTCGGATAGGACGCGAGCCCAAGCAAATGTGAAGCCGGCCCCCACATCGCATGTGCCACGGGCTCACCATCAATGGTGACCACGGCACCACACTGACCCCAATCACGCAGCAACGTAGACACCCACGCGGCCTTCTCCACACTGGGTACGACGTCAGGGCGGGTGCGCCGTACGGCGTCTAGTTGCCAGTGCACGCAGGCCGCACAGGCTGGCAGGGCCAACGCAGGCAGGTGGTCGAGAGTGAGGCGCTCGATGCGGCGGACCATCCCACCTCCTGGGTCAGATTTAACGGGACAGGCACTATCGATCATGCTAGTCACATGCGTGACTACGTGTATCCCGTCGTCGTACGAGCCATTCTGGCTGCTTTCAAGGGTCTTGATCTTGAGTTTCAGGTGAAAGGTGCCGACAACGTGCCCAAGGAGGGTGGCGTGCTGGTGGCCTTCAACCATGTGGCCCATGTCGACTTCATCCTCGGTGGTTATGGCGCCTGGAAGGAGACCGGACGCCTGCCTAGATTCATGGCCAAGCGTGAGGTCTTCGACAATGCCATTGCTGGGCCCTTGATGCGCGGGATGCATCACATCAGCGTGGATCGCGCTGAAGGTGCCCAATCGATGCGCGACGCCGTCGAATACCTTCAGGCCGGCGAGATGGTCGGGATCTTCCCTGAGGCGACAATCTCCCGGTCCTTTGAGATCAAGGAGATCAAGAGCGGGGCTACTCGCATCGCCGCCGAGGCCGGGGTGCCTCTGATCCCGGTCGCGATCTGGGGCAGCCAACTGATCATGACCAAAGACCACCCCAAGGATCTGTTTGGTCGGGGCAAGACGATCACCTTGGTGATCGGCGAGCCGATGTATTTCGATGGCCAGGATCCTGAGGCCGAGACTGCGGCCCTTCGCGAGAAGATGATTGAGCTCCACGAAGAGGCCCTGGCATGGCACCCGGCAGAGGAGCACCCACCAGGGTCTTGGTGGTTGCCCGCCTCGCGAGGCGGCTCTGCTCCCACTCCCGAAGTGGCCACCCAGATGGACACGGTCGAAAAGGCAGCCCGTGCTGCACGCAAAGCTGCGAAGGCTACTAAGTCAGGGAAATGACTCTAGATGGCTAAATCAATCTAGCGATTAGTAACTAAGTGGTTTTGTCGACAAACCACTAAATGGGTCGATCTGAGCGGTTACGTGGATCAATAATGCCAACAATCCGCTCTAAATCGCCCATGGATGCGAACTCGATCGAGATCGTGCCCTTCGACTTGCCCAACTTCACCTTGACTCTGGTGTCGAGCCGATCTGCCAACCGCTCATTGAGCTCCTCAAGAGCCGGCACAGTGAGTTTGCGGGCTCTGGGAGAGGGCTTGTCGGCATCGGGAAGGTCTCCGACGGCAACGATCTCTTCAAGCCCCCGCACCGAGATGCCCTCGGCCACTACTCGCTGCGCCAGACGATCTTGTACCTCGGGATCGGAGACACCCAATAGGGCCCGGGCATGGCCCGCACTGAGCACACCAGCCGCAACCCGCTTCTGAGTTGGCGCAGAGAGCTTCATCAGTCGCAAGGTATTGCTGATCTGAGGTCGACTGCGCCCAATCCGGCTTGCCAACTCCTCGTGGGTGCATCCGAAGTCATCCAGCAGTTGCTGATAGGCGTGCGCCTCTTCAAGAGGGTTCAGTTGGCTTCGGTGCAGATTTTCCAGGAGCGCATCGCGCAACATGTCGTTGTCGTCGGTCTGGCGCACGATGGCCGGGATCGTCGTACGCTCGGCGAGCTTTGAGGCGCGCCAACGGCGCTCGCCCATGATCAACTCATAAGTCGCATCTCCTGTGCGTCGTACGACGACAGGCTGGAGGAGACCCACTTCCTTGATCGAGTGCACCAACTCGGCCATGGCCTCTTCTTCGAAGACCTCGCGAGGCTGGGCATGGTTGGGTGAGATCTGCTCAACGGGGATCTCGGCAAAGTAGGCGCCCGCGACCATCTGGGGTTGCGCAGGTGCGTCACCCGCAGCGGAGGTGGCCTCGCGCGCTGGTTGGGGAGTTGCCGGACGAGTCTCAGGCTCCGCCATCTCGCCCTCTGCTGGACCTTGGGGGATCAGTGAGCCGAGGCCACGACCGAGGCCGCGTCGGGGGGCTTGCTTGGCGCTCATTGGTTGCGGTGCTCCTTTTGTCCACGCTGGGCGAGCTCACGAGCAGCTTCTAGGTAGCTCAAGGCTCCCGGTGAGCCTGGATCGTAGGTCATCACACTCTGCCCATAACTTGGCGCTTCCGACACCCTGACAGAGCGTGGAATAGCCGTCCTGAGCACCTGATCCTCAAAATGCTCCCGTACCTCGGCAGCCACCCCGGCGGCCAAATTTGTGCGTGAATCAAACATGGTGATCAGGATGGTGCTGATCTCCAAACCTGGATTCAGATGCGTCTTGACCATTTGGACCGTCTCCAAGAGTTGACCCAGACCCTCAAGCGCGTAGTACTCCGCCTGGATCGGGATCAGCATCTCATCGCCACCCACCAAGGCATTCAGCGTGAGTAGACCCAGTGACGGTGGGCAATCAATGAATACGTAGTCGACCTGGTGATCGGCCAAATACTTGCCGATGGCTGTGCGGAGCCGATTTTCACGAGAAACCATGCTCACCAACTCGATCTCAGCACCTGCTAAGTCGATCGTTGCCGGCACCACTTCGAGATTCGCGATCTCAGGATGTGACTGCACGGCGTCAGCAATCGGCAATCCATCCACGAGCACGTCGTAGGTCGATGGGGTTCCTCGCCGATGCTCAGTCGCCAATGCCGTCGAAGCATTGCCTTGCGGGTCGAGGTCGATCACGAGCACTCGAAGGCCATGTTGGGCCAGTGCGACTGCGAGATTCACTGTGGTGGTGGTCTTGCCTACGCCACCCTTTTGGTTGGCCACGACGAAAGTACGAGTCTGATCCGGACGGGGGAGTGGCGCGCCAACCGCCTGGCGTCGTCTCAGTTGTTCTTCGATCTCACGTGCCATCGGCGTACTGCTGTCATAGGGGGGTAGGTCACGTGCATAATCGCCCGCTCTGGGGACAGGGTTGGTCTCCCTGTTTTGTTCACTCATTGGCCTCGTCCTGGGTCAGGGTTTCACGTGAAACATCTTCGGGCATGGTCTCTTGGGCGATCACACTGGGGTGGCGCCTTCATTGCCTCTCTTGTGGACAACCTGCGTCAGCCTGTGGATTGTCTCGCTCAGCGACCCATCCAACAGCGGTGGATAACCTGTCTTGTCCACCTCGTTGGGCTTCGGATGTTTCACGTGAAACCCAACCAACTGGATATTTGGTCAACTCTTGACTCTCCTCATTCTCACCACTGTTACAGCTGCTCCCGGCCCCTCGACTGATCCCAGCGCCTCGGCACCGACAAGCTCGACCTCGGCAACAACTCCAAGGCGCTCCAGATCCTTGGCGTCCCGATCAATCTCTTCCGTTGCCGAGGCACCTTTCATAGCGATGACTTCACCATTGGGCCCGCACAGGGGCCACGACCACTGGGCCAGACGACCCAGTGGAGCAACCGCCCGAGAAGTAACCACATCGAAGAATCGCTTGCCGTGCAACTCCTCAGCCCGACTCCTGTGGACACACACATTGACCAGGCCGAGTTCAGCCACCACTTCATCGAGGAACTTGGTCCGCCGCAGGAGCGGCTCGACCAGGGTGATCTCCAAGTCCGGCCGACGAATAGCCATGCAGATCCCGGGCAATCCCGCGCCACTGCCGATGTCTGCGACCGTGCTTCCCGTAGGAATGAGATCCGTGACCACCGCGCAGTTGAGTAGGTGTCGCTCCCAGATCCGCGGCACTTCACGAGGGCCAATCAATCCCCGCACAGTGGCTTGGTCGACCAAGAGTTCTGCATATCGCTCGGCCAACTCCAGCCGTTCACCAAACACCCCCCGAGCCGCAACGGGCACGGGGGGTGTTTCACGTGAAACATGGTCGGACACCGAACTGGCAATCCGAACTAGGAGGGGAGTACCACGACGAAACGATTCGGCTCAGCGCCCTCAGACTCCGAACCCAAACCTGCGGCCGCGATCACGTCGTGCACCACCTTGCGCTCAAAGGCCGACATCGGCTTCATCGAAACCCGCTCTCCGGTCTCCTTGACTTCTTCCACCACCTTGCTGGCCTCTTCCTCCAAGGCAGCACGGCGCTGGGCGCGGTGACCCGAAATGTCGAGCATCAGCCGTGACCGTTCCCCGGTCTTGCTGTAAACCGCCAACCGGGTCAACTCTTGTAGGGCCTCAAGTACTTCGCCCTTGTTGCCTACCAACGCCGGCAGATCTGCGCCCACGATTGACACCGTGGCGCGATCCCCCTCAACATCCATGTCCAGATCGCCGTCAAGGTCAGCGATCTCTAGAAGTTCCTCGAGGTAGTCCGCCGCGATATCGCCCTCTTGCTCTAGGCGCTCCCTACGACTGGGTCGGCTCCCTTGTGAAGCCTCCTCAGCGTCATCAACATTGGTCTCGACTACCTCTTCGGTCTGGTTCTCGCTCATGTCTCTCCTGTGTACGTGCGATTGCCTCATGGTCAATGCGCAGTTGACTAGTTCCCGCCAGACTTCTTGCGTTGTTCGCGGCTCTGCTTCTTGGGTTGTTGCCTTTGGGCAGGGCGCTTCTCTTCGCTCTGCTCCTCGTCAGCGTCCGCCTGCGGCACGTCCTCAGTGACCTTGCCCTTGGCCAGATCCCGCTTACGCTTGGCATCGAAGGCCGGGGTGCCAGGGGCCGGATTGTTGCGGATCACGTAGAACTGCTGACCCATGGTCCAGATATTCGACGTCGTCCAGTAGATCAACAGGCCGATCGGGAAGGCGATGCCCGAGACCGCAAACACAACAGGCAAGACGTAGAGCAGCATCTTCTGCTGTTGCGCATACGGACCCGTCATGGCGTCAGCGGGCATGTTCTTGGCCATCAACTGACGCTGGGTAATGAAGGTCGTCGCGGTCATCGCCACCACCAGCACACCAGCCAGGATCTGCACATTGATCGTGTCGGCTCGGGTGAACGAGTCTGCGATCTTCGCACCAAAGATCGTGGCATTGGACAGATGTTCCACATCCGTCTCGGTGAGGACTCCCTTCGGCACGCCGTTCGCGGCGTGGTTGAGCAACCGGAAGAGAGCCAAGAAGATCGGCATCTGGATCAGGATCGGCATACACGATGCAAGAGGATTGGTCTTGCTGTCGCGATACAGCTTCATCGTCTCCTGAGCGAGACGCTCGCGGTCGTGCCCGTACTTCTTCTGGAGCTCTTTGACCTTAGGCTGCAACAAGGCCATGTTGCGCGAGGCCTTGATCTGCTTGACGAACAAGGGGATCAGCAGGGCCCGGATCACCACGGTCAGGCCGATGATGGCCAAGACCCATGAAACGCCCGACGTGGGGCCGAAGAGCATCCCGAAAACTGAATGTACGCCGACCAGGATCAATGAGATCACCCAGTAGAGCGGCGCCATGATGAATGAGCCGATCTTGCTAAGGGTTGCCATCAGACTCCTTGCTTAGAGGTTGCGATTGGGCCGGCCATCTCAACGTGGCTTGCCATTGGATCCTGTTTGGGTGCTGCATCCTGTTTGGGTGCTGAGTCCTGCTGAGGTACTGGGTCATAACCGCCCAAAGCCCACGGATTGCATCGGGCAATCCGGCAGATCGCCAGCCAAGTGCCTTTGATGCTCCCATGCGTCTGCACTGCGTCGAGCGCATAAGCAGAGCAAGAGGGGTGATAGCGACAAACTTGCCCATAGAGCGGGCTGATAAACAGGCGATAACCCTTCAAAAGGGTCACCAAGAGCCACTTCATTGGGCCATCACCCGCCTCAGACTACGATCGAGGGCCTCAGTCAACTCTGAGAAGGAGCACTGAGCGGCCTTGGGTTGGGCTCTCACCACCAGGGTCGACCCACTTGGAAGCATCCCGAGGCGCTCTCTCATCAGGTGTCGAAGTCGACGCTTCACGACATTCCGAGTAACCGCATTGCCGACATTCTTGGCGACGACAAAACCGACCAGGGTCTTGGCATCATCGCCCGCGTCGAGCAGGTGCGTAACCAACAATGGCCCACCCGCTCGACGCCCACGTCGTACGACGTGAGTGAAGTCATCACTTCGTGTCAAGCGATTGGGGGCACTCAGCATGAGAACCCGTGAGCCATCATCGGCTCACGCAGCCAGACGGTTGCGGCCCTTGCGACGACGAGAGGACAGGATGGAGCGACCCGCACGGGTGCGCATCCGCAGCCGGAAGCCATGGGTCTTGTGACGGCGCCGGTTGTTCGGCTGGAAAGTACGCTTGCTCACGATTGCATCTCCACTAACTTGTATTGCGATAAGTCCTGGTTGTCATGAACCGCTGCTCAACACGAAGTCGCAAGCCGAAAGGCCTTTCGTGCACTTGGTGCGCACATGACACAGCGCCGCTTCGGCCAACCAGGCACGATGCGACCTGCCAACGGTACGCGGGTCAGGCGATCAGGGTCAATTCGACGCCTGGATGACTAGGGCGGCTGTCCACAGTAGATCTGCATCATGAGCCACGATTACCGCTCGTGTGTCATCCTCGTATTAGCACATTTCGCACCTTGGAGCAGCCCACAAGTGTCCATATCGCCACATCAACAAGCAGAAGATCAACGCCGCAGAGTCTTGATCTTCACGATCATTGCTGTCGCCATCGCTTTGGTGACCACCGCAGTGCTGTGGTACTCCAACAGCAATCAAGAGCCCCAGGCAGTCAGTGCCCCACCCCCGACCACAACGATGCCCACCGGTACGGCGTCGGTGCAGCCTGCCGCCCCGCACAAGGTCACCAAACCAAAGGTTGATTGCACCAATCCGGCCAATGAGGCCTTCGTCCCAACCCGGATCGTGGTCACTGGCATCACCAAGAGCAGTCCTGTGCTCTCCTTGCCGCGAGACAAAGACGGCGTGCCCGGTGTGCCGCCCGTCGACTCGAGCGGCAAGAACGACTTCGCCTTCGACGCGCCCGGCATTCACCCGGGCACCCCTTACGGCAATGTCCTGCTCAACGCCCACACTTGGCCAGACAACAGCGCCATGGGCAATCGACTGCTCAACAAACTGGGCACGGGTGGATCCTTGGCCTTGATCAGCAAGGCCGGAGACACCCTGTGCTACCAGGTCGTCGAGCGGATCGAAGTAGACGCCGAACGGGTCTCGGAGGCCCAACTCAACAAGATCTATGCAACCAATGGGCCGCCACAGGCCGTGATCATTGTGTGCTCCGGTAAACGCACCGCACCTGGGGTTTGGACTCACCGCACCATCTGGTTTGCCCGGCCGGCCGTCAACATGAGTGCAGCCTGAACTCACCTGGCCCATCCCATAGGTCCAAGCCCAGAAATGCGGGCCCATAAGTGATGACTTGCCGACCTCGGAATAGTCACAATTGACCAACTCTCACAGGTCAGAAGAACCAATCAAAGCGCGACACGCCGTACCGACCAGAAACCTGTGGATAACGAGTTGATCCACAGGCCTCGGGCTTGTTAGCGTCTGCCAATCCACAGGAACAGGGTCGAATTATCGTTCACATACCCACAGTCTGTGGAGAACTGTGTGGACAACAAACAGGTCAGGGGAGACACACGTGCCGGAGTCGGACAACAACATGGATCTAGCTCAGCTAAAGGCTATTTGGCCATCAATAACCGAGAGACTCCCACCAAACGAGCGCACGTGGTTGTCGTCGAGCCAACTCAAGATGGTTGCCGACGGCATCGTGATCATCGCCGTACCCAATGCGTTTTCACGCACCCAGATCGAGGGGCGGGCGCGCACTCGACTCGAAGATGGCCTCTCAGAAGAGACCGGCCAACAGATGCGTCTGGTGGTCGAGGTTGACCCAACTCTTGAAACCGCTCTGACCCAGGCTCCCACCACCGATCAAGAGCCACCCCCAACGCTGACCAGCATCAAGACAGAGCACCAAGAAGACACCAACGTCACCTCATTGCCGCATCTAACCTCAGCAACAAATACATCTAGCGATTTATCGACAAACCGATTTATGGGCAATGGTGCCTCAGTGGTTGGTGCGTCGGAGTTGCAACTCAACCCGCGCTACCAGTTCGAATCCTTCGTGATCGGTCAGTCAAATCGATTCGCCCACGCAGCAGCCTCGGCAGTCGCCGAAGCTCCGGGCCGGGCCTACAACCCACTGCTGATCTACGGCGACTCCGGCCTGGGCAAGACCCATCTGCTGCACGCGATCGGACACTATGTCGCCAACCTCTGGTCGGGCACGAAGATCCGCTATGTCTCCTCAGAGGCCTTCACCAATGACGTGATCAACGCCATCCAAGAGCGCAACACCGCCGGCATGCAACGCCGCTATCGCGACGTGGATGTGCTGCTCATCGATGACATCCAATTCCTCGAGGGCAAGCAGCAAACCCAGGAAGAGTTCTTCCACACCTTCAATGCCCTCCACAATGCCAACAAGCAGATTGTGATCACCTCCGATAGACCCCCCAAGCGACTGACCCAACTCGAGGATCGGCTGCGCAATCGATTTGAGTGGGGGCTGCTGACCGACGTACAACCCCCAGATCTGGAGACCAGGATCGCGATCCTGCGCAAGAAGCAGGCCGCCGATCGTCTGTCGGCGCCGCCAGAAGTCTTGGAATTCATCGCCAGCAAGATCCAGACCAATATCCGCGAGCTCGAAGGCGCTCTGATCCGAGTCACCGCATTCGCCAGCATCAACGACCAAGAGGTTGACATGACCCTGGCCGAGATCGTGCTCAAGGATTTGATCCCCGAGGGTGGCGAGCCAGAGGTGACAGCCGGGCTGATCATGGCCCAAACGGCTGCCTACTTCGGCTTCAGCATCGAAGACCTGACTGGCCCCAGCCGCACCCGTGCCTTGACCACTTCGCGCCAGATCGCCATGTATTTGTGTCGCGAGCTGACTCCATTGTCATTGCCTCAGATCGGCAAGCACTTCGGTGGCCGCGACCACACCACCGTGATGAATGCCGAGAGACGGATCCGCAAGGACCTGGCAGAGCGCAAGAGCCTCTTCCACCAGGTCTCGGAGTTGACCAACAGGATCAAACAAGCCGCCATGTGATGAGTCGGCGCCGAGTGGGTTGGCGCCGTACGAATTGTCGTGGCAAATCACAAGCATGCAAGATGTGTACGGCGACCCCTTCCCTGGGCACACAGTTGTGGGTTTGTTGTGGCTAAACCAGCAACGAGCCCACACAGCCCAATAAATGTCCACCTTGTGATTTGATTGTCACCAATTCAACCCACACGCAATACACAGCTCAAAACAGCAGTTGACCAGCACAAACAGCAGTTCTCCACAGGATCCACAGGCCCTACTACTACTGCTGAAATTAGAGAATTACCGATCGACGTGGAAACTCACCGGCCCAACCAGTTTGTGGACAACTTGAACCGGTGTGGCCGGGGTCACCCCTGAAGTGGCATAGTGCTGATCCCAGAAACAGATGCTGATCCCAGAAACAGATGCTGATCCCAGAAGCAGGCGCTCATCCCAGACTGAGAGGAAAAAGGACGTGAAGTTCCGCGTTGATCGCGATGTCCTGACTGATGCCGTTGCGTGGACCGCACGCACCTTGCCGATCCGGCCCAGCTTGCCGGTCTTGGCTGGCCTGCTCATCGAGGCAGGCAGCTTTGATGGCGATGACGGCTTGATGCTGTCTTCCTTCGACTATGAGACTTCTGCTCGCGCCACCTTGAGCGCTGAAGTCAGCGAAGAAGGCCGGGCCTTGGTCTCAGGTCGCCTACTCTCCGACATTTGCCGCAGCCTGCCCAACAAGCCGGTCGAGGTCAGCACGGATGGCCCCAAGGTCACGTTGACTTGTGGTTCGGCACGCTTCACCCTGCCGACTCTGCCCGTCGAGGACTACCCACCCATCCCGGCCATGCCAGAGGCAAAGGGTGTGGTCAAGTCAGAGACCTTTTCCCATGCAGTTGCCCAGGCAGTCACCGCAGCCGGGCGCGATGACATGCTGCCAGTGTTGACCGGCGTACGAGTCGAGCTCGACGGCGACTCGATTGCGTTGCTCGCCACCGACCGCTTCCGGTTGTCTCATCGTGAGCTTGCCTGGGATCCGGGCACGAGTGACATCTCGGCTGCAGCCCTAGTGCCAGCCAAGGTGCTTGGCGACACCGCCAAGTCGTTGACCGGGGGCCCCGAGATCACGATCGCCTTGGCCACCTCTGGCACTGGCGAAGGCGTGATCGGCTTTGAAGGACATGTCAACGGCGGTTTGCGTCGTACGACGACTCGACTGCTGGATGGTGAGTTCCCCAAGGTGCGCTCGCTGTTCCCCAGCGAACACCTCACCATCGCCCGGGTCGACCGGGCTGCGCTGATCGACTCGGTCAAGCGGGTTGCCCTGGTTGCTGATCGCAATACCGCCGTCCAGATGGCATTTGTCGACAATGTCTTGACCCTTGATGCAGGGTCGGGCGAAGACGCCATGGCGAGTGAGTCGCTCGAAGCCGTGATGACGGGTGAGGCGATCACCACCGGCTTCAATCCGCAGTACCTGCTCGATGGGCTCGGTGTGATCGAGACCCAGTTCGTGGAGTTGGCCTTCACCCAGTCGACCAAGCCAGTGGTGATTGCGGGGCTGGATAGTCTCGAGGGTGAGCCTTCAGGGGAGTTCAAGTATCTGTTGATGCCACGCCGCTTGTTGTCGTGATCCCCAGCGGCACCAGCCTGGGAGCCAACCAAGGGAGATCATCATGGATGTCGGTCTGATCGGACTGGGCAAGATGGGTGCCAACATGCGCACTCGACTGCGCGATGGTGGTCACACTGTGATCGGCTATGACCGCAATCCGGAGATCAGCGATGCACCATCACTGGCAGCGATGGTTGAGCAATTGCCCAGCCCCAAGGTGGTCTGGGTGATGGTGCCGGCAGGTGCCCCGACCCATGAGTCGATAGACGCGCTGTCCGAACTGCTCGGCGAAGGCGACTTGGTGGTCGATGGTGGCAATTCCAAGTGGACCGATGACCAGGCCCACGCTGCCAAACTCGCCACCAAGGGCATCGGCTTTGTCGACTGCGGTGTGTCGGGTGGGGTCTGGGGCCTACAAAATGGCTATGCCTTGATGTGTGGCGGCGCGGCGAGCGAGATCGCCAAGGTGCAACCCGTCTTCGACACCTTGAAACCAGCAGGTGAGTCAGGTTTTGTGCATGCAGGTGAAAGAGTTGGCTCTGGTCACTTCGCCAAGATGGTGCACAACGGCATCGAATACGCGATCATGCAGGCCTATGCGGAAGGTTTCGAACTCCTCGAGACCGTTGACCTGGTCGACAATGTCACCGAAGTTTTCGACTCTTGGCGCGAAGGCACCGTGATCCGCTCTTGGCTGCTCGACCTGCTCGTCACGGCCCTTAAGGATGACAACCATCTTGATCAGATCCGCGGCTATGCCGACGACTCCGGTGAAGGTCGCTGGACGGTCGAGGCGGCGATCGACAACGCCGTACCCATGAATGTGATTGCGGCATCGCTTTTTGCCCGCTTCGCCTCACGCCAAGACGACAGTCCCGCGATGAAGGCGATCGCAGCGATGCGCAACCAATTTGGTGGCCACGCGATCCACCCAGAGACACCAGACAAGCGATAGCAGTTGTACGCCGCGCACCTTTCGCTGCACGACTTCAGGTCGTGGGGGAATCTGGAGATCGCCCTCGAGCCCGGTGTCACGGCATTTGTCGGCCGCAATGGTCAGGGCAAGACCAATATCGTCGAGGCGCTCGACTATTTGTCTCGGTTGGCCAGTCACCGGGTCAGCTCTGACCTGCCGTTGATCAAGCATGGCAGCGAGCAGGCAATCATCCGTGCTGCCGTAGTGCGCGATGGGCGTACGGCGATCCTCGAGATCGCGATCTTGCCCGGCAAGTCAAACAAGGCAAGGATCAACCGAGGTCAACTGCCGCGCGCTAAAGACCTTCTCGGTCTGGTGCGCACGGTGGTCTTTGCTCCCGATGACCTCGCCTTGGTGAAGGGAGACCCGAGCGAGCGCCGCCGCTTCGCCGACGATCTGCGGGTCTTGCAGGGGCCGCGATTTGCCGGCGTACGCAGCGACTATGACCGGGTGCTCAAGCAGCGCAACAGTCTGCTCAAGACCGCACGCACGCGAGGGTTGACTCCAGATGCCTTGTCGACTCTTGATGTTTGGGATCAAAATTTGGCTCGGCTTGGCGCCGAGATCATGGCCGCCCGGGTGAAACTGGTCGCTGACCTAAACCCCTTGGTTGGTCGAGCCTACGAAGCAGTTGCCCGTGGAGCTTCCCGCGATGACGCCAGCATCAAATACAAGCCTTCCTTTGACACCGAAGCTGCAGAGCAGAACGAGTTGGAGCAGGCCATGCTTGACCAGCTTGCTGCTCGACGAGCCGATGAGTTGGCTCGCGGGGTGTCCTTGGTCGGACCCCACCGCGACGACTTGGTCTGCTGGCTGGGGCAATTTCCGGTCAAGGGATATGCCAGTCACGGGGAGGGGTGGTCATTCGCCCTGGCGCTGCGGCTTGCGTCATACGATCTGCTGCGTTTTGACGGGGATGACCCGATCTTGGTGCTTGACGATGTTTTTGCTGAGCTCGACTCCGGACGACGCAACCAACTCGCCGAATATGTCGCCAAGGCCGAGCAGGTGCTGATTACGGCAGCAGTCGCCGAAGACATCCCTGAGGCACTACGTGGCCGCCGGATGATCGTGGCCGATGGTGAGGTCAGGCCTGATCACGACTGAAGTCAAGTGGCATCCTTGGATTATGGCTGAGTCAGAGGAAACCACCGAGGATGGCCTTGAGGTCGCCCGGATGGTGGCCGGCAATCTGATCGGGCGTACTCCAAAACTTCGCAGCAAGACTCTCTCTGGGCGCCTGGGGCGGAGACGCTCACGAAGTGATGCTGAGCAAGACGCAGACTCATTGGGCACGATCGATGAGAGCTTGGCCAAATTGGTCGCTGAGCAGGGGTGGGAGAAAGACCTTCGAGTGCACGGTGCTTTCGCGCGATGGGCTGCAATCATGGGCCGCGAAGTTGCCGCACACTCCACCCCAGAGTCATTGGTGGAGGGCAAACTTCACATCCGCACCGACACCACCGCGTGGGCCACTCAACTAAGACTAATGTCTGCTGACATCGTGCGCCGGCTCAATGAAGTGCTTGGTGAAGGCACGGTTTTGGAAGTTGATGTACGAGGGCCCAATGCGCCCTCCTGGAAGCGCGGCCGGCTCAGCGTCAAGGGCCGTGGCCCACGAGACACCTACGGATAGGGGAGATGGTCATGGAGTTCTTCGAAGACCTAGTGCAATCAATGGATGAGGCCCATGCATGGGAGTTCTTGGCTCAGCACAAACTGGGTCGGATCGGCTTCCACATGGTCGATCAAGTGGAAGTGCTTCCGATCAACTACAAGGTGCACAACGGCAGGATCTATTTCCGCACGGCGGAGGGATCAAAACTGTTGGGCATTTTGCTCAATGCCAATGTCGCTTTCGAAGTCGATGAGTGGTCCGGCGATCGTGCCGCCAGCGTCGTGGTCCATGGGCAATGCCGAGAAATCGGCGAAAATCTCGCTGACGACGTGCGGAATCTCATCCAACCGTGGATCGACTATCGCAAGTCACACGTGATGGTGATCGAGGCGACCTCAATCAGTGGACGCACCTTTCAGTTGTCTGGGGATCACACCGGCGACTCCTGATCGACGACAGCCAATTTGGAATCAATACCGAGACTTGGTGATCCAAAAAGCACTCAGCCGGTCTGGTCCGGAATAGTCGTCGTCTCGCTTCACTCGTTGAGGACACATAGCGTTGCTCAGAATCGTGCTCGCTGTGACTTCCTGGGAGGAAGCCTTGAAGAGGTTTATCGTCGTACTCGCCGCTGTGGCAACTGCTGCGGTGGGCACCCTGCTGCCGTTTAGTGCGTCGTACGCCGACACTGTCGGTCTCGACCCGACCTTCGGTGACAACGGCTTCAAGACCGTGGCGCTCTTGGGTGGCGATGATCAGGCGATGGTTGCGCTGCCTGACCCTGACGGGAAGATCCTGGTGGCTGGGCCCACCTCATATCCCGACCAAAACGGCAAATGGTTCATGATCCGTACCGATCCCAATGGCAAGGATCTCGATGGCAGCTTCGGTAATAAGAATCTTGGTTTCTACACTTATTTTGAAGGCGACGTCGGCAAGATTTCCGACGCCACGATTGGCTCGGATCGAAGCATCTATGCGGTGGGGACGACCACGAGCTCAGCTCAGCTGATCAAGCTAGACAAGAATGCGAAGGCCACCACATGGAAGGTGTCGATCCCGGCACCCGGCGGTGGGAAGTTCGTGCCGCAAAAGGTTGTCGTCGACAATGACTCCGTGACTGTGGCCGGCACGAATGATGCCGCGACGACTTTGCGAGTCGCACGTTACAACCTGGCCGGGCAACCACTGGCCAGTTTTGATGGGGATGGCATTGCCGACTTCAACCTAACTATGCTCACCGAACAGCGGGCACAATCGAATGTCTCCATGGCTGTTGACTCGACCAAACGAGTCTATGTCTTGGTGGGCAACGAGACTCTCAACGACGGTGTGGCAACCCAACTCCTGCGGATAAATGTCAATGGCACCAAAGACGGCGCTTATGGCGGTGTGGTCGGAAACAAGGCTCAGCATGGCCGCGGCTTGGTGCTGATGCCAGGTGGAGGTGCGGCTGCGGCTATCGCTGACATGAACACCGGCAAGGCAGCTCTACAGATGTTTGATGTGAGTGGGCACCCCACGGTTCGAACACCAGTGCCAGGCAATGAGTACGACTCGCCTCGTGGGCTGACCCAGACCCGTGAAGGGCGTTTGGTGATGGTGGCCCGAGGCACGGTCGGTGCCGCTGCAGTAAAGCTCTTCGGCTTCACCAACTCAGGGGCACTCGATCCAAACTTTGCTACCGGCGGCACCTTCGTCTACACGAATGCCAACACCACATCCCTCATCCCCAACAATATCGGTGTCGACTCCTCAGGTCGCCTGCTCGTGCCGGGTGGACTAACCCCAAAGACTGGTGGCGTGGATAGCCATCCCGATGTTGCTGTCTTCCGCTTTAAGGTGACCCCTACGGCCACTCCGAGCCCAACAGTTAGCCCAAGCTCCCCTGTGGCGCCCCCGATCGTGCGTCCCACGTTCTCTCGGGTTGACACCCCATCGGTGTCCAAGTCAAAACTGTTGTCCGCAATCACCGGACGTGCCGGCGGCACTGGCGTCACCAAGGTGCAGGTCGTCGTACGACGTGTCGATGCCAAGGCACAGAGGAAGAAGACCTGTTTCTTCCTAAATGCAGCCGGTAGCCTGAAGAAGGTTTCAGTGCCAGTGAAGTCTTGCGGTCAGCCCTCGATCATCATCACGGCTACTGGCACCAATGCCTGGAGCGTGCACTTGGCAAAGCCGTTGAAGCCCGGCACTTACTACGTGAATTCACGTGCTTTCGGCAAGGGTGGAGTTTCACCGTGGGCCTCGAAGGTCATCCGGATCACCAAGAAGTAGATTTGCGCCCCTACGGGCCTGACGGCCAGTAGGGGAGCCCAAGACCTCGCTATTCGGGGCTCCCCGAGCCCCTTCTGGGGCCCTCAGAGCCGAATTTCTCGGGCTTCTTGCCCAATTCCCGGAGTCCAGTACGTGATTTGAGGGTGTCAGCCGCTAAACTGAGTAGAGTTGTCGTCCCGGTTGCGGCCCCCGCGTCGAGGCGACTTTTTCATGAGTACGACGAGCGAGGAGCCCTGCGTGGCAGGCGACAACCCAGGTCCACAAAACCCAGGTAGCAATAGCAAGGTTGACAACGCCTACGACGCTTCGGCGATCCAGGTGCTCGAGGGGCTCGAAGCGGTCCGCAAGCGCCCCGGCATGTATATCGGCTCGACCGGTGAGCGTGGCCTGCACCATCTGATCTGGGAGGTCGTCGACAACTCAGTCGATGAGGCGATGGCTGGTCATTGCGACCGGATCATCTTGACTCTCCAAGACGATGGTGGCATCCGGGTCGAAGACAATGGCCGTGGCATCCCCACAGGCATGCACCCGACTGAGAATATGCCTGCCTTGACGATGGCTTTGACCATGCTGCATGCGGGCGGCAAGTTCGGTGGCGGCGGTTACAAGGTCTCTGGCGGCTTGCATGGCGTCGGCATCTCGGTGGTCAACGCCTTGTCAACGACCCTGATCGCTGAGGTGAAGAATCGCGGCCACTTGTGGCGCCAGAGTTTCAGCCTGGGCACCCCAGACGGTGATCTTGCCGAGGTGCGCGAGATGGAGCCCGGTGAGCGCACCGGCACCACGATCACCTTCTATGCCTCACCAGAGATCTTCGAGACCACGGTCTATTCGCTGGAGACGATCACCAATCGCCTGCGTGAGATGGCCTTCCTCAACAAGGGCATCGAGATCGTCGTACGCGATGAGCGCAAGCAGTCTGAGCACATCTTGGAGTCGGCCCAAGATGACGGCCCGCTCAACCCCGATGACCCAGATGCGATCACCGAGGGCGAGGGCGGAGCCTTGGAGCGACGCTTCAAGTTTGACCGCGGCCTAGTCGACTATGTCGAGCACCTCAACCGGCGCAAAGACAAGTCCAACCCCACAATCATCAACTTCGACGCCACCTCTCCAGACAGCTCCGACAATGAGATGAGCCTGGAGTTGGCGATGCAGTGGAACACCTCCTATCAAGAGTCGGTGCACACCTTCGCCAACAACATCAACACCCACGAAGGCGGCACTCACGAAGAGGGTTTCCGCGCTGCGCTGACCACGCTGGTCAACAGTTGGGGTGAAGAGTGGGGCTTGATCAAGAAGAAGGAAGATCGTGTCTCCGGCGACGACATCCGCGAGGGTCTGACCGCGATCATCTCGATCAAGGTCAGTGAGCCGCAGTTTGAGGGCCAGACCAAGACCAAACTCGGCAATACCGAGGCCAAGGGTTTTGTGCAGCGCGTGGTCAACGACCAGTTGGGTGACTGGCTGGAGAAAAACCCCGCCGAAGGCAAAGACATCATCCGCAAGGCCCAAGCAGCGGCCTCAGCCCGGATCGCGGCCCGTAAGGCCCGTGACCTGGCTCGCTCCCGCAAGGGCCTGCTCGGTGGTGGCGGACTGCCCGGCAAGCTCAGCGACTGCCAGTCGACCAACCCTGCCGAGTGCGAGGTGTTCATCGTCGAGGGCGACTCCGCCGGCGGCTCCGCCAAGGGCGGGCGCGATCCACGCATCCAAGCGATCTTGCCGATCCGCGGCAAGATCCTCAATGTCGAAAAGGCGCGCATCGACAAGGTGCTGGCCAACACCGAAGTACAAGCAATCATCAGCGCTTTGGGCACCGGCATCCACGAAGAGTTCAACGACGAAAAGTTGCGCTATCACAAGATCGTCTTGATGGCTGATGCCGACGTCGATGGCCACCACATCCGCACCCTGCTGCTCACTTTGCTCTTCCGGTTCATGAAGCCACTGATCGAAGGCGGCTATGTCTATCTTGCCCAGCCGCCCCTCTACCGCCTGCGCTGGAACAAGCCCCATGAGCATGAGTTCGTGTACTCCGATGCCGAGCGCGACAACCTGATGAAGGCGGGCCTTGAGCAAGGCAAGAAGCTCCCCAAGGACATGCCCGTTCAGCGCTACAAGGGCCTTGGTGAGATGAATGCCGACGAACTCTGGGAGACCACCATGGACCCAGACCAGCGGCTGTTGTTGCAGGTCAATCTCGAAGACGCCGCACACGCCGATGAGACCTTCTCGATCCTGATGGGCGAAGACGTCGAACAACGCCGCTCATTCATCCAGCGCAATGCCAAGGATGTGCGCTTCCTTGACATCTGAGCGCGACCCTTCCTCAAGCAACCTGTCGCAACCGAACAGAAAGGCTGATCGGTGACCGAGATCCCCGCTGACAACCCCCGCATCCGCGAGGTCGAGCTGCAAGATGAGATGCAGCAGTCCTATATCGACTACGCGATGGCGGTCATCGTCGGTCGCGCGCTGCCCGACGTACGCGATGGGCTCAAGCCGGTGCACCGGCGAGTGCTCTATGCGATGTACGACGGGGGCTATCGCCCCGACCGTGGCTTCTCCAAGTGCTCGCGCGTCGTCGGCGATGTGATGGGTCAATATCACCCACACGGCGACTCGGCGATCTATGACACTTTGGTGCGCTTGGCGCAGCCGTGGGTGATGAGCGCTCCGCTGGTGCAAGGCCAGGGCAACTTCGGCTCGCCGGGCAATGACCCTGCGGCCGCGATGCGTTATACCGAGTGCCGGATGGCGCCATTGGCGATGGAGATGGTGCGTGACATTGACGAAGACACCGTCGACTTCGTGCCCAACTACGACGGCAAATCCGAAGAGCCGAGCATCCTCCCGGCCCGCTTCCCCAACCTGCTCGTCAACGGCTCCGCCGGCATCGCGGTCGGGATGGCCACCAATATCCCGCCACACAATCTGATGGAGGTCGCCGACGGGGTGCAGTGGGCGCTACAGCACCCAGACGCCGCACCACTTGAGCTCCAAGACGCCTTGATGGAGCGGATCAAAGGCCCCGACTTCCCGATGGGTGCCCTGATCGTGGGCACACACGGCATCGAGCAGGCCTATCGCACTGGGCGCGGGTCGATCACCCAACGCGCGGTCGTCGAGATCGACGAAGATGCTCGCGGTCGAGTGATGCTGGTCATCTCCGAGCTCCCCTACATGGTCAACCCCGACAACCTGGCCCTGAAGATCGCCGAGCTCGCCGACTCGGGACGCGTGCAGGGCATCGCCGACGTGCGCGACGACTCCTCATCACGCACCGGCCAACGCCTCGTGGTGATCCTCAAGCGCGACGCGGTTGCCCGAGTGGTGCTCAACAACCTCTTCAAGCACACCGAGTTGCAAAGCAACTTCTCGGCCAACATGTTGGCTTTGGTTGACGGCGTACCCCGCACCCTAACCATCGACCAATTCGTCAGCCACTGGATCACCCACCAAGTCGAAGTCATCCAGCGCCGCACGCGCTATCGCTTGCGCAAGCGCGAAGAAGAAGCCCACATTTATCGGGGCTTGGTCAAGGCACTCGACATGCTCGACGAAGTGATCGCCTTGATCCGACGTAGCCCTGATGTCGACCAAGCCCGTACCGGCCTGATCGCCCTGCTCGACATCGACGAGATTCAGGCCAACGCAATCCTTGAGATGCAGTTGCGTCGCCTGGCCGCACTAGAGCGCCAAAAAATCATGGACCGCTTGGCCGAGCTCGAAGAAATCATCGCCGACTTGCGCGATATCTTGGCCAGCGAGTCACGCCAGCGCCAGATCATCTCCGATGAACTCACCGAAATCGTCGACAAGCACGGCGTACCACGCCGCAGCCAGATCATCCCGGCTGACGGCGACCTGTCGATGGAAGACCTCATCCCTGACGAAGACCTCGTCGTGTCGATCACCCGCGGCGGCTATGCCAAGCGCACGCTCGCTTCGCAGTACCGCACCCAAAAGCGTGGCGGCAAGGGCGTGCGTGGGGCCAGCCTGCGCGGTGACGACGTGGTCGAGCATTTCATCGCGACCAGCAACCACCACTGGCTGCTGTTTTTCACCAACGCCGGACGGGTTTATCGCACCAAGGCCTACAACCTGCCCGAGGCGTCACGAGACGCGAAGGGCGGTCACGTCGCGGGCCTGCTCAGCTTCCAACCAGATGAGCAGATCGCCCAAGTGTTGGCCATCCGCGACTACGAGCAGGCGCCGTACCTCGTGTTGGCCACCCGCAGCGGGCTGGTCAAGAAGACCCGACTCGCCGAATACAACTCACCGCGCCAAGCTGGCGTGATCGCGATCAACTTCCGTGACCCAGACGATGAGCTGATCGGTGCAGAATTGGTCGACTCTGAAGACGACATCTTGCTGGTGTCACGCAAGGGTCAGGCGATCAGGTTCGCCGCAGATGACTCGCAGTTGCGGCCAATGGGTCGGGCCACCTCCGGTGTCACGGGCATGAAATTCCGCAACGACGACTCGATGTTGTCTATGTCGGTGATCCGCGCTGGTGCCGATCAGTTGGAGACCGACCAAGAGCAGTTCGTCTTCACGATCACTGATGGTGGCTTCGCCAAGCGCAGCCGGATCAGCGAATATCGCACCCAGTCACGTGGCGGGCTCGGGGTCAAAGCGATGGCGCTGGGCAACGAAGACCGCGGCGGACTCGTCGGAGCCTTCATCGTGGTCGAAGGTGACGAGATCTTGTCGATCACCTCAGGGGGTCAGGTCGTACGCAGCCCAATCAACGCCGACTTCAGGGTCACCGGCCGCTCCACAATGGGTGTCAAATTTGTGACCCCCAAGGCGAAAGACTCTGTCGCCGTGGTGGCGCGCAGTGTCGAGCGAGACAGTGACGACGATGACACGACCGAAGCTGATGTGGAGTCAGGTGAGACAATCGATGCTGATCCGCAGGGCGCCGAGGAGTGAGCATGAGTCGACCCAAGAAGTCCCCACCGAAGCCTCTTGTGCCTCCGCGTAGCCTCAACAAGCCCGGCGCGGGAGCACCTGCAGGCACAACGGGTGCTTCTGGTGGAGGTACGTCGACCCCAAGCTCGAAGCCGGCGAATGGTGCGGCGAGCTCAGCGAGCCCGGCATCGGCCAACTCAAAGTCCACGACTGCTCCGGCCACCCCTGCCGGCAGCGCCGGCTCGGCTGCCAAGCCTGTTGCGGGCAAGGCTGCTTCTGCGAAGCCCACGCCCGCAGAAGTTTCAACTTCTACTCCCGCAAAATCAAAGACCGAGGCTGCCAAGTCGGGGACGACAACTGCTGCTTCCTCTGCGACGTCCGCAACGACCGCGCCCGCCGCGAAGGCAAAGAAGTCGATGTCACCTGCGCCCGCTGCGAAGGCAAAGAAGCAGATGCCACCTGCGCCGACCAAGAGCCCGGCTGCAAAGCCGGCACCAGGCCAGTCTGCTTCAACTCCAGAGCCCAAGGGCAAGTCGACGGCACCGAAGCCCGCGGCCCAGCCAGCCAAGGCAGCTCCCGCGAAGCCGGCAGCCGTGGCGGGCGACGCGGTCGTCGTACCTCCGCGCAAACAGCGGATCGCCCAACTTCGACTCGTGCAGATTGACGCATGGTCGGTGATGAAGACTTCTTTCGTGCTCTCGATCGCGCTCGGCATCATCCAGATCGTGGCCGTGGCGATCGTGTGGTTTGTGCTCGGACAAGCTGGGGTCTTCGACTCCATCAACTCGATGCTCTCCGACGTGATCGGTGGTGAAGGCAACTCCTTCGACATCACGACCTACTTCGGCACCTCGAGAGTCATCGGCTTCACGATGCTCGCGGCCGTGCTCAACGTCGTACTCCTCACCGCCCTGTCGACCCTCGCCGCCTTCCTCTACAACCTCGCCGCCACCCTCCTCGGTGGCATCGAGGTGACCTGGGCCGAAGATCGCTGACGCTCAACGCAAGACATGCACGTTCAATGGGTTGCAATCCATTGAACGTGCATGTTTCCCGTGGAGCGTGACGCACACGAAGGTGCTTGGATGCAGTGCCCTGCAATGACGAACCCCATGCCGTGACGTCGTACGCCGGGCACCTTTCGCGCCGCGGTTCGTCGTACCCTTGCTCACCTTCAATGGAAAACCAGCACGTTCAACGGGGTACAACCCATTGAACGTGCATGTACCCCAAGCGCACTTGGGGTACATGCGGCGCTCAGGTCGACTTTTCGTACGCCGCGCGAGCGGCGTGGTCGTATTCGGTGAACATGGTGTTCATGCCGGTCTTGTTGCCCATCCAGCGGCGCAGACGCTGAGGCATGAGGCCCCACTGCACTGACGAGACGGCTAGCGAAGGGGGCACGGTGGCGATCGGTTTGTACTTCTCGATCAGGCCCACGACCGCGTCAGCCACTTGCTCGGGGGCGATTGCAGAGGTCAGTCGCGGCGTGGTGGTGCCATCGATCAGCCTGGTGTTGGTAAACGCGGGGAGTACGGCGGACACGCGCACCCGGGGTGCCAACTCCGCGTCGAGGGCTTCGCTCAGGGCCAGGACGCCGGCCTTGGTGGCGCTGTAGACGGCCGAGCCTGGTGTTGGGATCTTGCCGGCGAGCGAGGCGATGTTGATGATCTGCCCACCAGGGCGCATCCGAGGTACGACGGCATGGCAACCCAAGATCACTCCGCGCAGGTTGACGTCGAGTTGCTTGAGTTGGGCATCCAATGGAGTCTCGAGCATCCGCCCGATCACCATGATCCCGGCGTTGTTGACCAGCACGTCGATGCCGCCCAGTTGCTCTTCAACTTGGTCCAGGAAGGCGGCGAAGGAGGCGGCGTCACTCACATCGAGTTTGAGCCCGAGCCCACCGTAGGTCCGTGCACTCTCCGCAGCGAGGGTGGCGTCGAGATCACCTACCGCAACCTTCGCGCCAGCCGACGACAAGGCACGAGCGGTCGCCGCGCCAATGCCTTGCGCGCCACCAGTGATCGCGATGACCTTGCCACTGACACTCACCCGAGCCGACCCTCACGCTTGTAGGCGCGGTAGCAAATCGGGTGCATCCGCAGTTTGGGCGGGATCCGACGATAGAGCGGATCGGTGGCCCGCACCGCCCGCGCGAAACGCTGATAGCGCTTCTCTTGAGCTGGAGTCCAAGGCAAATCCAGGATCTCCCGAGCCCGCTCGGGCATCCCACCGATGGTGATGAAGGCGCTGTAGGTGTTGAGCGGCCAGCTCACCACCGCCCACACCGGCTTGGGCACCTGCTTGGGCCGCGGCCAACCACGGGTGGCATAGCCGATCCCGAACTTCGCGGTGCGATGCGCCACCAACTTCTCCTCCAAGGCCTCCTGCCAATAGGCCTCGAACTCGTCGAGATTGGTCGGCGTACCACGAGAAGAGACGCCGTACCGCTCAAACCAAGTGATCGACTCCTTGATGATCTGCTCTTTGTCGGCTCGCGTCAGGGGCCGGATGAACGTGTCGGCAGCGACCATCATGTGCTCGACGAAGGTGGCGTGCGCCCAGTAGTAGGTCATCGGATTGAGCGCGGAGTACGGCGTGCCGTCGGGCATCTTGCCTTTGATGTTCTTGTGGAAGTCACGCACTGTGCGCCCGGTGCCGTGGCCGTCAGCGCCGTACACAGTGCCGAAGATCGGCGGGATGCTGCGCTTGAAGCGAGCCATTGTCTCGGCAAACCACACCGAATGGTCTTCCACGCCCTGCCCGAGCGAGGGCAGCATGTTTTGCAGGACTGGCGCCCGGGGGCCGAGCAGAAGCATCCGGCCGTCGGAGAAGAACTCCCAGGTCAGTGAGTCGGGTCCGAGTGGCAGCCCACCTTCGGGTACGTCGGTGCCGCCGCCGTGGTCTTCGGCGGCAGCCACAACATGGTCCGGTGACAAAGTCATGACGTGATGATACTTTTAATCGACTTTGATTCATAGCCTCATTTAGTGGAGTTTCCATGACGGCAACAATCGAGCAAACTGGCCTCACCCCGACCGGCCCGCGCTTCGGCCTACGTGAGCTGATCCGGATGCGCACGCAACCAATCACTCGCAATGACTTGATGCGCGAGCGTTATGGCGAAGTGATCAGGCTCAAGGTCTTCGGCGTGGAGATGTTCCCCTGCTATGGCCTTGATGCGGCCGAGCAGGTGTTGATCAACCGCGACCGAGCCTTCGCGGCCGGCCCGGCCTGGGGGCATTTCATCGGTCCCTTCTTCCGCAGGGGCCTGCTGCTGCTCGACTTCGAGGAACACCTGCATCACCGCCGCATCCTCCAAGCCGCATTTGCCAACCAGGCTTTACGGTCGTACCACGAAGTGATGCTCCCGCACATCAAACGCGGCATGGCTCACTGGGGTGAAGTGCCCAATCCCCGGATGAATGAGCTGTTCAAGCAACTCACCCTCGACCTGGCTCTGGAGACCTTCGTCGGCATCGACTTGCCCCAAAAAGAGCAGGATCGGCTCAACAAGGCCTTCATCAACGCCGTACGCGCCGGCACCTCGGTCATCCGCGCGAATGTGCCCTTCACTCCGTGGGCCCGGGGCCTGACTGCGCGCAAGGAGCTCGAAGACTTCTTCTACAAGAACATCCCTGCCAAGCGGGAGCACGGAGGCGACGATCTATTTGCCCAGCTGTGTCTGGCCAAGAGCGATGACGGTGATGAGTTCAGCGACGAAGACATCGTCAACCACATGATCTTCACCCTGATGGCCGCCCACGACACCAGCACGATCACCATGACCGCGATGGCCTACTACTTGGCCAAGCATCCGGAGTGGCAGGAGAAGGCCCGCGCCGAAGCGATCGCCAACGACACCGACTATGACACCAACCAGACCCTTGATGTGCTGACCAGGGTGATGAAGGAAGCGATCCGGCTCTGCTCACCTGTCCCTTCGATCCCGAGGATGGCGCTGCGTGACACCACCGTCAACGGCTATCTGATCAAGAAGGGCTCCTTCGTGACGGTGTCGCCGTACTACAACCATCGCGACCGCACTGTGTGGACCAACCCCGATGAGTTTGACCCCGACCGCTTCAGCGACGAACGCCGTGAAGACCAGGCGCACCGGATGGCCTTTGAGGGCTTCGGTGGCGGGGTGCACAAGTGCATCGGGATGCACTTTGCGCGCACTCAAGTGCGGGCGATCTTCCAGGAGTTGTTGCGCACCTACAAGTGGTCGGTGCCCGACGACTACACTTGGCCACTCGATCTGGTCGCGCTGCCCTTCCCGCGCGACCGCCTCCCCGTCACCTTGGAACGACTCTCGTGAGTGTGCTCATCCTCGATGCAGCCCAACAGGTCTTCGAGACCTACGGCGCTCGCCGCGCCAACCTCGAAGACGTCGCCCGGGCTGCGGGCATCTCCAAGAGCACGCTGTATCGCGCATACAAGACCAAGGATGAGCTGCTCAACGCGGTCTTGGCTCGTGAGCTCCTCGACTTCTTCACCCAGCTTGATGAGGTCGCCTCTGGGTTGCCGCCGCGTGAGGCAATCGTGGAATGCTTCACCAGGGGCTTGGCCCTGACTCGGGAAATCCCGCTGCTGGCCAGACTCTTCGAGGCCGAGCCGGAGACCATCGCGAGCTCTGACGCAGATCGCTCTCACAACGCCTTGCTCTTGCATTCGACCGAGCAGGCCACGCGCACCCTACGTCGGGCCGGGGCCACGATGCCGGACGACGAGTTGGTGGTGGTCACCGAGCTGATGTTGCGCCTTGCCTACACCTACATGATCAGCCCCATCGGGCATTTGGACATGAGTGATGACCAGGTGGCCCGCGAGTTCGCCCGCACCTACTTGGCGCCGCTGGTCTACTAGCGGCCGACGCCCCCATCGTGACAAGCGGTCAGTTTTCGGTGGGATCCAAGGGCCGATTGGCATGCCAGGCCGCAGAGCCGGGCTGGCGGGCGAGCACTTCGCGGCGCAGGTGGCTCTGATCGACGCGGAAGACATCGCCTGGCAGTCCGGGTAGGAGATACCAGGCCTCTTCCTCGAGCTCCCCTTCGAGTTGGCCCGCGCCCCATCCGGCGTACCCCGCGAAGATGCGTAGCCCAGACAGCGAACTGGCGATGAGCTCGGGTGGAGTGTCCAGTTCGATCATCCCCAGTCCTTCGGCGATCTTGGAGAAGCTGATCGGCGGTTCGTTGGGGTTTGTCGGGCGTCCGACTGCCAGGGCGGCATTGGGTTCACAAGGTCCACCCGCAAACAGCTTGGGGGGTTGGCTGACCATGTCTTCCCACCCTTCAAGCGCCGCATCGACGGGTATTGGGGTGGGGCGGTTGAGCACCACCCCGAGAGCACCCTCGGGATTGACATCGAGCAGTAAAACAACGGTGCCCGCGAAATTGGGATCGCGCATCTCGGGGCTCGCCACCAAGAGCATGCCCGCGGCCGGTGTTTGCATGTCTCCATCATGCCTCTTGGGTGGACGCAGGGGAGTTGCGGTAAGAAGTGGTCGCTATAGCGACCACTTCTTACCGCAACTCCAATCCACAGATCTCAATCTGCCCTTTTCGAACTCCCTTGGGACGGAAATCCTTGGCGGATGGACAACTTCGACCTGCTGCTCAACATGCAGTTGGGTTTGGTGACCTTGCGCCAACTTGAGCAGGCAGGGTTCAGCCGCAGTCAGGTGAGAGCCAACTTGCGTGCTGAGCGCTGGACTCGGCTCGGGCATCGGGTGATCGCGACGCAGACTGGAGAACTCACAGCGGAGCAGCGGCGCTGGCTGGCAGTGCTGCACGCGGGGGATGGAGCGGCAATCGCCGGACTGTCTGCACTGGAAGAGCATGGGCTCAAAGGTTGGTCGCGAGACGAAGTCAGCGTCGTGGTTGCGCCCAACCAGCGTCCAAGACCCTTGATGGGCGCCCGATTCCATCGATCCCGTTGCATCGAAGATGGCAGGGCGATGACCAGGTTGCCGATGCAGCGCGTGGAGGTGGCGGCGCTCTGGTTTGCTTCGGTGGAGAAGCGGGATCGCACTGCGCATGGCCTCTTGGCTGCTGTGGTGCAGCAGCGATTGACGACTCCGCAACGACTGGCTACCTGGACTTCGCGGATGGGACTGCTTCGGGGTGTGGAAGGGATCCGCGCGATGATCCTAGAGTTGTCCGATGGGGCACAGTCGATGGCCGAGGTCGATGTGACCACGATGTGCAAGGACTTCGGGCTGGTGCGGCCCAAGCGGCAAGTGCGGCACCGAGATGCAAGTGGCCAAGTGCGCTACACCGACGCGGAGTGGGAGTTGCCCAGTGGAGGAAGCCTCATCCTGGAGGTCGATGGCAGTCATCACCTTGACATGAGCACGTACTCCGATGACCTTCGACGCCAGCGCGATCTGACCGAAAGACACGTGCAACTCGTGAGGTGCTCGACCTGGGAGTTGCGCAACGAGCCTGATCAGCTTGCCGCCACCTTGATCAGGCTTGGGGTGCCGCGGGCGGCGTACTAGAAGCAGCCGGTGGGGCGCAGGGTGCCGAGCCCGGTGTTGCGGATCGCCGGGGTGATCCGCACTTGGGCGTCGTTGATCTGGCCTTGGGCGCCGTACATCTCGAAGGTGTAGGTCTTGCGTTGACCGGGCTTGAGCACGAGGTTGGTCATCAGCACCCGCTTGCCGTCGAGATTGGTGAGGTAGGCGTCGGTCTCGGCGCCGTTGATGAACATCCGCCCGATCTGGCCGCCGGGGGGTGACATCACGGTGATGCTGGTGGAGATCACGCCGGGGGGGTAATGCTCATGCAGGCCCAAGATGCCCACGGGGAGCTTGCCGGGGTCGGCGGGCACGTTCGACTTGAAGTCGACGCTCATGCTCACTTGTTGTACGCCGGACTTGTCGCACGCCACGGGTGTGGTGCTGGCCTCATAGTCGAGGTAGTACTCCAACTTGGAGGCGGTGGCGTTGTTGAGGAAGAGCCCAAATTGTGGGGCCTTCGGCTGGCTGGCCGAGGTGTCGCCGCCGATCCGGGTGCTGGCGAGGAGTTGCTGCATGTCTGGCTGTTTGACCCACATCCGCACCCGGCTCTCGTCGAGGCCTTGCAACAACGCTGATGCGAAGGAGGCCGGGTCTTTGAGATTGCCGGTGATCTGCTTCATTGCCTGAGAGGTGATGTCGGTGAAGGTGTTGTCTTGGTCGGTGGCCCCAGGCACCTTCTTGTAGACCTCGTTGAGCAACACTGACGCGGCATTGGAGCCGGTGACGGTCAGGCCGTGCGATGAGATGGGCGGCATTGCCTTCATCAGGTAACTGGTCGCCACGGTGTCGATGCTGAGCACCCCATCGACTGGCTTCTGGGCGCGCGCCCAAGCGTTGGCCAAGTTGGCGCTGCCTTCAGCGATGTCGGGCAGCATGTTGGTGTCTTGCGGGTAGATCACCGGCTGCATCGAGAAGACATTCTTCTGCTCGGGGGTGAGCTTGCCGAAGGGCTTGCTGCGATCCATGTTGAAGAGCTTGTTGGTGCCCTGCTCGCCGAAGCTCAACTTGCCGTCGGTGATGGTGAGTACGCCGAACGAGCCCGGCATACCGCCCAGGGAGCGGATCTCAGCGTTGGTTTCAAATGAGACCAGGATCCGGTGGGTGCCCTTACCGAAGAGCCAGGGCATCACCTTGGCGGTCACCATCGCACCACGAGTGGAGCTGGTGATCTTGGTGAATCCGTTTTGGGCCGAGACGACCGGGCCCCTCAGGATCGGCAACAATCCACGCGGGTCGATGGCCTGGACCCCGCTGCCCACTCGCTCGGCTTCGGCGTTTGCTGCCTCCAGCTCGGCTGTCATCGCGGCCAAGGGCTCGACGTTGACCTTGCCATTGCGCGGGGCCAACTTCTTGGGGTCTACGGTCTTCGCGGCCTTGATCACCGTCGGCAACACCTTCTGGCCCAAGACGTCGGCCGACTCCGCGACCATCGTGACGGCACTGACGTCATCACCGATGATCGGGAACCGTCCGGCCAGGGCCCACAGGGGTCCGTCGGTATGCCGTCGGGCCGAGTTGGCGCTGTCGGCTGCGGCCTTGGCTTGAGTCTGGGCAGCGGTGGCTTCGCCCTTGGCCACCAGGCTGGGGATCTGCTGGCCATGGTTGTAGAAGGCCTGAAGCTGGCGACGAGCCTGGAAGGCCTCGTAGGCCATCCAGAGTCCGGCCAAGATGACCAGCACAGAGACAATGTTGAGCACCGTGGTCAGACGCCGCATCGCTTTGGAGCGACTGCGCCGGGAGTTGAAGATGGTGCGCCTCTTGCGCACGCGAGGCGACGGTTGCTCGGCCTCGTGATCTGGAGGCTCTAGGCCCTCGGGATCAGCGGATGGCTCGCTCTGTGGCAGTGAGGCTTCTGCACCATCGCTGGGTGTGCCTTCCTCTCCCCTACGACGCGCACGCCTTTTGGGCGCGCGACGTGCACCACCGGGCTGAGACATGGGGCAATCGTAGCGACCCACCGATTGACCCCGTCTGGGCCCGAACGTAGCCTGCAATGGTGAGTGTTGACGTAACCATGAGCCTCGGTGACCTGCTGATCGAAGACCCGCGTCGGAGTCGAGTGCTTGAGGGCCTAGGCCTCGACTACTGCTGCAATGGACACCGCCCTTTGAGTGAGGCGGTCAGTGAGGCCTCACTCGACCTGACTGCGGTTGCCAAGGCGCTGGACCTGCCTGATCCACCGCCTGCCCAAGACACGGCCATGCCGGCACAGAATGCCGCGCTGGCCCACGACATCGTCGACACCCATCACGCCTACATGTGGGCCGAGATGCCGCGCCTGCAAGCCCTGGTCGACAAGGTCGCTGGTGTGCACGGCGATCGGCACCCAGAGTTGCTCGAGGTGCAGGCCACCTACACCAAGGCGGTGGCTGCGCTCGACCCCCACATGAGCACCGAGGAGCGGGTGGTCTTCCCGGCGATCACCAAGATGGAGAAGTCGCAGGCGCTCGAGCGCTCACTGGCCGATGACATCCTGGAGTTGCGCGCCGAGCATGATGCTGTGGGTGAACTGCTCAAGTCGATCCGCAGCCTCACCGCCGACTTCGCCGTGCCTGCTGACGCTTGTGCGTCGTACAAGATGATGCTGAGTGGGCTCGAGGAGATGGAGCGCGACCTGCACGAGCACATCCACAAGGAAAACAATGTGCTCTTCCCACGGGTCTTGGAGCTTGAGGCCCAGTTGGACGGACGCTGAGCTTCGAAGTAGGGCCGGCACTTTGATCAGGCGACCAGCAGGACGCCGGCCAGTGACACGGCTGTGACCACGATCGTGGAGGCGACTGCGAGCACGAGAGGCTTGACCCCAACGGACCGGAGGGCGTCTCGTCGTACGCCGCAGCCCAGCGCAAACATCGCTGCGGACAGCAGCCCCGTCTGGAGATAGCGCACTGGCGTGGTCACCTCGCTGGGCAGCGCGAAGGTGCTGGTGATGACCACCATCGCGAGGAAGCCGAGCACGAAGAGGGGGATCAAGGGCGGCCTGGCTCCGGGCGAAGTCGTTGAGGTGGAGCGATTGCGCTGCCAGATGCTGAGCGCAGCCATGATCGGGGCAAGCATGAGCACACGGGCGAGTTTGACGATCACGGCGACACCCAAGGCTCCGCCACCGATGGCTCCGGCGGCGGCAACGACCTGGGCGACCTCATGGATCGACCCGCCCGCCCAGAGGCCAGCGGTGTGGTCGTCGAGACCGAGGAGATTGGCCAGGATTGGGATGACCGCGATCATCGCGGTGCCGAAGACCACGACGAGCGCGATGCTGCTCGCGACCTCCTCTTCTTCAGCCTCCACGACGGCGTCGGCAGCGGCAACGGCGGCGGCTCCGCAGATCGAGAAGCCGCAGGCGATCAGGAGGCGTTGGGTCCAACTCAGCCCCAGCAGTGAGCCGATCCAAAGTGTGGCCAGGAGCCCGACCGTGACAATGACCACTACGACCACGATCATCCCGGCTCCCAGGCCGGCAATGTCTTGGAGCGACAGCTGCAGGCCGAGCAGCACGATGCCGGCGCGGAGCAGGTGCTTGGCGGAGAAGTCCAGTCCAGGTTGTGCGCTGGTGGGGAGTACGCCGAGATTGACGAGTACGGCGCCCGCGACGATCGCCAGCAGCAGTGGGCTGAGGATTGGGATGAGTAAGTTGATTGCGATGCTGCTGAATGCGACGAGCAAGCTGAGGGTGATCCCGGTGAAGGTGCTTCCGCCGCTGGGCTGCGGGAGGGGATCGGCGGACATGGTGTCCATTGTCTCCTCATCGTGACTTGGTTGCGGCCTTTGCCGGGACAATCGTTGCCTGCTTGACCATCACTGGGATCCAATGGCCACTTGGCTGACCACGTGTTGGCCTCCATCCACAGGGCTGATCGTCGTACCTGACGAGGGTGGGCTTGGCATGTCAGGGTGCGTGCGTGCATGACAACCAGGCTGGGCCAACCACTGTCGCGGAGTTTGCCCGGCGCTATCTGTCTGACCGGGTGCTTCGACCCAAGACGATCAAGGGCTATGAGTCTCTTCTCAACTCTCGGATCTTGCCCTTCTTCGCCCAGATGACCTTGAGCGAGGTGACCTTGGGGCAGATCAAGATCTGGCGGGCATCGCTGGATCCAGCCACTGCTTCGACCAATGCGGCGGCTTATAGGTTGTTGCGCTCGATCCTGCAGGCGGCCGTCGAGGAGGAGCTGATCGCCCGGGCGCCCCCGAAGATCAGGGGAGCCGGCAATGCGCCGGTGAGGTATGTCGCGATCCCGGCGACTTTCGAAGAGTTGGCCATCATCGTGGAGCAGATGCCGGAGCGGTTGAGGCTGCTGATCATCATTGCCGCCTTCGTGGGTTTGCGAGAGGGCGAGTTGCTTGAGTTGCGACGACTGGACATTGACACCTCAAGCGGAGTGATCAAGGTCAGCCGCAAGATCGACAAAGACGCCAACCCCAATGCGCGTGGGGCCTGTGTCAACTGCGGGCGACCAATCAGTGCGCCCAAGACCAGAAGCGGGATCCGCACTGTGCATCTGCCGCCGCCATTCTGGGAGCTGCTGTGCGATCACCTCGCGTCGTACGCCGCACCCGGCCCGACCGGATTGTTGTTTCCAGGTGAGCGCACCGATCACATGAGCGTGCGCTATCTGATGGACCGTTATCGCCCAGCTCGTGAGGCCGCCGGGCGCCCCGACCTGACCATCCACCACCTGCGCCACACTGCACTCACTCTGGCCGGCCAGCACGGGGCGACGGCTGCCGAGCTGCAGGCCCGAGCTGGGCATTCTTCTCAAGCCGCGATGGCGATCTACCAGCACGCGACCATCGAGCGTGACCGGATGCTGGCGGCAAGGATCGGGGAGAGTTATGTGGCTTGGGCCCGGTCTGCAGAGACCCCAAGAGCCAAGTAGAGCAGGCAGATCGACGTGGATGGTGGCCTCGGTTGACCCGCCAAGTGGGCAGGGCTATTTTCATCGATCACGAGCCTGCTTAATGATGGAGTCCTGACATGGCCATGAGATTGCGACCCAACGCCGTGCCAGGTCCACCCATGGCAGGGCATGGCGGTCTCACTGCCTGCGTTCAGTCTGCGCTTGAGAGTAGGTAGGGGTGTTGACCTCTATTGGGCCCGCTCCAGACGGCGGCGCTCTTGACCTTGACCTCGATTGCTTCAACGGCGCGATCGGAGCACCGGGCACCAAGCATCCCGTAACGATCAGTCCTGATTGGCAGGTGATCACCCCCCACGACGTGGAGGCCGAGCGGATCGCCGAAGCGTTTGGGGGGGCTACCTCCTGTGTGACCCATTTGGATCGCGCAGTCGAGGCATTTCGAGCCTCACTGGGCCTGTTGTCGCGCGCCGAGAGGGTGCCGCTTCAGGCTGGCCGTCAAGGGAAGTGGGGGCTCGGCAGAGGCTGCGCTGTCGTTGGCTGTTGCCGCGGGAAGTCATTTGGCAATCTCGCTGCCGCCGCCCGCCACACCCGGTCGCCAGCACATCTGGCCAAACGGCACCGGGTGCCTCAAGAGCACCTCGAGGCTCTTCTGCTCGCAGCGGCTGGCACCTGGGGTGATTGGGAGGCCAGCCCGAGAGTTGACCGTCACATCCGTGGCCTGATCCGTGAGCCCGGTGGGGTCGGGGATCTCTGGACCGCGGGTATCCATCCTGACCAAATCCCCACCTTGGCTGCGGTTGCCTCAGGTGTGGATGAGCCACTTCCGGTCAACTTCTATCTGGGCCTGATCTATGGCGGAGTCGACCAAGATTGGGTCAGTGAAGTCTTGGCCCAGCACCCTGACCCTGACACGGCGGCTTGGCTGGTTTGGCTTGATCCGCCACCCAAACGCGCCAGTGCGAATGCCTGGGCTGCGTGGCTGAACTTTGGGGTCAGCAGGACCGACGTACTCACCGTGATCGATGCCGCTATCTCCCCCGAATATGTTCTTGAGACTGCCTCCAGCCAAGGGCTCCCGATCAGGTCGGTGGCTGCTCAACTGGCCGATTGGGCCAGCGCGGATTGTGTCTTGCGGCCCGAGCACTTCGACGTACTCAAAAGACACGGGTTTGACACGCAGTGGCCATCACGGCGCGCGATCGACTCTGTCAACGAGCTCGTCGAGCAGGCTGTTGGGGCGGGTCCATCCGGGCTGCTGGTGGCCCCTGATCGCACCGAACTTGCGGTGATGTTGAAGGTGCTGGGCAACCGCTACGAGGTGCTCGCTGCCCTGCAACGGGGCGTGCAAACCACCGCTGACCTGGATGCCTATCTCAGGGGTTTGTAGGGCAATAGTCAATGCGGAGACTGTCGGTGGCCACTGGAAGAATGCACCTCCCACGACACCGAGAGGACGCAACGTGACCATCCGCACCAGGAGTGAATACGAAAACGCCCTGCAGGCATTGGGCATTTGTGTGTCCGCCCGCATCCCAGCCTTGTTGTGGGGCAATCCTGGCGAGGGCAAGACCGCCGCAGTCGAGTCGGCCGCGCTGACCGGCTGGCATGTCGAGACCATCATCATCACCCACAGTGAGCCATCTGATTTTGCCGGGTTGCCGCTGATCAACGACGGCTCGGTCACCCTGGCGCCCCCTGCCTGGGCCCGGCGCCTGGCAGACCACGACGGCCCCTCGATCGCCTTCTTCGATGAGTTCAGCACGGCTTCCCCCTCGTTGCAGGCAGCAGCGCTGCGGCCACTGACTCATTACGAGGTGGGGTCATTGCAGTTGCCTGAGACGGTCTCTTTCGTCGCCGCGGCAAACCCAGCAGATGTCGCCGCTGCGGGATGGGAGCTGGCCGCCCCCACGGCGAGCCGCTTCGTACACCTTGATTGGGCGCTGCCCTATGAGGTCTACGCCGAGGGGCTGATCACGGGCAAGTGGCCGACGATGCCTGTCTATGGTGAGCCAGCCAACTTCGCGCGCACCCTTGAGACGGAGTCGGTCATGGTGACGGGCTTCCTTCGGGCCCGTGAGTCTCAGTTGAGTGTGATCCCGAAGCAAGCCCAAGAGCGCGGGCGAGCCTTCCCCACACCTCGCACCTGGCACTACGCGGCCCGGTTGTCTGCGTTTGCCCAGGCAGTTGGCGCCAATGCTGAAGTACGCCGCCTCCTGATCGCTGGCTGCCTCGGTGGGGCTGTTGCCCATGAATACCTCACCTGGGCCAACAACCAAGACCTGCCTGATCCAGAAGACCTGCTCGCTGACCCCACCGCCGTCGACTTCACAGGGATGCGTGCAGACCGGGTCTTCGTCACGCTTCAGGCGGTGTTGGGGGCATTTTCGCGCACACCCACCCCGGAGCGTTGGGCGCGAGCAATCGACGTATGTGCCCGTGCTGCAGATCAGAGCGGTGTCGACCCGGCCGTGCCAGTGGTGCGCTCCCTGATGCGCCCTGACACCCGGCCCAAGGATTCGTCAGTGCCAGCCTCGATCAAGGTCTTTGCTCCCTCGCTCGCGTTGGCCGGGCTGCTGCCGAAGGCGCCCTAGCGTGGACCATCAAAAGCTCGCGGCCGCCAAGCTCTGGCTGATCAGCACCCCACCCCCGGGCGCTGCTCGCCGAGTCGATCAGCCGCGCGACCTTCCCTATCTGTCCCAGGCTCTCTATGCGCTGATCGCGGTGAGCGATCCTGATGTGGAGCAGATGACCTGTGATGAGTGGTGGAGGGTCTACATCAACGAGACTTGGTTGGATGCCGCGACCGTGCCCGAGATTGGCGCCGAGCTCGCGCACGTGACCTGGCATCTGCTCGCCGATCATGCCGCTCGGGCTCGCGACCAAGACGTAGACCGGAGCACCGCTAAGTCTTGGGAGCAGGCCGCCGATGTCACCGTGTCGCACACGCTGGCCCCCGACAAGTTGAAGCCCCGACGCCTACCAACCGCCAAGAAACTGCGCCTTCCTGAGGCACGCTCGGCCGAAGAGTATTTCGCTCTGATCTCACGGCTGCCGCCAAAGGCCAAGGATGGCGAAGGTGACCCAGGCGATCTGGAGCCGACCGACGGGTGCGGCAGCGGTGCTGACGGCCTGCGACGTCGCAACGAATACGGCCCCGAGACTGACGTCGGTGCGGTCGCAAAACATGAGGCCACCGAGATCCGCAAGCAGGTCGCCGTCGAATACAAGCGCCACCAGACCACCCGCGGTGGAGACCCCGGCGACGCGCTCCGCTGGGTCAAGCAGACCCTCGACCCGGAGGTGCCTTGGGAGCCGCTGTTGGGTGGCGCCGTACGCCGCGCCGTCGGCTGGGCCGCCGGTCGCGGTGACTACACCTACACCCGCCCGTCACGCCGGTCGTCGTCGCTGCCCGGGGTGGTCTTGCCGGGCCAGCACCGGCCCGTGCCGCGGGTGTCGATCATCATCGACACCTCCTACAGCGTCGATGACAACCTCTTGGCCCGAGCCCTCGGGGAGGTCGATGGCGCACTCATGTCGCTGGGCGTGCCCGGTGCGCAGATGACAATCTATTCGGTCGATGCGGCCGTGCACACTGTCGAAAAGGTACGCCGAGCCCGTGACGCCAAGCTGGTCGGTGCTGGTGGCACTGACCTGCGTTTGGGGTTTCGCGGTGTGGAGGCCGAACGCCCTCGCCCCGACATCGTGATCTGCTTCACCGACGGCGACACGCCTTGGCCCAGTGCTCCGCCGCCGGGCGCGGTTGTGATCGCAGCCATCTTGGGCAGACGCGGCTTCAGCCTTCCGCCGACCCCGCAGTGGGCCACCCGGGTCGAGTGTCTCGTCGATGACCGCTGGGCCCGCTGATGACTGGGTGCCCTGAGGCAGGGTCATGGGTCCCGAAAGAGTGATACCAATGTGGTATCCTTCTTCTCATGGCCATGACTTTGCGACTAGGTCCCGATGACGAGCACGCACTGTCTCTGCTTGCCGAGGCGGAAGGCGTGAGCAAACAGGAGGCGACTGTGCGCGCCATCCGTGAGGCTGCGGCCCGTCACGTCCATGAAGGCAAAGTACGCCAGCACTCGGAGGCTGCGCGCAATCGATATGGTGATTTGCTGGACCGGCTCGGCCAGTGATCGAATACCTCACCTTGGAGGATCTCCTGGTCTTGATCCAGGACCTCGGAGTGGGACCTATCGGTGACCTGGGTCTACTCGACTCGGCCGCTCATCGACCACAAGTGACCGTCATGGGCGTTGAAGCCTATGACAGCCTAGACACCAAGGCGGCCGTGCTCTTGGAGTCGCTGGTGCGCAACCATTCGCTGGTCGACGGCAACAAGCGCCTGGGGTGGCTCGCAGTTGTGGTCTTCTACGGCCTCAATGAGGTGACCCTGGAAGCACCCGATGATGATGCTTACGACCTAGTCGTCGAGATCGCTTCTGGAGCAGTTGGTTATCCAGATGCAGCTGTCCGCCTTGGGCGCTGGCATTGACTGTCTTGGGTCGAGGCTCTGGCACCATGACCGGCTTCTTCACCCCACGGGCACATGACGGAATAGTGGAATCCTTGCGAGCGCTGAAGATTGCGCTTTCCACGGCCGTCAAGGCCCCGTCGAGTCGCACTTCAAATGATCCACGCGCTGATCATCTCTGCCCTCGAAGTGGCCATGCAGCCCTCGCCTCTTGACAAACACAAGGGCGTCAGGGGCGGTCAATTTCGAAGTCGAAAGCAGCCAGGGAGTCCGTCTTCTCACTCCCGCAAAACAACGTGCTGGACCGCCATACCTGGGCCACCCGCCAAGAACTCAGGACCGAGATCATCACCCGGATCGAATGCACTCACCACCGCCGCCGCAGACAACGAACACTCGACAGATTGACGCCATCGAATGCGAGACCATCGTGACCACAACAGCCAACCAGGCTGGATGAATCACTGTCACCCAAACACGCGGCAGCCCCAGTAGTTCCCGGTCGCGGCGAGGTTCGCTGAGTCGGGGCCCGATCTCACAGTCGACCACGCGGCACTGTCAGGAACCCTTTACAGGTGGGCAACTGATTGCCGCTTCGGGCGTCACATCGCACGGTTACCGTCCCCGCCATGACCACTGTGATCGCTCCCGAAGCGAGGATTCGTCCGGCATCAAACAAGGGCCGCTGGATCGAGCACTGGGATCCGGAGGACGAAACCTTCTGGAATGACGGCGGCCGTCAGATCGCGCGTCGCAATTTGATCTTCTCGATTTTCGCCGAGCACATCGGCTTCTCGGTCTGGGTGATCTGGAGCGTCAGCGCGGCCCTGCTGAGCAAGCAAGGGTTCACTTTCACGCCCGCGCAATTGTTCTGGTTGGTGGCGGTACCCAACCTGGTGGGGTCGCTGCTACGGCTGCCCTACACCTTTGCGGTACCGAAGTTCGGTGGCCGCAACTGGACGGTGATTTCGGCGCTGATGTTGCTGATCCCGACCGGGCTCTTCGCCTTCTTCGTGCAGCGTCCAGAGACCCCGTTCTGGGTGTTCTTGGTGATCTCCGCGACGGCCGGCTTCGGTGGCGGCAACTTCTCGTCTTCGATGACCAACATCAACACATTCTTCCCGGCCTCTCAGAAGGGCGCGGCCCTGGGGCTGAACGCAGCCGGCGGTAACGCTGGGGTAGCGGTCATCCAGTTTGGTTTGCCCATACTGGTCGGCGCAGGTGGCGCCTTCGGCCTGGTCGCCGCCTCGGGGGTGGTGCATCTGCAATACGCGGGCTACGTCTTCCTCGGGTTGGCGTTGGTCAGCGCAATACTCGCCTTCAAGTTCATGGACAACCTCCACGCGGCGTTCGCGAAGCCACGTGATCAGCTCGCGGTGGTCAGATACGGCGACACCTGGATCATGGGGTTGCTGTACATCGGCACTTTTGGATCCTTCATCGGCTATTCCTCAGCGATGCCGCTGTTGATCAAGCTGAACTTCTTCCGCCAGATCGTTCCCGAAGCCCATTCCATCGGCATCAACTTCGCCTTCTATGCCTTCCTGGGCGCTGGGGTCGGCTCGCTGACCCGCCCACTCGGAGGATGGTTGGCCGATCGCTTCGGCGGCGCTCGGGTAACCCTGGCTTCCTTCGGCGTGATGATCCTCGGGACCATCGCAGTGATCACGACACTATCCCGGCTCAACCCTCTCCCGGCCACTACGGAGGCGATGATCGCTCAAGCGAAGGCCGACCCCACGGCGTTTGAGTACCCAGCCAAGGTAGTGGAGTTGGTCAACCACAACTCGGCGGCTTTCCCCTGGTTCTTGATGGCCTTCTTGCTGGTCTTCGCCGCGACGGGTGCCGCCAACGGATCGGCGTACAAGATGATCCCGGCCATCTGGAAGGCCAAGGGGCGCCCTGGCACCGAGGCCTCAGCTGCCCTCGGCGTGATCGGTGCCGCCGGGGCCCTGGGTGGATTCCTGATCCCGATCGCGTTCAATACCCCCTGGGTCAGCGACCCCATCGGCGCTACGAAGGCTGCGTTTTGGTTGTTCACCGGGTTCTACCTGCTGTGCGCCGCGGTGACCTACGCGGTCTTCTTGAGCAAGCGCTCGAAGTTTGCCGGGCACTGCGTGTGAGTGCTGAGACGTGAGCCGCACCGATACCCACTGTCCCTACTGCGCGCTGCAGTGCGGCATGCATCTCGACGTCACCGAGACTGGTGACGTCGAGGTGTCGCCGCGCGACTTCCCCACCAACATGGGAGGCCTGTGCCAGAAGGGGTGGACCAGCGCCCGGGTGCTGACCCTCCCTGATCGGATCACGACACCCTTGATCCGGTCGGAGTCAGGTGAACTCGAACCAGCGACCTGGGACGAGGCGATGTGCTTCATCGCCGAGAAGGTGCGCTCGATCCAAGGGAAACACGGTCGGGATGCCGTAGGCGTTTTCGGCAGCGGCGCCTTGACCAACGAGAAGGCCTATCAGCTCGGCAAGTTTGCTCGGCTGGCTCTGGGGACTCGCTTCATCGACTACAACGGCCGCTTCTGCATGTCCTCGGCAGCTGCTGGCGCCAACCGAACCTTGGGCCTGGATCGAGGACTGCCGTTCCCACTGTCCGATGTCGGTGAAGCGGACGCGTTGCTGTTGCTGGGCAGCAACGTTGCCGACACGATGCCGCCTCTGGTGCAACACCTGGGTGGCGTTCGTGACGCTGGCGGACTGGTGGTGGTGGATCCTCGGCATTCGGCCACCGCGGCGCTGACCGACAACGGAGCCGGGATCCACCTACAACCACTGCCGGGCTCAGATCTGGCCCTGTTGCTCGGCCTGGTGCACATCGTGATCGCCCAGGGTTGGTCCGATCAGGAGTACCTCGAGACCCGGACTAGTGGCTGGGAAGAGGTTCGCCGATCGGTCACGTTGTGGTGGCCAGCGCGAGTCGCTGCCCGGACCGGTGTCCCTGAAGAGCTTCTGTATGCCGCAGCAGAAGTACTCGCCAAGGCTTCCCCCTCCCAACGCGGCAAGGGCACCGTGATCCTCACTGGCCGGGGCGTCGAACAACACACCGACGGCACTGACACCGTCACTGCCGCAATCAATCTGGCGTTGGCCCTCGGGCTGCCCGGACGTCCTCATTCGGGTTATGGCTGCCTGACCGGTCAGGGCAACGGCCAAGGTGGCCGCGAGCACGGCCAGAAGGCCGACCAGCTTCCCGGCTATCGATCCATCGAAGACCCGGCCTCCCGCGATCAGGTCGCAGCCGTCTGGGGGGTCGATCCGGCGGCTATTCCCGGCAAGGGCGTGCCCGCCGTGGAGCTACTCGGCAAACTCGGAACCGAGATTCGCGGGCTGTTTGTCCACGGAGCCAACCCGGTGGTCAGCGCTCCCGACGTGGGGACTCTCCAGCAACGGATGCGATCCCTCGACCTGGTCGTGGTCTGCGATTTCCTCCCGAGCGAAACCACCTCCTATGCCCACGTCGTGCTGCCGGTCGCCCAGTGGGCTGAGGAAGAAGGAACCATGACCAATCTGGAAGGCCGGATCTTGCGGCGCCGCAAAGCCATCGACCCGCCGCCAGGCGTACGCAGCGAACTGGAGATCCTGGCCGAATTGGCCGACCGCTTGAACTCCAAAGCCAGGTTCGGGACCGAACCCGCCGATGTCTTCGACGAACTCGCCCACGCCAGTGCCGGCGGCAAGGCCGACTACTCGGGTCTCTCACATGCCCGACTCGACGACGAGAGTGGTTACTACTGGCCGGTCCCAGCTGGCGGCGCCAGCACCCCACGCATCTTCACCAAGCGGTTCGGGCATGACGACGGATTGGCTCACATGGTCGCGGTCAGACCCGGGACTCCCGAAGACGATCTGCGACCCGAGGCGCCGGTCTACCTGGTCACCGGACGGGTGCTCACGCAGTACCAGTCCGGTGCCCAGACCCGTCGAGTCAGTGAGCTGACCAAGGCCGCACCGGAGTCGTTCGTGGAACTACATCCAACGCTGGCGCAGCGCTATCAGATCGAAGAAGGCGACATGATGTCGGTGGAATCGGTCCGTGGTCGGATCGTGGCGTTCGCGCGGATCTCCCGAGGGATCCGGCCCGACACCGTCTTCGTTCCGTTCCACTGGGCAGGAGAGGGCAGTGCGAATCTCGCCACCAACGACGCGACCGACCCGATCTCAGGCATGCCCGAGTTCAAGGTGTGTGCGGTCCAGATCGGAAAGGTGTGACTGTGATGACTGGGCAAACTGAGCAAGTCGTGATCGTTGGCGCTGGCATGGTCGGCCACCGGGTCGCCGAGGAGATCGCGCAGGACTCGAACCTGCAAGTGCACCTGATTGGGGATGAGGAGTACCACCCGTACAACCGGATCCTGCTCTCCGAGGTGCTCGCTGGGCGCGCTGATCTGCACGCACTCACCTTGCCCGAACCGCATCACTCGGTTCAGCTGAGGCGAGGCTCTGGGGTCGTCGGGATCGACCGCGAGGCGCGTCGAGTACTGCTCGCCGACTGCGACGAACTCCCTTACGACAAGCTCGTCCTGGCCACCGGAGCGCGCGCGTTCGTACCGCCGATCACGGGGCTGGAAGGCGAGCCGCAACACGTGCACGTGCTGCGCACTTGGGATGACTGCCGAGACGTCACCGCCCGAGCAACCAATGCCAAGCATGCGGTCGTGGTCGGTGCTGGGCTGCTCGGCTTGGAGGCGGCTTGTGGGCTCCGTCGACGCGGAGTGCCGGTGACAGTTCTCGACCTGGGCGATCGACCCATGAAGGCTCAGTTGGACGAAGCTCCCGCGCGGGCCTTGAGCACGGCCTTGAACAACCTGGGCATCGACCTGCGTCTGGGTGTGACGGTGGCTGAAGTGATCTCGGCCTACGGTGAAACAGTCGCGGTCAAGCTGACGGACGGCCGGGTGATGGCCACGGACCTGATGCTGCTGTCCTGCGGAATCCGGGCCGAGATCGAACTGGCTGCTGCTGCGGGACTGGAGGTGGATCAGGGCATCGTCGTCGGGCCGGACCTGGCGACCGGCGACCCGAACATCTTCGCCGTCGGCGATTGCGCGCAACCGCCCTCAGGGATGACCGGACTATTGGCCCCCGGGTGGCGGCAAGCAGAGGAACTCGCAAGGCGTCTGACCCGTCGTGAAGACGAGCTTGCCCCAGCGTCGCCTGAGATCGTGAAACTCAAGGCGGCCGGTATCGACCTGGTAACCATGGGTGTTCGCGCCAGCGAAGCCGGACCCGAGCATCGGGTGATCACGCTGTCTGATCCGCGCTCAGGCAGGCACGTGGATCTGGTCCTCTCCGAGGACACACTGGTGGGGGTTGCCTGCCTCGGCATGCCGTCTCTGTCTGCCAGCCTCACCGTTCACTTCGAACGGATGACGCCACTACCGGCTGACCCGATGACGTTGCTGATCCCGTAGGCTCAGGCGGAGGAATCCTCTCCTCTGCACATGCCGGGAAGCACCACCATCTGTCGCTGCAACACGGTCACCAAGAACGACATCGTGCACGCGTGGGAAGACGGTGCGGACAGCGTTCGGAAGGTTGCTGCGACGACCCGCGCGACCACCGGCTGCGGCGGCTGCACCGAAGCGGTGTGTGGCTTGGTCGATTGGCTCAAGGCCAGCGAAGGCGCAGTTCCGACCTGCGCATGAAGACCTCACAATCAATCCTAGAAGGAGTTGCGCAGGGTGTTGCATTCTCGAAACACAAAGGTCACTAGTCAAGAAACGTCCCTGCCTTACGGTGCCCATATGCCCCAGATGAAGAGCGTAGCCGTGATCGGTGGCGGGATGGTCGGCCATCGTTTTGTCGAGGCGCTCAGCGATCGAGACGAAGCAGGCGTTTGGCAGATCCACTTGTTCTGCGAGGAACCTCGAGCACCATACGACCGGGTCGCGCTGACGTCGTACTTCGCCGGTAACACCCCCGACGATCTACTCATGGGTGAGGAGTCGCTTTGGGATCGACCGGAGGTGAGTCTGCACGTCGGCAGCCCAGTCCTGTCGATCGATTCCGCGACCAAGACGGTCACCACCAATGCGGGGGCGCACACCTTTGACGCCATCGTGATCTCCACCGGTTCGTCAGCCGCTGTCCCTCCGGTTGGCGGGGCAGACCTCCCAGGCGCGTTCGTCTACCGCACCATCGAGGACGTCCAGGCGATCGAGCAATGGGCGCAGGGTCTTCCCGGAGATGCTCGCGGCGTCGTCGTGGGTGGCGGCCTGCTCGGCTTGGAAGCGGCCGGCGCCCTGACCGGCTTGGGCGTGGAGACGACGGTGGTGGAGTTCGCCGACCGACTGATGCCGATGCAGATCGATGACGGTGGCGGTGAGTCGCTGCGTCGGATCATCGAAGGCATGGGGGTCGAGGTCAGAACCTCGACTGGGACCTCGGCGCTGCATCCACGAGCCGATGGCGTGGTCGCAGAAATGGAGTTCTCCGACGGATCGCGTACCCGGGCAGATGTGGTGGTGTTCGCCACCGGTGTTCGTCCGCGCGACCAGCTCGCCCGTGGGGCCGGCCTGATGACCGGCGAGCGCGGCGGGATCGTTGTCGACGACGGTTGTGAGACCGCCGAACCAGGTATTTACGCGATCGGTGAAGTCGCCTGCATCCAAGGTCGTTGTTGGGGTCTGGTCGGCCCGGGCAACACCATGGCCGAAGTTGTCGCCGACCGGCTCGTTGGTGGAGCGGCAACCTTCCCAGGCGCCGATGTGAGTACCAAACTCAAACTGCTCGGCGTCGACGTTGCTTCCTTCGGTGACGCTTTCGGAGAGGCTCCCGGGAGCCTGGCTGTCACCTATGCCGACCCGGTCGCAGGTGTCTACAAGAAGCTCGTGGTTTCCGATGATGCGAAGACTCTGCTGGGCGGGATCCTGGTCGGCGATGCCTCGGCCTACGCCTCTCTGCGACCGATGGTCGGCGCCGAGCTCGGCTCGGATCCGAACCAGTGGCTGCTGCCCGATGGCAGTGGTGAGCGACTTGACGTGGAGCTACCTGACGCAGCATCGGTGTGCTCGTGCAACAACGTCACCGCGGGTGCGATCCGCTGCTCAGTCACACAAGAAGGTTGCACCGACCTGGCCGGAGTAAAGGCATGCACCAAGGCCGGCACCAGCTGCGGCTCCTGTCTCCCCTTGGTCAAGAAGCTGATGGCAACCGAGCTGCAGAAGTCCGGGGTAACGGTCAGCTCGGCGCTGTGTGAGCACTTCGAGGTCAGCCGCGCACAACTGTTTGACATCATCCGAGTGACCGGGCTGCGCACCTTCAGCGAGATCATCGGCCAGCATGGGCGGGGCCGTGGCTGCGACATTTGTCGACCCGTGATCGCTTCGATCCTGGCGTCGTTGGGCACCGGCCATGTGATGGATACCGACCAGGCTCGGCTGCAGGACACCAACGACCACGTGATGGCCAATCTGCAAAAGGATGGCACCTACTCGGTTGTGCCCCGGATCCCAGGTGGCGAGATAACTCCGGCCGGACTGATCACCATCGGCCAGGTCGCGGCCGACTTCAACCTATACACCAAGATCACCGGCGGCCAGCGGATCGACCTTTTCGGAGCTCGGTTGGAGGAACTCCCAGCCATCTGGAAGCGACTGGTCGATGCCGGCTTCGAGTCGGGCCACGCCTACGGGAAGTCCCTACGCACAGTGAAGTCCTGCGTCGGGTCCACCTGGTGTCGCTACGGCGTGCAGGATGCGGTGGGCATGGCGGTGGAACTCGAACTGCGCTACCGAGGCCTGCGCTCACCGCACAAGCTGAAGCTGGCCGTGTCCGGCTGTGCTCGTGAATGCGCGGAGGCGCGTGGCAAAGACGTCGGCGTGATCGCCACCGACAACGGGTGGAACGTCTACGTCGGAGGTAACGGTGGCTTTACCCCCAAGCATGCCCAACTGCTGGCCGAGGACCTCAGCACCGAAGAACTGATCCGCACCATCGATCGGTTCATGACGTATTACGTCCGCACCGCCGATCGGCTTCAGCGGACGGCACCCTGGGTGGAGGAGCACGAAGGCGGATTGGAGGCGATCCGCGAAGTGATCATGGAGGACTCCTTGGGAATCTGCTCTGATCTCGATGCAGCCATGGCTGCCCATGTCGCCAACTACCAGGACGAGTGGGCAGCGACCTTGCGCGATCCGGCCAAGCTGCGCCAGTTCACCTCCTTCTTGAACGCTCCCGATCTTGGGGACCCGGACCTCGTCTACGTGTGCGAACGTGGCCAGCGCCGTCCGGCACGACCCGAAGAACGCCCGCTAATCGCTGGTTCAACATTGGAGGTACGTCGATGAGCGGCTCTTGGACAGGGGTATGCACCCGCCGACAGCTCATCCCTGAGCGGGGGGTCGCAGTGCTGATCCACGAGCTCCAGGTGGCGCTCTTCCGGATCACCGGGGTGGACGACGCCGGCGCCGAGACCGATTTCGTCTACGCGGTCGGTCACAAGGATCCGGCCTGTGGAGCCAACGTGATGGCTCGCGGCATCGTCGGTTCGGTCATTGCACCCCAGGGACACCGCGATACGGTCGCCTCACCCATGTACAAGGACGTCTACGACCTCAGCACCGGCGAATGCCTGACCCGGCCGGAGTTGCGCCTGCCCGTCTACCGGACCTGGGTAGCCGGCGGCGTGGTCTACGTCGATGTCAACGCGCCGGTCTTGGCGTCGGCGTGAAAGTGCGCCACCGATGAGCGACTTGGCCCCCGTACTCGCCGGGTCGAGGATCCTGGTCACCGCCCAGCGTCGATCCGAGGAACTGGCCGGAGCCCTGATGCGTCGCGGCGCGAGCGTGACCGTAACGCCGACCTTGGGGGTGGTCGCCGACGTCGACGAGGTGGCGATCCTGGAACGCACCCGAGACCTGCTCGTAACCGGTGCTGACGCCCTGGTGGTAACCACGGGGATCGGGTTCCGCTGTTGGCTCGACATAGCGGCAGCTGCGGGTCTGGACGACGCCCTTGTCGAGATGCTGACCAATACCCGGCTGATCGCGCGCGGGCCCAAGGCCCGTGGTGCCCTCCAGGCCCGGGGACTGAATGCAGATTGGGTCGCGGAGTCTGAGACGTCACTAGAAATCCTGGACCTGCTCCTGACCGAAGGGGTGGACGGGGACCGCATCGCGATCCAGCACCATGGGGCAGGTGACCCCGCGTTCGAGGGCCAGCTCCGTGCCGCGGGTGCTGATGTCGTCTCGTTGGAGGTCTATCGCTGGGGGCCAGCACCCGATCCCACCGCTGTCACCGAAGCTGCCCGGGCGGTCGCAGCGGGCGGTTTCGACGCTGTGTTGTTCACCTCGGCGCCCGCGGCTCAAGCATTCCTGGCCGAGCTGGAAACCCAAGGGCTCACCGAATCCGTGCGGCGACAGGCACAAGACGCGCACCTGATGATGGCCGCGGTCGGTCCCACCACGGCCTCCCCACTGGCCACGGCGGGGATGATGCCGACCTATCCCGAACGCTCCCGGATGGGGGCGCTGGTGCGGCAAGTGATCGTCCACTTGGGAGATCACTCACCCGGACTTAACACCCCCGACGGAGTCCTGCGGCTCAGGGCTGCGTCCGCAACGCTGGACCACCAGCCGTTGCCGCTCTCCCCAAGTGGCCTGGCGGTTCTTCGACGGCTCGCCCAAGACCCTGGCCGAGTGGTGAGCAGGGAGAGTCTGCTGCAGGTGCTCCCGGGAGAGTCCAACGATCCACATACAGTCGAGGTTGCCGTGGCGCGACTTCGGGAGGCGATGTCGCCCCACAAGTTGATCCGCACGGTGATCAAACGCGGCTACATCCTGGAGGTCTCCGAATAATTGACCAGCCTGGATTGGGCGAGCGAGTCTCAAATTGGCTGTGGTCATGTTCTCTGCCGTGATGATGCGGCGCGATGCGCGTGAGCCCGTCTTGAAGCGGCTGACGAGCCGACGGGGGTGTCCGCACAGGCTGTCGGATCTGCTCCAACAATGGTTGGGACTCGGCGTTTGGTAAGCCAAAACACGGCAAGGCGAAAGGGCCAGGCCCGCCGGTCCATGTCGACCTCGTCCAGCGCGACTTCACCGCCTCGAACCCCAACCAGATCTGGGTGGGAGACAACGACGGAACACCAAACCGGTGAAGGCAAGCTCAATCTGTGTGCCATCAATGACTTGTATTACAACCCAATCGTGGGCTACTCCATTGACTCACGCATGAAATCAAAGGCTGGCAGTCAACGCACTGAGCAACGCGGTCGCTCGCCGAGGCGACGTGGCCGGATGCGTGGCCCATGCCGCCAGAGTTCCAATTGCTGCTGCGCGCACACTTGCTCCCTCACACCGCTCCCAGTGCGGACGGCTTGCTGTTCCCTGGCGACCGCACGGACCAGATGAGTGCCCGCTTCCTGCGCGACCGCTTGAAGACTGCGCGGGAGGTAGCAGGCCTGCCCGAGCTGTCGTTCACGGGTCGCGGCGCTCGACGCTCATGCTCGCCGGTCAGCACAGTGCCACCGTCGCCGAACTCCAAGCCTGCGTCGGCCACGCCGCACAGGCGGCGATGGCCATCCACCAGCACGGTTCCGTCGACCGCGACCGGCTCTTGGCCGAACGACTCGTAGGGACGGAGGTCGAGTCGAAGGCGTGGGCCGGCCAGCGCAACGCTTCCTGAAGCGGGCCTACGGGTCGAGGGGGTCCGGCTCTTCACGAAGCGCTGTTTCCCAGTCTTGGCCGCCGTGCAAGACACCAAGGATTTAGACCACCACTTCCGCGCCGCTCTCGTCAACGGCGTACGAGATGAGCGTTCGCGTCTTGTAGGTCACGGGTGCGCATACCGGGCCGGATTTCGTCACGCGGTGCACCTGCATGAGGAAAAACCAAGATGCTGTCGATGCGGGCGATGACTGCGCTCACAAACTGCCTCGCAACAGTGGGGGACGCAGCCTTGCTGATCCACTCGTCGAGGTTGTCGAGCTGCTGTACCGCTCTGGGGCTGTAGATGATGCGGCCCGTTATGAACGGGCGGCCCACTTTTCCGCGAATCGCGCTTTGACGTCCTCTACCGGAATCTCTGATGACGGGTCCGCCTTCAACTCGTCGTACGCAGCGGCTGCTTCAGTGCGGAGCCAGCGCTCCGCGTCGGCCGTGAACTGGTCGTCGGGCTCAACGGAACGCAAGAGTCGCAGTGCCACATCAGTGCGCACCGAGGCCGGCAGGGAAATGCCTGCCTCGTAGAACTCCGATGCGCTAAACGACATGCGCCAAGTGTACGCCGGGGGGAGCGTTACTCGGTCTTGACGGAAACACTCAGGCACTTCCACTGCGCCTGCGACCGCTGCCCTGGGTTGCAGTGTTTGCCCGTCAAGCGTGAATCTCCCGCTCGTGGGCCACCGGTGGCCACGGCCGGACGCGGATCCACGGGGGACCGACTACTGGGTTGAGCGGGCGGGTGATGCCCGCAAGGCTCTGTTCCCCGCCATTGGGGGCGAAACGTCCGCTACCCGGGACCGGCCTGAGATTGTGCCTCTACACCCCACTGGAGCATCCCGACCGCGGATCCGCTTGTGGAGATGAGGCCGAGCGTCAGGGGAGGAGTTGCCAGTACTGCTTGCGGGCCAGCATGGCGTGGATGACCATCTCGTCGCCGCTTTCAAACGTCAGCACGACCGTCTCAAGCAGACGAGGTTGGGTGTCGAAGCCCGGGCGCAACTCGCGGTGCGGCCACTCCTCCTCATCGAGTGGTTCCACCCAGAGCGGCCAGTCGGCTGCCAGGGACGCGTCCTCTGCTACTACTCCGTGCTTAAGTGCGCTGTTGTGGACTTTCACGCGGCGAAGCCGGCCAGGGCCCTACGGATGGCTTCGGATCGTGAGATGTGCTCGCGCGCGGCGATCGCGTCGACGGCGGCAACCTCCTCAGCGGTGAGGCGTACAGCGACAACCTGCATCGGTTCGGCTCCGCGCCCAGGACGACCACGCCCGCGACGCTTCATCTCCTCAACGTCGTAGCCGGTCTCGGCCTCGTCTGCCCACTGACGGACCTGCTCCTCACTCACCATGAACAAAATCGTATGACGAAAAGCTCCTATTCGGAAGCACTCGCCAAAGTCCACGCACTTGCGGACCGACAGCGCAGGGCATTGCAAGAATGCGCCCTGCCCCCACCCGACGTACCCACGGCCGCTTCCCTGCGTTGCACTACTTGCCCCGACAAACGCTGGTCTCCAACTCGGCTACCACCGGGGGCCACGGCCGCCATCGGGCCGATGCGTCCGCGCACCGATCACCTACAGGACACGGACCTCGACGGAGTGTCCACTACTTCGGGCCAAGCGAGCGTCCCTGGTGAGGAGTGGGCAGTCGAGGGCCTCGGCGAGCGCGATGTAGGCGGCGTCGTAGGCGCTCAGATTCGCGCGAAGGCTGAACGACCGCAGCCGCAGAGCGGGCGCACTCGGCCACCGCTCCACGGGCAGTGCATCGAAGTCAGCCAAGGCGTCGGCCGCTCGGGTAGCGCTGAGATGGCCACCGAGGGTGAGTCCGCGAAGTGCTGAGACCACCTCGAAGTCGAGCAGCGAGGGCGCATGCAGGTTGCCTGCGCCGAGCTCCTCCCGCAGACGTTCGCTGCCATCAACCATGGTCAGCGCATCGACCACGGCGGCCGAATCGACGACGATCACGCAGACCGACGCCCGATGTCACCGTCACGCTCAGCTCGAGCAACGTCGATGACTTCCTGTGCCGACGCGCTCGCGTGCTCGCTGCGACGAGCCGCTCGGTCCAGGACCTCAGCAACCGTCGGGCGACTGACTTCCCGGTTGATTAGCTCGAGCATGAAGGCGTTCAGTGACTGTCCCCGTGCGGCGGCGCGTGACTTGAGTTCGCGACGCGACTCGTCGGGGACATCTCGGATCTGGAGCAAGGAACCCATGAATCCAAACTACATCATAACCAATACATAGTGCATTGATTAACCACAGGCGCCGGCGCGACCAGGCGGACCGACCACGCCTCACAAGCGGCGATGGCCATCAACCAACACGGCACCCTCGACCGCGACCGACTCCTGGCCGACCGCCTCTGCGAGACCGTGGCCGAGTCGAAGGCGTGGGCCAAGTGCTCGACAAATAACCCTGCCCGGTGTTTACGTTCAGGGACCAAGAAGTGCCAATGGCACGACGGCGACACCGTCTGGTCGACGGTAGGCGTGAGGGCCGGTGGTGATCACCACTTTGTCCGCGAGCCGATCGCCGAGCTCGTCACCGAGCCAGTTCAAGTGGCGGACGTCGTGGTCAATCACCGTTCCCGCGAGCTTGACCTCGATTCCGACCACCCGTTGGGCTCGGTTCTCGACGATGAGGTCCACCTCGCGGCTCGTATCAGCCGACCGAAGGTGTCCGACCTCGGCGTCAGCGGCAGTTGCGTAGACCCGCACTGATTGAGTGACCAGAGATTCGAACAGCGCCCCGAGCCAGGTGCCCGTCGAGGCGCCGACACGCGTGCCTGCACCACGAACCAGTGCCTCTTTGTCCACTCCGGCCAAACTGGCGGCGATGGCCGGGTCAACCAGGTGGTGCTTTGGGGTCTTGGTCAAGCGGCGCAATGGCGCGAAGGTCGGCGTCCACGCAGGCACCGGGTCAAGGATGAAGATGCGCTGAAGGTGCTCGCGGTAGGTGTCCACGGTCTGCCTGGCTGGCTTGTCGTCCTCACCGGCGGTGGCGGCATCGAGGATTCGGCTGTACGCCGCGTCGGTCGCGGTCGCGGCACCGTATGCAGCCAACCAAGCACGCAACGCTCGCGGGCGACGGACCAACATGGCGTTGTCCCTGAGCTCTCGGTCGACGATCCTGTCGACATAACTATCGATCTGCATTCTGCGTTGGCGCTCGGGCCTGTCGCGGATGCCGGGGAAACCGGAGCGGACGATCTCGTCGGCGTAGTCAGCCACGGTGAGCGGCGACGCACCACCGATCGCGGGCCGTGTGCCGGCGAGCAGTTCATGCAAGGAGACCGTGGGATTGATCAGCCCTCGTTCGCTGACAGCCAGCGGCCGCATGACCATGCGGACGATACGGCCGGCCCCCGAGTGGATGCGCGTCCCCGGAGCAACTTGGGCGGAGCCTGCCAGCAAGAACTGGGCGTCGTCCGGGGTGTCGTCAACCGCCCGACGAACCCGGTCCCACACAGGAGGGAGAAGCTGCCACTCATCGACGAAGACCGGTGGCTTGGCGTTCGCGATCAGGTCAAGGTTTGCTTGGACCGCCTCGAACTGAAGTGGGTCATCGAGCGAGAACACCGATGACGCCCTCTGGCTGGCCGTCGCAGTCTTCCCCACGCCCTTGGCACCTTCCAACGCAATGGCAGGAAGCCCGGGGAAGAGCTCATCGAGGACCGTGTCGATCACACGGCGCTGATACTTCATACTCATGAATCTAACAGATTCCGGACTATCTGTTAGGCAAATGTAGGTCTGCCTGTCTTACGGATCTAGGCACTCGGTCGCCTCCAGATGTCGACTAAGCGATCATCGACGAGACACTCGATGGACTCGACCTTGATCCGCAGCGACGTACCTGGCGAACAGTGCGAATGGAGAGGCGAGTGCGGCGGCAGGGTGACGTAACCGTCGACTGCTACCGGCTCTTGGCCGAGCGCCTCGACGAAACTATCGCCGACGCGAAGGCGTGGACGAAGCTCCTCAGCGAGCGCTGACCGCACTGGTGCAATCGTGGCAGTTCTGGAGTTTGCATGCCGGTAGTTCTGGAGTTCAGTCGTGGGATGGACTGGTGGATGACATGAGCCGCCTGATTCCACGGCGGATCTACGACATCGCACTGGAGCGCCAGCGTGAGAGTCCCGTCGTGCTGCTGGAAGGCTCCCGCGTGGTCGGCAAGTCGAGACTCCTGCGCCAATTGACTGATCATCTCGGAGGTCAGCTCCTCGACTTGGACGACCTAGACACGCGAGCAGCAGTCACTCGTGACCCGGCAACCATGATCGCCGGTGACGGACCGGTCCTGATCGACGAGTACCAGCACGCCCCAGTGGTGCTCGATGCGATCAAGGCCCAGCTGAACATCTCCAGCCGACCCGGGCAGTTCATCCTCACCGGATCGGCTCACCACGAATCGCTGCCTCGCGCAGCGCAAGCACTGACCGGTCGGCTTCAGCGTCTCCCGATCCTCCCTCTCGCCCAGAGCGAACTCACGGGCACCCGACCCGACCTAGTGCGTCAACTGATCGACGCCTCGTCCCACGCAAGGGCCGTCCCGCCCTCCACCACAAGCCGCGAAGACTACGTCAACCTCGTCGTACGCGGCGGATTCCACATCGCGCTTGCGGCACCTTCCGACCGTGCTCGCTGGCGATGACTGAGTTCGGGCATCTGCTGGAATCCTTTGTCGTCGGCGAGCTCCTCAAGGAGGTCAGCTGGACGGAGGAGATCGCGGGGTACGGCCACTGGCGCACCCGGGACGACCTAGAAGTCGATCTCGTCTTGGAGACCGAGGACGGGGGCGTCATCGGTTTTGAGGTCAAAGCGGCCGCTCGGGTCGCGGGAAGCGACTTCGCCGGAGTCCGCAGACTCCGAGAACTCCTCGGCGATGCCTTCCTGGCAGGAGTTGCGCTCTACACCGGGACGCGCAGCTACACCCACGAAGACCGACTGCACGTCATGCCGATCGACCGACTCTGGAGTGAGCCCACACGTCTGACGACGTGACGTTGCCGAGGCAAAGGTCGAGCCCAAACCGTCACCACTAGCCTTCAGGGACACAACAACTAGCCTTCAGGCACTTCGACCACGCCAGATGTCCATCGAGCGCTCGTCGACCAGCCGCTCGATGGACTCGGCCTTGCCCCGCAATTGCCCGGCTACGAACGGGGCTGTATGAAGAGGTGACAGGGATTGGACGAACACCCCGCCCGAAACTTGGACAGATCTATTGCAAGACAAGCCAAGACTGAAAGATGCCCAAGCCATTGCACGCGTCACACGTCGAGGACAGTTCCATCATCAGTGCCGCCTAAGAGTGCAGCGGACCCTCTCGCGGAGCTCTCGAGCTAGTCACTGTGTACCGAACCAGCCACTGTAGGCATCAACATGTGGGCCTTCCTGTACCCTACAAGTAGGGAATCTAGGAGGAGTCGTCATGAGTACCCCCATCGTTGAAGGCGCCAAGGTGATGTCGAAGGGCCAGATCACGTTGCCCAAGGACCTACGCGAAAAACTCAACGTCAGTGAGGGCGACCGGGTTGTGCTCATCTGGGATGAGGACCGCGTCGTGATGATGAACCCCGCCCTCTATGCAATGCGGATGCTCCAACGCAACCTCACCGGTAGCGCCGAAGAACTCCACTTGTCCAATGAGTCCGATGTCCAGACCCTGATTGATGAGGTACGTGCCGAAGCCTGATGCGGATATTCTGCGACACGAACACCCTGCTCTCGGCAGCCCTGTTCCCTAACGGTCGTGTCGCCGCCATATTCGCACTGCTCATCGAACGTCACCACGAAGTAGTGACTTCCGACTTTGTCCTCGATGAAGTCCGCACGGTAGTGGCACGCAAGTTCCCCGCCAAGATCACCGACGCTGAACTCTTCGTCTCGATCTTCCACAGCAGCGGCCTGACCGTTACGACACCCCAGCATGCAGACGCCGACGAGACCCAAATCCGTGATCCCAAAGACCGACCCATCCTTCGTGGCGCCCGGGCAGCAGGTGCCGATGTACTGCTCACCGGCGACCGAGACCTACTTGATGCTGGAATCGATGCTCCCGAGATCCTGGACGCAGCCACACCAAGCAAACGCCTCGACCAGAGCCGCTGACCCAAGACTTGGCCAGCAGACACCGCCCCCAATGCACAGAATTCTCGACAGACCCTATGCCGAGTTATGCGCCTTGCGGATCTACTTTCGCGACGAAGTGCTCCAAGTGCATTCCCCCGGCGCCATCGACCTGCCACGCTCACGCGGGACCATGACTGCATCCTCGCCAGGCTCGCTGATAAGGAGTAGCGCCTGCGCGAGCACCACCAACACCACACCGGTGGCCGAGCATTCCTCCACGTCAGCCTGTGACTCCTCACCGACGCACACCACGCCTAGGCCCACTCCGGCGACGGGAACCGGAGACTCGCGAACCAAGTGTTCTACACGCGGTTGGAGATCACGGAGGAAGAACAGCTACGTCCGAGCCTCGCTCGTCGGAGACGCGCTCGACGTCCCGTGGATCACTTGGCTCGCTGACCTCGAGCCCGCCGACGAGTCGGCCGATGTCTCTTCCCTGCTCCTGCTACGCCACTTGCTCACCGTGGGTGGGATCGATGAGCAGCGCGCCGTGCCGCTCATCCAACTCCCCGTCGAGGAAGCCCGTGGCGCCATCTTGAAGCTCTCGCGGGCGGGGGTCGGCGGTCGCCAACTTCTGACGACGATCGAAGGAACACCCGACGGTACAGCGCCCGTGTGGCGTTTGGGATCTAGTGCTTTGGAGGGGCTTCTAAGCCTCGATCGCGCGGCCGGACACATGCGTACGATGCCCACTTGCACCGAGATTGCCATGTCGTACGCAAACGCGCGCGGTCGAATCAGCAGCACCGAACTTGGCTCACTTGTGGGGGCCAGCGGCACGAACGTCGGTGCGATCCTCAAGGCTCTCGCGGCCGACGGAGTGCTGACCCCGTCAACCCCCACAGGTCGAGGCCGCGGCTTCTACTACCGTTGGGCCTCCACCGACCCGTAGCGAGCCCTTCGGCACTCCGCGCACACGCTCGCCGGTCAGGACGACGCCACCGCTGCTGAACTCCAGGCCTGCGCCGCCCACGCCTCGGCGAGACTGGCGCCGACGCGAAGGCGTGGACGACGCACCTCAGCGACCGCGGACCACTCCGGTGCGAAGCTGGCAGTTCTGGAGTTCGCAGGCCGGTGGTTCTGGAGTTCAGTCGTGGGATGGGCTGGTGAATGACACGAGCCGCCTGATTTCACGGCGGATCGACGACATCGCACGGAGCGCCAGCAGAAGTGTCCCGTCGTGCTGCTGGAGGGCCCCCGCGAGGTAGGCAAGTCGACACTCCTGCGCCAATTGGCCGACCATCTCGGAGGTCGGCTCCTTGACTTGGACGACCTCGCCACACGGACAGCAGTCACTCGTGACCCGGCAACCATGATCGACGGTGATGGAGTGGTCCTGATCGACGAATACCAGGATGCCCCAGTGGTGCTCGATGTGATCAAGGCCCAGTTGAACATCTCCAGTCGACCCGGGCAGTTCATCTCTACCGGATCGGCTCGCCATGAATCGCTGCCTCGCGCAGCGCAAGCACTGACTGGTCGCCTTCAGCGTCTCCCGCACCTCCCACTCACCCAGAGCGAACTCACGGGCACCCGACCCGACTTGGTGCGCCAACTGCTCGACGCCTCGACCCACGCAAGCGCCGTCCCGACCTCCACCACAAGCCGCGAGGACTACATCAGCCTCGTCATACGCGGCGGGTTCCCGATTGTGCTCGCGGCAGCTTCCGGCCGTGCTCGCTGGCGATGGATCGACGCCTATGTGCGCCTCACACTGGAGCGAGACGTCCAGGAACTCTCCAAGCTCCGACAAGCCCACGCCCTGCCACTCATCATGGAGAAAGCGGCTGGGCAGAGCGCACAGATTCTCAATACTTCTCGCATGGCCGAGGCAGCAAGTATCGACGCCAAGACCGCCCGGGACTACCTACGGCTACTCGAAGCAGTCTTCCTCCTCCGGCTCGTGCCGTCGTGGAACCGCACCCTGACCACTCGCACGTACGCTCGCCCGAAAGTGCACATGCTCGACACCGGCGTCTCGGCCGGCCTCCTACGGCTGACCCCCGAGAAGCTCGGGCGACGAGACCCGGTGGCGATGACTGAGTTCGGGCATCTGCTGGAATCCTTTGTCGTCGGCGACCTCCTCAAGGAGGTCAGCTGGACGGGGGAGATCGCGGGGTACGGCCACTGGCGCACCCGGGACGACCTAGAAGTCGATCTCGTCTTTGAGACCGAGGACGGGGGCGTCATCGGTCTTGAGGTCAAAGCAGCCGCTCGGGTCGCAGGAAACGACTCCGCAGACTCCGAGAACTCCTCGGCGATGCCTTCATAGCAGGAGTTGCGTTTTACACCGGGACGCGCAGCTACACCCACGAAGACCGACTGCACGTCATGCCGATCGTCCGACTCTGGAGCGAGCCCACACGCCCGACCACGTGACCTTGCCGAGGCAAAGGTCGAGCCCAAACCATCACCATTGGCCTTCAGGCACTTCGACCACGCCAGGTGTCCATCGAGCGCTCGTCGACCAAGCGGTCGATGGACTCAGCCTTGATCGGTAGCATCGCCTCGGTTGATGGGACTGTGATGCGCCTGGCGAGTGATGACGAACCGGTTCGCTGCGAACAGTTCGGCGGCCTTCGCGTTGCCGTCGATCGCGGTCGGGTAGTACAGATCGATGTGGTGGCCGAGGTGGTCAAGGCCCCCCGCAGCAGCTGCACCACACCACGCTTGGTGATCTCTCCCTGCAACCGCGCGAGGAACTTGTGTCGCGACGGTGACGCTTCGCTGAGGCACTGCATGGTTAGTCTTCCAACGCGAGCGAGTAGGTGGTGTTGCGGGCACCGAGCCCGCCGTGCATGGTGACGCGATCCGTGGCGATGAGCTTTTCGATCGCGTAGCGCGTCTGTGAGCGAGTCAAGCCGGTGCGTTCGATGATCGAATTTCGATCCAGCGACCCTGCAGCGAGAACAGTCAGAACCCGGGTCTGAGGATCACCCGACTGGGAATGGGGCGCCGACGCCTGCGGGTCTTGTTCCGCGCGTGGCCTCATCAGCACTGCAGTGAAGGTTACAGCCTGGTCGATGAAGATCGGCGGATCAGCGGGCCATTCACCCAGCGCTCGCTGCACCTCACCGATGCCGCCGCCCTCGCCTTCGATGACTCGCGCACCTTGGGAGGTGTTGAGATAGCCGCAGATGCCGTAGAGGTGCTCGTTTACAGCGGACTTCCCCGCAGCGGTCCCGAGCTGCTCCCGACTCACTCCCCAGAGCCCGCCCGGGCTGGTGATGACCAACCGATCGGTCAAGAGCCGAATCTCAACGCGCTTGGTTTGCGTATGCGGTCCTAGATCGCGGTGCACGAGGGCGTTCGCGATGAGCTCCCGCACGGCACCGAGCGGGAGCTCGGGGTGGTCGTAGTTGTGTCCATCGGTACCCACTCGAATGCCGGTGCGGAGGTTTCGACGCACCCACTCCATGCTTGCGACAAGGAGGTCGGGTACTGGTCCGTCAAGATGCACGAGGTCAACAAGACGATCCGCTGACCCTGGGCCGGATACGACTGCGGCCGTTACCGCGAGGCTCGGGGCGAACTGCTGCGGGTACTCCCCAAGTGCATAAAGCCCGGCGAGCGTCACTCGGTCGCTGTCTATGTCTAGCACCCCGCGACGCCGGAGGAGTGTCTCGTCGTCTACATCTCGGAGTCGACGTGAACTGGCACGAACTGCTGAGGCGAACTGGCTGACCAAGCGTGGGTCGAGGTCAGTGAGCGTCGCGCGCTCGACCGGACCTGCGTCGTAGCGCGGTCGGTCTCGTACTGCGAGGATTTGCTGCTCCTCGGCTGCACTCATCGCGTAGTCGCCATCGGCCTGACGCAGGTACGCCCGGCCCCCGGTCTTACATGGACGCTGGTGGGCGCTGAGCCCCTGCACCTCAGCGACCACGATCTGTTTGTCCGCAATCGCCAGAGTCTCGAAGGTGACCGTCAGGGGCGGAGTCACTGCCAGCCTCGCTTGAGAAGCGATCGCCTGCTCCACTGCGGCTGGATCTTCTACCCCAGTTATGGCGAACTCGGCACGCTCATCGAGTCCGACGATCACGACCCCACCGTCAGGCATGTTGCCGAACGCGCACAGCGTTGCAGCAAGATCAGGTACGCCACCCGCACCTCGCTTGACCTCCACGCCAGTGAAGTCGCCACGATGCGCCCGCATCTTCTCGATGAGGGCCAGCACAGCAGGCGCATCCCAGGACATAGCGATCAGCCTACCGCTAGAGTGCGAATTTCACACTCTAGAGTGCGAACTTGGCGCGTCAGAGTGCGATTCTTCGGGCTGGGGCCGCAACCCGACCGCAAGATCAGAGAACCGCGCAGCCTCCCATCTGGCAACGTCGTTCAGCATGTGTGTCAGATCGGCACGAAGCTCCTCTGCGGTCTCTCCCGACGGCGAACTCGAACTATCTCCAGTCCAGCTTTCGATGCGCCCAACAACGTCCAGACAGACCTCGCAGCCGAGGTTGACGCGGCGTTCGACAAACGATCCGCTGGCCGCGATCAGGAGTTCGCCGACCTCACCGCAAACCGCTCACGGCTCGACGTCGAGAGCGACAAGTTCCTCGCCGCGCACTTCGCCGACGCCATCGACCTGCCGACGCTCAAGCGGCACCAAGACCGCATCCGAGCCGCGCTCGCCGACTTTGAGCAGCGACTCGCCGATCACAACGATGGGCCTGCTGCATAAAGGGGTCACACCGTTGACCTGGCCCACCGGTACCCTACAAACCGGAGCTTGAACCGAACCTGAGCACGTGAGAAATGAAAGAAACCGCAGGATGACCTGCGGTTTCATGACGTGGAGCCTAGGGGACTCGAACCCCTAACCCCCTGCTTGCAAAGCAGGTGCGCTACCAATTGCGCCAAGGCCCCGATGCGACCGGTGGTCGCGGGTGGTTTGTTAAGACTTCAAGACCGAGTCGGTGGCTTCTTGCCACAACGCCTGCTCGTGCTTGCTGGCGTCGACGCGCTTCTTGGCGACGACAGCGACGACTGCAGCGGCTGCGACAAGCAAAAGCTTCTTCACGGTCTGGTCTCCTAATCGTGGTGGTGCGTGGGCCTAAGAGGACTTGAACCTCTGACCTCTTCCTTATCAGGGAAGCGCTCTAACCGTCTGAGCTATAGGCCCGCATGAAAGACGCCCGCCGGAGCGGGCGAACTTCATCAATGCTATCGCAACGAGTCGCCCTCACAAAACTGAGGGGGAATGCCGAAGGCCCACCCCTGAGGGTGGGCCTTCGGATCGTGCTCTGGTGCTAGGGCGTGTGGGTGCCGTTGATGTATGTGTCATAGGCCTGGCCTGCCTCGCCGTCGGCGCCGGGGTTGCCGTCTTCCCCCTTGCCGCCGCCGCCGCCTCTGTTCCAGCCACCGTTAGAGGGTTGGGCCTTGGGGCCAGTGCCGGTGATGCTGCTGGACGTTGGGGCTGGGTCGCAGTTCCCTGGACCGGTGTTACAGCCGCCGGTGCCGCCGGTGCCACCGTTGCCGCCGGTGCCACCGTCGCCGCCGTCGCCACCACTCCCCTTGCTGTAACTACCGCTGCCGGTCAGCGAGCCGCTGCTCTGGAAGTACAGTGCGATCGAAGGGCCACCAGCCCCGCCGCCGGCACCGCTGCCACCAGCGGCGCCGCCGCCGCCGCCGCCGCCGCCGCCTTCGCCGGCATTGCCGCCGCCCTTGTTGCCGCCATCCGAGCCATTAGACGCATTGCCACCATCGCCACCGACCGAGGCGAAGCCACCATTGCCGCCATTGGACGCAGTGATTGATGGTGAGCCGATCAAGGTGAGGCTGGCGGAGTTCACGACGTACACGCCAAACGAACCACCGCCTGCGGCACCTCCTTGAGTGCCACCCTTTCCTTTGTTGCCTCCGTTTGAGCCAGCGCCGCCGCCGCCGCCGGGAAAGGACGCGGATCGTCCGCCGCCGCCGCCGCCGCCGCCGAACCCGGGGTTACCATCCAGGCCGACCCCGCCGCTTCCGCCCGACCAAGGGTCAAGACCAGCTGCCAACGCGCTGGTGTTGGTCCCGCCATTGTTAACGGGGGTAGCAGCCGAGCCTCCGTTGCCGCCCGACCCGCTCGTCGCCTGAATGCCAGCATAATTCCCGCCACCTGCCCCGCCGGCGCCGCCACCTGTGCCAGCCCCAGTACCTCCAGGAGTGCCATTTGTGTAGGAAAACGCCCCCTCGCCTCCGTTGCCTCCGGCGCCACCCTTCTGTGCTGCGTAATCGTCTGTGCCGGTGCTGCAGGGTGACGCTCCGACGCCGTAGTCGGTACCCCACCCGCCGTCATCGCCATTAGCGGGGCCACACGGTGCCGAGGGGGTGTTTGGCTTACCAGCTGACGCGTTGGCTCCAGCAATCCCGGCCTTTGCGGTCACGGTGCCGCCATTGATGGTGGGGCTGCCGCCGGTCACGCGTACGCCGTACGCGCTGGAGCCAGCGCCCGTCGGGGTGCCGGAGTTGATGATGTTGTTCTTCAACAACGGGCTGCCGCCCGCGACGAGTACGCCGGTACCGGAGCCGGTGATCGACATGTTTTCGATCGTGCCGTTGACAGATGCGGTGACCATGCTGCTGACGGTCGTGGTGCCGCCACCGACGCCACCAAGAACGGTGATGCCCGACTGGAGAGTGAAGCTACCAAAGGTGCCGCTGTGTACGAACACCTTCGTGCTGCCGTTGATGCCCGCACGGGTTTGACCGTAATCGATCGTCTTGCAGGGCGTGGCCGGGGCACCACAGGTGGGGCCGTCGGTGCCTGAGGTGGCCACATGGATGTCGGTCGTCAACGTGGTCAGCTTCGCCGTACAGGTCAGCGCACGATGCGTGCCCTGAGCAGGGATGCTCAACGTGACATTGGTGCCCAAGGCTGGCCCGCCGCTACCCGTCCAGGCATATGTGAATGGGTTTGGTGCCACCCCAGTCGCAGTGTGGGAGGCGGCATCAGTGACCGTGCCTGGGTTGGTGATCGCTGTGCCTGCGGTCTGGTTGAAGGTCGCAATCCAAGAGGTCGCCGGATTGCCGGTCGCGGAGATGCTAAACGTGCCGGAGTACGTCGTACCCGTGGAGTAGCCATTGAGATCGAGGCCCCAGGTGCATTCAGCGTCATCAGTGGTGACCGTGTTGACAGGGCGTACCTGGTCGCTGATGCCGTCGGGAGTGGTCTTCTGAGCGGTCTGCGCGTAGAGAGCCCCCACTGCCAAGACCAACGCCACCAGGGCGGGGATGATCGGCAAGCGTTGCATTGACCAACGCTTGCGCTGCTTAGAAGGGCTCATAAATCCGCTCGTTTCATGCTCATTGATAACCGACGGCCCACGGCGCACCACATTGGATACACCGAAGGTCGTCCTATGCTATGTGTGAAACGAGCGAATGGTCACCCTCGCTATGTAGTGGTCCAGCCCACCTCGAGGTCAAGAGCCAAATCGGCGACGGCGACGGCGGCGGCGTACTCCGCTCACGTCGGTGATCGAGAAGACTATCCCCTTCGTCCCGGCCAAATGAGCACTCGCCACGGCGCTGGAGTTGCGCCTGGCCAGCTTGACCATCCGGCTCACCGGGCGCCGATGCTTCGGCAACGGCACCGCCGTCACCGAAAACGACACCGTCTGGCCCGGAGCCACCGTGCCATTGTGCACAAACACTGCCGACTGGCCTGGCTTGGCTGCCCTGGCTCGACCGCGGGCCCGGTTCCTCAGTTGGGCCAGACCCGCCGCCGGGATCCACCGCTGCACCCCGCCCGAAGGGAAGGTGAAGGTGATCCCGACCAGCGGGTTGATCCCGCTGTTCTTGAACGTCCAAAAATAGTTGATCTGGCCGGCTCCACTGCCAATCACCGCGATCGCCCCCGGCGAGACCCTAAAGGCATAGTCGCCGTCGGGCCCACCGACGTCGCCGCCAGACACGGCGTACGCCGGAGCAGCCGCCATCACCGTGATCACCGGCGCCGACCAGGCGGCAGTGCGCAAGACCGTACGCCGACTCAGCCCGCTGCTCTCATTGGCTATCTCGCTCATGGCTCTCCTCCCGCCTACGGCGTGCCCGTGCCGGAGATATAGGTGACATAGGCCTGGCCGGCCTGGCCGGGGTTGCCGGGGTTGCCGACTACGCCGTAGCCGCCCCAACCGCCACGGGCCCAACCGCCAGTGGGGCCGGTGCCGGTTTGCCCCGATGGGAGCGTCGGGTCGCCGCACTGCCCCGAGTCGACTTGGCAGCCGCCGTGTCCGCCGTTGCCGCGGGCGCCTCCCGCGCCTCCCGCGCCTCCCGCACCGCCGGAACCCTTGGTGTAGGAGCCTGAGCCGGTCAGGGTGCCGGTGCTTTGGAAATACAGTGCGATCGAAGGGCCACCAGCGCCGCCACCTGCGCCGCCGCCGCCACCGGCGCCGCCACCGCCACCGCCGCCGCCGCCTTCACCAGAGTTCCCTGAGCTCTTCTGGCCACCGTCGCCGCCATTGGCGCCGTTGCCGGCGTCGCCACCGGGAGAGCCGTTACCGCCCTTGGCGCCATTGCCTGAGGTGATTGACGGTGAGCCCGTCAAGGTCAGACCCGCAGTGCCCACGACGTAGACCCCAAAAGACCCGCCGCCGGCTTTGCCACCCTCGGTGCCGCCAGTCCCGCCGAGGGCGCCGCCACCACCAGAGCCGCCGCCGCCACCGTGGTATATGCCAACTTGGCGGCCGCCGCCGCCTCCGCCGCCGCCTGCTCCGTTGGCCCCGACTCCGCCGGCTAGGCCGTTGCCGCCAGCCCAACTCGATGGCCCACTGGTCAACGGGTTGGTGCCTCCGCCCCCGGCCGTACCGGCGTTGCCACCGTTGCCGCCCGTGCCACTGGTCGCCTGGGTGCCGCATCCACCAATGCAGGTGGCCTTCGCTGTGCCGCCTGCGCCGCCCGCTCCGCCACTCGCTCCACCACTGATGTCAGGTGCCTTAGAGCCCGCGGTGCCCGCGTGGTAGTAGAACTTCGGGAATATGTATTTGTAGTAGCCGCCGGTGCCGCCCGCACCCGGTTTGGGTGTTGCGACGCATGAATCGGTGCCGCCACCAGGTGCGCCACCCTCACTACCACCAGGGCCGCCTGAATTTGTGCCTTTCGCGCCGCCCGCAGCGCCGCAACCAGCGCTCGAAGTGATCGGCTTTCCGGCCGTCGCATCTGTCCCAGCCACCCCGGCCTGCGCGGTCACCGAGCCGCCGTTGATCGTGACCGCCCCACCGGTGACGTGTACGCCGTACGCGCTTGAGCCGGCGCCGGTCGGCGTACCGGAGTCGATGATGTTGTTTTTCAACACCGGGCTGCCGGCGGTAACCAGTACGCCAGCCGTGTCGGTGCCACCGGGGCCAGTGATCGTCATGTTTGCGATCGTGCCGCTGGCCGAGGCGTTGACGCCGCCGTTGACAGTCGTGATGCCGCCGACGCCACCGGTCACAGTGAGGCCCGGCTGCAGGGTGAAGCCGGTGTAGGTGCCGTTGTGTACGAGCACCTTGGAGCTGCCGGTCGCGATCGCCCGGGCTTGGCCTTTGGTGATCGTTAGGCAAGGTGTCGACGGGGCGCCGCAAGTGTCACTGTCGGTCCCGTTGCCGGCCACGTGGATGTCGGTGGCCATCGTGGTCAACTGGGCGGTGCAAGTCAATGGCCGATAAGCGCCGGTGTCGCCGGTGCCGAAATATGGGATCGCCAAGGTGACATTTGAGCCCAACGCCGGCCCACCCGAGCCACTCCAGGCGTAGGTGTAAACCGTCGGCCCGCCAATGCCGGCTATCGAATGCGACGCCGCGTCGGTGACCGTGCCGGGCTGGAACGAAGTGATCGGGGCCGGCAAAGTGAAGGTGGCAGTCCAATCCGTCACCGTCGGGCTGCCCGTCGCCGTCACCGTGAACGTGCCGGAATATGTGCCCGCGGCTGGATAGTCAGGGTTGGTGCCCCAAGTGCACTCCGCATCACCAGTAGTCACCGTGTTGACCGGCCGCACCTGCGGACTCACCCCCTCGGGAGTCGCCTGCGGCGCGGTCTGCGCATAAAACAGCCCCAGCGCCACCCCGGCCGCCAACAACCCGGGCAAAAGCGGCAGTTCATACCAAGCTCGACGCTTTTGGACCGCATGCCTCATCCCAAAACCCGCTTTCCTGCACTATTCCGGCGTACTGCCTAAATGGGCTAGACCAGACAAGCGTGACATATGAGATGAACAGTGTCATAAGAATGGAAAGGTTGCGTTTAGGGTGCATGTACCCCAAGTGCGCTTGGGGTACATGCACGGTCAACGCCGTACACCCCATTGAACGTGCATGCGCAGCGTTGAGCGTCGTACGTCGGGCACCTCGCGGGCCTCGTACGGCGGCTTCGTACGGCGGGGACCGCGCCCCCGGCGGGCAACCGGCGGCGTACCTGACCGTCAATCATCCACAGGGCCTCACATCACCGTGGTTATCCACAATCCTTCGCAGGCCCTCGCCCACCCGCCGCAAACGGCGCAGGCTTGCGGCCCATGGAAGACATGTACGCACTTCGAGAGAACGGGCTGTTCCTGCGCAAGGAGGCGGTCGCGGCCGGCCACACTGACCGCGGGCTGCAGCGACTCTGCAAAGGGGGCGAACTGTTGCGCCTCCGCTATGGCACCTATATCCCAATGGCCACGTGGAAGGCGCTGACCCCACGCGAGCAGCACATGAGGAAAGCCGAGGCGGTGATCCTCACCCACGGTCAACGGGTGGTGTTGTGCAATCAGACAGCCGCCGCGATCCACGACATCGCGATGTACGACGTCAACATGAGCACAGTGCACGCGCATCTGCTCGGCACCGGCTCCGGGCGCACGGAGTCGGGGATCACCTATCACCAGGCGCCGCCACCGGACAGCCAGATCGTCGAATGGAAGGGCGGCCTGGTGTGTGCGCCAGCAAGGGCCGCGCTCGAGGTGGCCGCGACCCGGGACTTGGAGGGCGCTGTCGTGGTACTCGACGCCGTACTCCTGCGCGATGACGTCAGCAAGGACGATCTCTGGCCGATCTTCGAGTCAATGCGCTATCGCGCAGGGCACCTCACTTTGCAGGCAGCCGTGCGACTTGCCCGGTACGGCGCGGCTTCGCTCGCCGAGTCACGAGCCAGGGTGTTGTTCGTGCTCGAGCGGATCCCCAAGCCCGAGCTCCAAGTCAAGGTGTACGACGCGAACGGCGAACTGCTCGGCATCCTCGACTTCCTGTGGCGCTCGCACAACCTGGCCGGAGAGTTCGACGGCGCCGGCAAGTACTTCGACTACCTGCGCCCCGGTGAAACACCCCGCCACGTGTTGATGCGGGAGAAGCTGCGCGAGCAGCGGATCCGTGAGGTCACTGGCTACGACTTCTTCCGGATGACTTGGGAGGACCTGGCCCAGCGGAAGGCCACGGCGGCGCGACTGGGTGCTCATCTGGAGCGTGCTGCGCGGCAGCAGGCTCGGCGTCCGTGACGCGCGGACTGTTCGGGGCCTGGTGGCCAGTTGGCGCGTACGGCGTACCCGCTCGGCGCCGGCGCCCGGCGTACGGCGTACCCACCCCTCACGGTCAACGGGGTACATGCAGGTCGGCAGCAACAAGTTGGTCGGTGTTCGATCAGTACCGAACGGCGAACACCACGCCAAAGTCAGCGAGCCGCCAAGAGCGTCGAGGGACTTGAGGCATCCAATAAGTGCATTACACTTTGTCTGAGCTGAGGCACCGCTATCGCACAGGGAAGAGGCCATGACTAGGCGAACACCTGAAGAGTACGAGGCGATGGCCGACGAGTTCGAGGCCGAGCCGATCATCGTCAACGGGCCCGTCGAGCAGGGCCCCGGGGCCTTCGTCAAACTCAAGGACGGTCGCCCGGTAGGGCGGCGCGAACCATCCGGTCCGACGCCGTCTGTATCGGTGCGCTTCCCGGCGAAGCTGCGTGAGCGACTCGACGAGCGTGCAGCTATCGAGCAGGCCCCTGCCGCCGAGGTGATCCGCCGCGCTGTTGCGGAGTACCTGGATCGACACCCCGCCTGACGCGGCGGTTCCTGTCTCCGGAAGAACGCTCGGGGCCGAGGCGCGGGTGCTTGGGGTGACGGCGTACGTCGTACCCGCACGGCGCTCGG